>JANOEH010000122.1:0-8682 GCA_031413115.1 Candidatus Eiseniibacteriota bacterium | reverse complement strand
CCTTGCGATGGCGCCGCTCCTCGCGCACCGTCGGGAACGTCGGCAGGTACGCGAGACCGCCGAACCCGGACCGGTCGCCGGACCTCTCGTCGATCACGTCGTCCGTCACCGCGTCCGTCGTCGCGTCGGTCTCGCTCATCGTGGCCCCTCCGGTTCGGGCGCATTGGCGCCCCATTGGTGCCGCGAGCGTATCGGTGACCCGGGCTCAGCAGAACGCGTCGAGACCCGGCGCCTCCCGGATGTCGCCCGCGTCGAGCACCACGAACCCCGTGACGCCGTGCTCGGCCATGAGCGCCAGGCCGGCGTCGGGGCCGGCGACGAAGGCGGCCTTGGCGATCGCCTGGGCCCACCAGGCCTCGCCGGCCACCACGGTGACCGCGGCGATGCCGGTCGCGGCCGGGGTGCCGGTCGCGGGGTCGACCAGACGGTCCCCCACCATCGTGTCGCGTCCACCGACGCCAGCCGCGACCCGGGCCGAGCAGGTGCTCACGGCGCCCTCACGGAGCCGGAGCCGGCCCAGTGAGCCCGTTTGGAGCGGGTCGTCGAGGTCGACGAACCAGCCCTCGGGACGCGGCGGCTCTCCGGACACCCGAACGTCGGAACCGACGCTCACCAGCGCTCCGCTCGCACCACCCCGGATGAGGTCGGCGACCGCGAGGTCGGTGGCGAATCCACGGGCGATCCCACTGACGTCGAGGTGCACGCCCGCCGGGACCCTGACCGAGCGATGGGTCGCGTCCAGCTCCACGCGGGCGCAGCCCGGGCTCGGCACACCCGGCGCGGCCCCGGACGCGGTCGCCGGGACGCTGGGGTCGAATCGGCCGCCGGTGACCCGCCATGCGCCCACCGCGCGTGCGACCAGACCGTAGGTCTCGGGTGACACCACGACCGTCCGGCCGTGGGTGTCGTTGCAGCGCGACACCTCGCTGCCGGACCCGAACCGCCCCCACTTGCGCTCGAGCACCTCGAGGAGGTGCCGGGTCCGCTCGTCGACCCGGGCCGCGCCGCCGAGGACGACGACGCGCGCCTCTCGACCCATGGCGCCGAACCGGGCTTCCACCCGGTCCCGGGACAGGACCTTCGTCATCCTCCCGGACATCGGCATCTCGAGGCACCGCGCTTGAACGCCCGGCCCCGAATTGGCCGGACCTTGGCCGACCTGTCCCGCTCGCGGGCGACCCAACGCGACGGGCCGCAACGCGCGCTGGACCCCCTGCGGTGCGCGTGGGGGCCGAGCCGGGCGGTTCAGCCGACCGGCAGGCCCATCGTCTTGGTCTCGAGGTACTCCTCGAAGCCGGCGACGCCGTGCTCGCGGCCGATGCCGCTCTGCTTGTAGCCGCCGAAGGGCGAGTCGGGACCGAACCAACCGCCGCCGTTCACCGAGATGGTGCCGGTGCGGATCCGGGCCGCCACGCTCATCGCACGGTCGAGGCCGGCGCCCGTGACCGCGCCGGACAGGCCGTAGCGAGAGTTGTTGGCGATGCGCACGGCGTCGTCGTCGTCGGTGTACTTGATCACGGCGAGCACCGGGCCGAACACCTCGTCCTGGGCGAGCTCGGAGTCGGGGTCGACGTCGACGAACAACGTGGGCTGGACGAAGTAGCCCCGGTCGAACTGCTCCGCCGGACCGCCGCCGACGAGGCACCGGGCGCCGTCGGCCTTGGCCCGCTCGATCATGCCGAGCACCTTGTCGCGTTGGGAGGCGTTGACCAACGGGCCCATGAGGTTGGACGGGTCCATCGGGTCGCCGTAGGGGACCATCTCGAACGCGCCGACGAGCTTCTCGACGCCCTCGTCGTAGCGCGACGCGGGCAGCAGCATGCGGGTGGTGATGGCACACCCCTGGCCCGCATGGATGCAGGTCATCATCCCGCCCATGCTCGCGGCGTCGAGGTCGGCGTCGTCGAGCACGATGTTCGCCGACTTCCCGCCGAGCTCGAGGAACACCTTCTTCAGCGTGTCGGCGCCGCGGGCCATGATCCGCTTCCCGACGCCGGTGGAGCCCGTGAAGCTGATCATGTCGACGCGGGGGTCGCCGGTGAGGAACTCGCCCACGGCCGCCTTGTCGCCCGAGGCGACGATGTTCACCACTCCGGCCGGGATGTCGGTCTCCTCGGCGATGATCTTGCCGATCATCGTCGCGCTCCACGGCGTGTCGGGGGCCGGCTTGAGCACCACGGTGTTGCCCGCCGCCAGCGCAGGAGCCAGCTTCGAGACGTTGAGCATGAACGGGAAGTTCCACGGTGTGATCGCGCCGACGACGCCGATCGGCTCGCGGAACACGCGGCGTGCGCTCGTCATCCCCATGAACTCGTGCACGGGGAGGTCGTACTCCCACTCATAGCGGCCGAGCAGGTCGATGTCCCACTGCATGTCGGTGATGCTCGAGTCGAGCTGCACCACGTAGGTGAGCATGATCGGGCAGCCCACCTCGGCGACGACGTGCGGCCGCAGGTCGTCCTTGTGGCGCTCCAGAGCGTCGACGAGCTGCTGGAGGACCGTCGCGCGGAACGCGCGGTCGGTGGACCAGTCGGTCTCGTCGAAGGCACGACGTGCTGCCGCGATCGCGAGCTCCATGTCCTCGACGCCGCCGTCGGCGACCTGACCGACGACTTCTTCCGTCGCGGGGTTGACGTTGGCGAACGTCGCACCCGACACGGCGTCGGTGAGCCGGCCGTCGATCAACAGGCGGGACTCGGGGGCTTCGGCCATCAGAGCTCCTCGGAGGACAGGGCATCGGATTCGGACCCGGATCGTACCGGGAGCAGGGCCGGGCGATGGTGGCTCGCTAGCCTCGCTCCGTGCGCGTCGCCGCCCTCGACCTCGGCTCCAACTCGTTCCACCTGATCATCGCCGAGGTCCACCCCGGTGGGTTCGAGCCCATCATCGGCGAGAAGGAGATGCTCCGCCTCGGCGACCTCGTCGGTCGGCACGGGCGGATCCCCGACGAGGCCGCGGACGCCGCCGTGGCGGTGGTGCGTCGGTTCCGCCGGCTCGCCGAGGCCGCGGGAGCCGAGGAGATCGCGGCGTGCGCCACCAGTGCGCTCCGTCGGGCTGCGAACGGCGGGGACGTGGTCGACCGCATCGAGGCGGAGGCCGGGGTCGCGGTCGAGGTCATCAGCGGCCTGCGCGAGGCCGAGCTCATCTTCCGCGCGATCCGGGCCGGGATCCTGCTCGAGCCGGCGCCCGCACTCGGCTTCGACCTCGGGGGCGGCAGCGTCGAGATCACCCTCGGCGACGCCGCCGGGCTGCGGTACGCCGCGAGCGAGAACCTGGGGGTCGGCACCCTCACCGCCGCGTTCGTCGACAGCGACCCCCTGACCAAGGGCGACCGCCGCCGCCTCCGGGCCCACATCACCGACACGCTCGGCCCCGTCGCCGACGCAGTCGCCGGGCACGGTCCGAAGCTGGTGGTGGGCAGCAGCGGCACGCTCGAGGACATCGCGCGCATGGCCGCGTCCCGGGCCCGGCGCGAGCTGCCCCGCTCGCTCAACCAGTTCTCGTTCACCCAGCAGGAGTTCGAGCGCGTCCACGACGCGGTGCTCGGATCCACCGCCGACGAGCGACTCCGCTTCGACGGGCTGGAGACGCGCCGGGTCGATCTGATCCCCGCCGGCGTGGTGTTCCTCGCCACGGCAATGGAGCTGTTCGGATTCGACGAGATGACGATCAGTGAGTGGTCGCTGCGCGAGGGCATCCTGCTCGACGCGATCGACCGTCACGATCCGGCCGATTGGTCGGCCGACCCCCGCGCGATCCGCCGGGCATCGGTCGTGGCGCTCGCGACCCGCTGCAGCTGGCACGAGGCGCACGCCCGCCACGTCGCCGACCTCGCGGTGGCGCTGTTCGACCAGACCCAGGAGCTCCACGGCCTCGACGCGGTCGACCGCGAGCTGCTCGAGTACGCCTGCCTCCTGCACGACATCGGCGAGCACGTGTCATCCCACGGCCACCACCGGCACGGCGCGTATCTCGTGGAGCACGGGCAGCTGCGCGGATTCGACCCGGCCGAGGTGCAGGTGCTCACATCGCTGGTGCGCTGGCACCGCCGGGGCAATCCCGAGGTGGACACCCATCCCCTCGCCGACCTCGCCCGGATCCAGGGCCTCACCGCGTTCATCCGTCTCGCCGACGGCCTCGACCGGGGCCGCACGGGTGCGGTGGACGGCGTCGACGTGCGGGTCGGTCCGTCGCTCGTGCTCGTGCGGCTCCGTGCGCGCGGTGACGCCGAGCTCGAGCTGTGGGGGGCCCGGCGCAAGCGGGAGCTGTTCGAGAAGTGCTTCGACCGCGACCTCGAGATCACCACCCACACAGCCGACCCGGCGTGACCGGCGGTCGACGCGCGCGGTGACGTCTGGTCAGTCGATCCGACCGGTGACCGTCTGGAACACGATGCGCGCGGTGGTCTCCACCACGTCGGCGCGTGAGGCGCCGTAGGCCTCGAGGTCGGCGTGGAACGCGGCCATTCGCTCGAGCATCGCCGACAGGGCCGACGCGGCGGCGATCGGCGACAGCTCCGGGGCGACGAGGCCTGCGGCCTGGGACTCGGCGACCTTCGCCGCCAGGCCTTCGCGCAGCGGCCGCAGCGCAGCGTTGCGCACCTCGCGGAAGCGGTGGTCCCCCTCCTGCGCCGAGAGGTTGCGGATCCGCAGGACGGCGCGGTGCTCGTCCCAGTACTCCATGAACGAGCCGACGAGCACCCGGGCGGCATCGAGCCCGCCGGGACCCGTCCAGGGGTGGTCGAGCAGCTCCTCGATGGGCGCCAGGTCCTCGCCCACCTCGACCGCGAGCGCGAGCACCGCGTCCTCCACGTCGCGGAAGTACTGGTAGAAGGTCGCGGGAGAGGTGCCGACCCGGCGGGCGATCTCGACGACCCGGAGGTCGCGCACGCCGCGCGTCTCGAGCAGTCGCCCGGTCGCCTCGAGCAGCCGCTCGCGGGTGAGCGTGCCGCGCCGGCCCAAGGCCCGTCCGTAGATTGCCACCGGGTCAACGCTCACGGGCCGGAATCTACCGACCGGGACGAAGGCGGAGCGGCGGTCGAGCGGAGAGTTGACACCGGCGTCAGGTTCCGTGAGGCTGACGCCCATGGCGCACACCGACCCGACCGAGTACGTGGTGGACGGCGACGGGCACGTGTGCGAGCCCGCCGACCTCTGGGAGCGCAACCTCCCCGACCACCTGAAGGACCAGGCCCTGCGCCTGCGGTGGAACGAGGACTCCGGGTACGACGTGTGCCTCATCGAGGACCGGGTCGCCACCGACCGTGGGCTCGTGGGCCTCGGCAATGCCGGTGAGACCTACGACGACTTCGGTCGCGGTCGCCACTACGAGGAGCTGAACCCGGCGGGCTTCGACCCGCTCGAGCGGATCAAGGTCCTCGACTCGGAGGGCATCGACCTCTCGGTGATGTACCCCGGCTGCCCGGCATGCCGGGCAGACACCAGCGGCGCGGCGCGCGGCGGCTCTGCTCGATGTACCCGTTCGCACCCTGGGGCGCTGGCGACACTGGTGGCAGGAGCAATTTCCGCTGACCGGGCTGTGGCGAGGGGCGTGCGCGCTGTTCATGCCTTCGGTCATGGCCAGGGCAATGCCTGGTGCGCTGCTGGCTCAGTTTGCCGGTACGGCGGCCGAATCGTTGACGCGAATGCTGGTCTTCCTGTCCCCCCTGACGGTGGGCTCTTTGATCACGATCGACGAGGGTCGCTGATCTCCCGCAGAGGATGCCGATAGTCAAACTCCTTGAGCCTTTGTAGTCTCCCCTTCAAGCCGTGGCACCGCCGGTGCCGCCTTTTTGGGAGACCTCCTTGACTGCTGCAAACGATCCGTTGCAACGCGACCGATGGGCGCGCTTGCGTTTCTCCATCATCGGCCCGCTGCTGGCCGCACCGCCTGAGCCTGGCGAATTGCAAAGCGCTTTGGCGGCACTGTGCGCCAAAGTGTGGCGCCACCCCGTAAGCGGTGTAGACATGCGCTTTGGCGTCTCCACGCTGGAGCGCTGGTACTACGCGGCCCGGCGCGCCGGCGATCCAGTGGCGGCGTTGAAGAATCGGCTGCGAGACGACGCTGGACGCTTTCCCAGCCTGACGCCCCAGGCCATCGAGGCCCTGGCGATCCAGTACCGGGAGCATCCCGGGTGGACGATGCAATTGCATCTGGACAACCTGCGCGTCGTGCTCGCCGGCACCGCCACCACAGTGCCGTCGTACCCCACGATACGGCGCTATCTCCTGGCCCAAGGAATGTTCCGCCAGGCTCGCCCCCAACGCGCCAGCGCCGGAGCTCTGGCCGCGCGCGATCGGCTGGAGCATCTGGAGGTGCGCAGCTTTGAGGTCGAACACGTCAGTGCGCTTTGGCACCTCGACTTTCACCACGGTTCGCGCCGTGTCTTGACCCAGCAAGGAGCCTGGGTCAAGCCGTACTTGCTGGGAGTGATCGATGACCGCTCGCGCCTGCTCTGTCATCTGCAATGGTACCTGGACGAGACGGCGCACAGCCTCGTGCACGGCCTGTGCCAGGCCTTCATGAAGCGCGGGTTGCCCCGGGCTTTGATGACCGACAACGGTGCGGCGATGCTGGCCGATGAGACGGTCACAGGTCTGGCCAGCCTGGGGATCGTTCACCAAACGACGTTGCCCTATTCCCCGTATCAGAACGCCAAGCAGGAATCCTTCTGGGGCCGTGTCGAAGGCCGCCTGATGGCCATGCTCGAAGGCCACGAGGCATTGACGCTCGATCTGCTGAACCAGGCCACGCAAGCCTGGGTCGAGCAGGAGTACCACCGCACCCATCATTCGGAGATTGGCAGCACACCGCTGCAGCGCTATCTGGACAGCCCCAACGTTGCACGCGAGTGTCCTGCCACTGCGGCCCTGGCCAATGCATTTCGTATCGAGGTTGCACGGCGCCAGCGCCGCTCGGACGGCACGGTCTCGCTGGCTGGCCAGCGCTTTGAGATACCGGGGGCCTACCGACAGCTTGCCCTGGTGCAGTTGCGCTACGCGCGCTGGGACCTGAGCCTGGTCGATCTGGTCGATGCGCGCACTGGCGCGGTGCTGTGCGCCGTGCATCCACTGGATAAGGCAGCCAATGCCGATGGCCAGCGCCGCGTGCTGACCCGCGTGGCACAGGCTGCTACTGCCATGACCCCTGGGGGCATTGCACCGCTGCTGCGCCAGTTGCTGGCCGATTACGCCGCAACCGGCTTGCCGCCAGCCTATCTTGCATCCCAAGTTCCAGATCTTGCATCGCCTGCGTCACCCCCGTCACCCCCATTGCCCGCCTGTGAACAGGACAACCCATGAACCACAAACTGCTTGCCCTGTACGGGCTCAAATGGAATCCCTTCTCGCCGGAGTTGCCCACCGAGGCGATCTACGTCCCGGCGCGTATCGAGAACTTCTGCTGGCGCATCGAACACGCGCAGATCCGCGAGGGCGGCTTTGCCATGATCCACGGCGACCCCGGTTCGGGCAAGAGCGTGGTGCTGCGCCTGTTGGCCCAGCGGCTGTCGCGCCTCAATGACATCACGGTGGGCGCGATCCATCATCCGCAGAGCAACCTGGCCGATTTCTACCGCGAGATGGGCGATATCTTCGGCGTGCCCTTGCGTCCCCACAACCGCTGGGCCGGCTTCAAGGTGTTGCGTGAGGTGTGGCTGGCTCATTTGGAGGGCACGCGCCGACGCGCCGTGCTGCTGATCGATGAGGCCCAAGAGATGAGTCCGGCCGTGCTGTGCGAGCTGCGGCTGCTCTCCAGCGCCCGCTTCGATTCCCAATCGCTGTTGTGCGTGGTAATCGCCGGCGACGCCCGTTTGATCGAGAAACTGCGCCGTGAAGAGTTGATCCCACTGGGCTCGCGCATCCGTACCCGGCTTGCCACCGAGCACGCCAGCCGCGATGAGTTGTTGGCCTGCCTGGAGCACCTGCTCAAGGGCGCTGGAAATCCCGGCTTGATGACCCAGCAGCTGCGCCAGACACTGTGCGATCACGCTGCGGGCAACTTGCGCATTCTGACTACTCTGGCGGCCGAGCTGTTGGCCGCCGGCGCTCAGCGTGATCTGACCGTGCTCGACGAGAAGCTCTACTTGGAGATCTTCGCCCAGCCCAATGTCCCCACCACCCGGCGTGCCACGCCCAAGCGCTGACTGAACGGAATTGACCCATGACCCGCCATACCCGCCCCATTCGTATCGCGCTGGCGCCTCTGTCCGATCAGGCCGCCGTCGATATCCTGGAGTTCCTGCACCACGCCGTGCAATGCTTCGAGTCTGGTTACTTCAGTCAGATCCAGCGCTATTACTTTGAGCGATCCGAACATCAACTGCACCAGCCTGATCCGCCACCGTGCTCCGAGGATGACGTCCCGTTCTGAGTCCTGAAACAAAAAATGGAATGGCGCCATTCGCCACGGTACCGTCCCATTTCCAATATCCGGCTCGCCCATCGGCCATCACCAAACTTGAAAATAAGACCATCAAATCAGGTGATCACACTCACTAGTGGAGGCGGCAGCTTAAAAAGGGGCTCAATACAGCGAAAGTGCTTTCGCAAAGCGTTGCTATTTACATTCCAGAAACGTTGCGGCATAATTGCGGAGCAACTACAGGAGCGAAAATGACACGTGATGCCGTGATTGGTAAATATATTGCCACCCTGCGGGAGCAGGCCGATCTCAAGCAGGCTG
>JANOEH010000121.1:0-6357 GCA_031413115.1 Candidatus Eiseniibacteriota bacterium | reverse complement strand
GACCGATCACGCCAAGCACCACCTGCATGAGTCGCCGCCGTCGATGACGATTCCGCTGGCCGTGCTCGCCGTGCTCTCGGTGATCGGCGGCTGGGTCGGCATCCCGATGATCCCGGGGCTGAACCGGATCAAGGACTTCCTGGCGCCGTCTTTGACTACGGATGTCGCGCAGGCGGCGCACGGCGCCGCCGAGCACGCCTCTGCCGTTCACCATGATCCTGCGCTCGAGCTCACGCTCATGGGCGTTTCCGTCGCCGTCGCCCTGATCGGCATCGCGATCGCGTGGCTCATGTACATCAAGAACCCGGGCCTGCCGGTCGCCATGGGCGCCCGCGCTCAGGGCCTGTATCGCACGCTGCTGCGCAAGTGGTACGTCGACGAGGTCTACGACGCGCTGGTCGTCCGTCCGCTGATGGCGCTCTCGACTTTCCTGTGGCGCATCTGGGACGTGCTCCTCATCGACGGCATCGTCAACGCGGTGGGGGCGGTGGTCGTGGGTACGGGCGCTGTGCTTCGCCTGTTCCAGAGCGGCTACGTCGGCACCTACGCGTTCTTCCTCGTCCTCGGCGTGCTCGTGCTGCTCGCCTCGGCCGTCGCGGCGGTGGTGCGATGACGATCCTGGGAATGCCGATTCTGACGGTCTTGATCGTTCTCCCGATCCTCGGTGGATTGATCGTTGCTCTACTGCCCCGCTCCGCGGAATCTCAAGCCAAGCACGTCGCCTTTGCCATCGCACTTCTGGAGCTCGCCGCCTCGATCCCGCTGTGGTTCGCCTACCAGCCGGGCGGCCCGGCGTTCCAGTTCGTGGAGAAGGTGCCGTGGATCCCGGGCCTGGGCGCCTCGTGGCACCTGGGACTCGATGGGCTGTCGATCTTCCTCGTGCTCCTGACGACCGCGCTGTCGGCGCTGGCGATCCTCGGGTCGTTCTCGGCGATCCACGAGCGCACGCGCGCCTACTACATGCTGCTGCTGCTGCTCGAGGGCGCCATGATCGGCACGTTCCTGGCGCTCGACATGATCGTCTTCTACTTCTTCTGGGAAGCGATGCTGGTCCCCATGTACCTGCTGATCGGCGTCTGGGGCGGCACGGAGCGCATCCGCGCGGCGGTGAAGTTCTTCCTCTACACGATGGCCGGCTCGGTGCTGATGCTGGTCGCCATCCTGTGGATCTACTTCCTGCACTTCCACCAGACCGGCGTCTACACCACGGACCTGCTGCAGCTCTACCAGACGAACGTGCCGCTGGGCGCCCAGACGTGGCTGTTCCTCGCCTTCGCCGTCGCGTTCGCGATCAAGGTGCCGATGTGGCCGTTCCACACCTGGCTGCCGCTCGCCCATGTCGAGGCGCCGACCGCCGGCTCGGTCATCCTGGCCGCGGTACTGCTGAAGATGGGCACCTACGGGTTCATGCGCTTCGCCATGCCGCTGTTCCCCAACGCGGCCTACGCGCTGGCGCCGGCGATCAGCCTGCTGGCGGTGATCGGCATCATCTACGGGGCACTGGTGGCGATGGTGCAGCCGGACTTGAAGAAGCTGGTCGCGTACTCGTCGGTCAGTCACCTCGGGTTCTGCATCCTCGGCATGTTCGCGTTCAACAGCCCGGGCTGGGCCGGCTCGCTGATGCAGATGCTCAACCACGGCATCTCGACCGGCGCGCTGTTCCTCCTCGTCGGCGTCATCTACGAGCGCCGCCACACGCGCCTGATCGCCGAGTTCGGCGGGCTGTGGAAGATCATGCCCGTGTACTCGGTGATCTTCCTCGTCGTCATGCTGTCGTCGATCGGCCTGCCCGGCACGAACGGTTTCGTCGGCGAGTTCCTCGTCCTGCTCGGCGCATTCCAGGCGCCGGACAACCGCATCTGGGCAATCCTCGCCGCGACCGGCGTGATCCTCTCGGCCTGCTACATGCTGTGGATGTACCAGCGCGTCATCTTCGGCACCATCACCAACGCCGCGAACGAGGAGCTCAAGGACCTGACCCCGCGCGAGATCGCCGTGTTCGTTCCGCTGCTCGCCCTGATCTTCTGGATCGGGCTCTTCCCGAACCCGATCCTCACGCGCATGCAGCCGTCGATCGATCACCAGCTCGACATGATCCGGACGCGTGCGCTCTACCAGAGGGAGTTCGCGGCCCAGCAGGCGATCGGCAGCCTCACGCCGCCAGCGGGCACGCAGTCGACCACGCCCGGCGTCACGACCAACCCGGCGGTGGGCCAGTGACCACGATCACGTTCACGCAGGCCGACTTCATGGCGATGCTCCCGGTCTGGGTGCTCACGGTCACCGGCTGCCTCCTGATGCTGGTCAACATGACGCCGCGCCGCGCCGGCTCGAACGTCTCCGCCCTGATCACGCTGATCGGCCTGGCCGTCGCCGGCTGGAGCTTCGGGACGCTGTGCGACACGACGAAGCCGATGTTCAACGAGATGTACGTCGTCGACCGCTTCTCGTCGTTCTTTGGGATCCTCTTCGTCTCGATCGCGGGGATCTCGGTACTCCTGTCCTGGGACTACCTCAAGCGCACCGCGCTCGAGCAGGGCGAGTACTACGCGCTGATCGCGTTCTCGACACTGGGCATGATCTTTATGGCCGCCGCGAACGACCTGATGATGATCTTCCTCGGCCTCGAGCTGATGTCGATCGCGCTGTACATCCTGGCCGGCTTCCGCAAGAACCGCTTCGAGTCGAACGAGGCCGCGCTCAAGTACTTCCTGCTGGGCGCCTTCGCCACCGGGTTCCTGCTCTACGGCATGGCGCTCATCTACGGCACGACGGGCACGACGAACCTGAGCCAGATCGGCAACTATCTGAACGGCTCGCCGATCACCTCGACGCCGCTGTTCGTGATCGGCTCGCTGCTGCTGCTGGTCGGTTTCGCGTTCAAGGTGTCGCTGGTGCCCTTCCACATGTGGACGCCCGACGCCTACGAGGGCGCGCCCACGACCGCGACCGCGTTCATGTCGGCCGGGGCCAAGGCCGCGGGCTTCGCCGGGCTGCTGCGCGTCGGCATGGGCGCCCTGCCCGGCGTGATGCCCGACTGGACGCAGCTCCTGACCGTGCTCGCCATCCTGACGATGACGATCGGCAACGTGACGGCAATCTTGCAGTCGAACCTCAAGCGCATGCTCGCCTACTCGTCGATCGCGCACGCGGGCTACATCCTGCTGGGCGTGATCGCCGGCGGCACCGACGGCTACGCGGCCGTGCTGTTCTACCTCGCGGTCTACTCGGTGATGAACCTGGGCGCCTTCGGCATCGTCTCGCTGATGGGCCAGGGCACCGACGAGCGCGTGCGCGTCCAGGACCTGGCCGGCGTGGGCTTCCGCCGCCCGTGGATGGGCGTGGCGATGGCCGTGTTCATGCTGGGCCTCGCGGGCATCCCGCCGACCGCCGGCTTCCTCGGCAAGTTCTACCTGTTCCGCGCCGCACTGGCCGAGGGCCACCTGACGCTCGTCATCATCGCCGTGCTCAACAGCGTGATCGCCGTCTACTACTACCTCCGCCCGGTCGTCGTCATGTACATGACGCAGCCCGACGGCGAGTCCCTCGAGATCTCGCCCGCCATTCCCGCGACGATCGCGCTGGTGTCGCTCGTCGTGCTGACGTTCGCACTCGGCGTCTCGCCGACCGCACTCGCCGACGCAGCGGTCCACTCGATTCTCGCGGTGTTCCACTAGATTCAGGCGCAGCCCACCAGAAGATGACGACCTCCAGCACACGGCGAAGGCCCCTTGCCTTCGCCTTCATCGTTCTGGGCATGTCGATCGTCGCCATCGTCACGACGTCCTCCTGGGCCGTCTGGAAGGCCAAGCGCATCGCCGCCACGATGGTCACCCACCGCGGCCCCGCACCCGGCGGCCTCGGCGGCCCGCTCACCACACCCGCCGACTCCGGCATGGCCTACGGCGAAGTCCCCCTCGGTGCCCTCGACGGCACGCGTCTGTCGGGCTGGTGGATCATCCCCACCGACGGCCACCGCAGGCCCGACCTGGCGGTGGTGGTCATGGCCCATGCCGCCGACGAGGCCGGGAAGGCGTCGCTCCTGCACCTGGCCCCGGCGCTGCACGACGCCGGCTACATCCTCCTCCTGTTCGACTTCCGCTCGTACGGGGCATCCCAAGGCACGCGCACCACCTTCGGCTACTTGGAACAGCAGGACATCGAAGCCGCCGTAAGACTGGCCCGCGAACGCGCCGTCGGCGCACCGATTGCACTCTTTGGCGCGGGTATGGGTGCCACAGCTGCGCTGCTGGTCGCAGCGCAGGATCCCTCCGTCGTCTGCACCATCGTCGACTCCCCCTGGGCCACCTGGGAATCGGCGTTCTTCGCAAGGCCAGGGGCGCGGGGCGCGCAAGCGGGGGACCTGCTGCTGTGGCGCACCGTCGACCTCGTCCCGCGCGTCCTGGTCCAAAAGGCGCTCGAACAAGAGGTGCGCTTCGGCTTCGGCACCTCCGTCGCGCAAGAGCCCGTCGTCGCCGCCCCATTGACCGGCTCAAGACCCGTCATGGCCATCTTCGGCGAAACCGACCCCTTCATCCCCTTCCGAGAACAGATCCGGATCGTCTCCGGTGTCGGGACACCGAACGCAACCTGGGCTTGGCGGGCACCAGGGGCGGGGCACCTGGGGGCGTACGAATCAGGGCCGGATGAGTATCGGGGGAGGGTGCTGGAGTTCCTGGACGCGGCGATGGTGGAGTGGGGGAAGAAGAGTCCCTAGGCCAGGCCAGGATTGCCTCTCGATGTCCGAGTGAACCCTGGATCGGGAGGCCCCGTGCGCGATTGGGTAGAGTTGGAAGCGGAGGATCTCGTCTGTCGGAGCAGGGCCGATGCAGAGGCTGCCGCGGCAATTCTGAGTGAGGTGGAGTGGCTGCACCCAGAGAGATTGGTGGTCTCCGCTCGCTGTCACAGCTACCCAGAAGATGACCTACATTGGCACCTCGAAGTCGGCTTCTTCCACGGCTTCGATTGGGACGAGACAATTGCGAATGAGTGCTGGCTCCGAATCGCCCCTCACATGGCGGACGGCGCGACCCTCCTGTTTCGTGCGGACGACGACATGGAGCATTGGCAGATTCGGTGGGAGGGAGGGAAAGTCCTCGAGGATTGCGGGCTTCGAGTGAGTTGGCTTGTGACTAGAGTGCTCTGTTCCTAACGCAGTTGACCTGTCGCGGACTTGGGAGAGCCAATGACACGCTGAAAGTCCGCGAAGCGAGCTTCAAGCCGATCCGGATCGGGGCGATGCGCCTTGGGACTCGGGACTTGGATCACCTTGCCGTGAAGCCCCTGGATTGCATGGAGGAGTGTAGGGCCGTCCTTCTCGAGAAGCAGATCGGGGCGGACCTCGATTCGATAGTCAGGCCGAATCCCGATGAAGAATCGATCGAAGGCCTTGTGATGAAGTGAACAAAGCGCAATACCGTTTGAAATGACGGGTTCGCCACGATCGGCGGAGTCTGCAATTATGTGCGCGGCTTCCAAGAGCTCGTCATGGCGAAGTCGACAAAGTGCGCACTGGTTCCGATAGGCCTCGATCACTCGCTCGCGAAAGGAGCGCTGGTGCAGGCGCACCAGGACTTCTCGCGTGACGTAACGGCGGCGAAAGTCGCCCTCGCGTTCCTCGCCTGTGAGCGTCGCACCCGCGGGTGCCCCGGTCAGGAACTGCAGTTGACGCAAGTCTTCAACAGCGATTGAGAATGTTAGCGACGCTGGACTGTCACCCACGACGAGGACGGGCCAGGTTGCGAAGTATCGACCTGTCCGGAGCCCGTGAAAGTAGACAAGAGGAAGCCGAAGTCTCATCGCTTCACGGAGCCAGCGATTATCACGGTGTTCTGGATCCGTGCCGCGGTAGCTGTAGGCCAAGAGTCCAGATTGTTCATCAATATGGTCTGAGTAACGAGTTTCTGGGGAGGTTGTGACCGAAAGCGGAAGATCGAGGATCTTTGGCTTGAATATCCCCGGTGGGCCAATCAGTGGGACACGCGCGCCGCGGAACTCAAGACCTTGTAGCAGGACGGCCCAAGAGAGCACGTCACCGTGAATACGAACTTGCTCCGAAAGCCAGGAGAAAGTGGCGGAGCGTACTTCGGAGTCGATGGCCCGATCGAACATGAAGCGACACTAGGGGTCGCCTGCCTTGGTGGCAAGGCAGAGTTCGACAGTTGCTGCGTTCGGCGGGTCATCCACGAGTTGTTGAGAAGCCATGGTGCTCCGCATTGCAAATGGGATCTGGGGCCGCGGGTCGGGTGTCCGCTTGTCAGTTTTCAGAACCATGGGACCCCATCCCCGGTAGTTTTGCAGAACCATTCCCCCCTCTGAACTGAGGTTTTTCAGAACCATTCCCCCCCCGCGTGACCG
>JANOEH010000120.1:0-3153 GCA_031413115.1 Candidatus Eiseniibacteriota bacterium | reverse complement strand
GGAACAGAAGATCACCATCACGGCATCCTCCGGCCTGAGCAAGGACGAGGTCGACCGCATGATGCGCGAAGCCGAGGCGCACTCGGATGAAGACAAGAAGCGGCGGGTAGAGATCGAGATCCGCAATCGTGCGGACCAGTCGGTCTACACCGCGGAGCGCATGCTGAAGGACACCGGCGACAATATCTCGAATCCCGACAAGAACGCGATCGAGAACGCGATGGCCGACCTGAAGAAGGCCATCGACGCCAACGAGACGGCGGGCATGAGCAAGGCGATGGACGTGTTGATGACGGCACAGCACAAGGCCTCGGAAGCGCTCTACAAGAACGCGGCCGAAGCGGGGGCAGCGGGGGCGGCAGGGGCATCGGGTGCATCGGGTGCGTCAGGTGCATCCGGTGCATCTGGTGCCTAGCCCTAGCCGCACGTGATGCACCTGACGCACCTGACGCTCTAGCTAGCTAGTTATGCATCTCTCCATCAAGCAGAAGCAGGTTCTCGGCGTCACCGCGATGGTGGCCATCGTCGTGACGGCGCTCAGCCTGCTGCATCTCGTCAACCTCTCCCGCGTGCTGCTGGTGGAGAGAGGCGCGCGCGCCGAGCTGATGGCCAACAGCGTCTACGTGCAGGCGCGGGACGTCGTCACCAGCCGCGACACCGCCGCCGCCGAGCTGCGGTCGAGCCGCAGCGTGCAGTCGGCAATCGAAGCCGCCATGTACCCGCGCGACGTCGTCGATGTCGTGGTCGTCGATGCCGCCAACACGGTGCTGTCGTCGAGCGATCCGGTGCAGGTGGGCAAGACGGTGGCGACCCGCGTGCCGCTCAACGCCATTGTGGCCGCGCGCGGCCTGGCCCAGGTCCGCGCGGTCTACGCCACCGGGCAAACCCTTGAGTGGCGCCAGCCGATGGCGCTCGGCGACCAGCCGTTCGGCGAGATTCGCATCGGCCTGTCGACGCTGCTGGTGCGCGCTGCCCTCAATGATTCGCTGGCCCCGGCGGCGCTGGCGGCCGGCGTCTCGTTGCTCGTCGCCGTGGCGGTGGCGATGGTGCTGGCGCAACTGGTCCTGCGTCCCATGCACGTGATCCGCAGCAGCCTGACGCGGCTGGGACGCGGCGACCTCGGCGCCACGCTCGATCTCCGTGACGACGAGGAACTGCGCGACCTGGGGGATGTGTTCGACCAGGTGAGCGCGCAACTGCGGGCATCGTCGCCGGGGGGCCTGAAGCCCGCGCAACTGGCGGAGATGTCGCGACGGATCACGCGCGTCGGCCGGCTGTTCACCGGCGTGGCGCACGAGATGAAGAACCCGCTGAACGCCATGACCATCCACATCGAGCTGTTGCGCGCGAAGCTGCCCGCCACCAGCCCGGCGATCCCGCACCTCGACGTCATTGCCGGCGAAATTCGCAAGCTGGACGATCGCATCCAGGGTTTCCTGAAGTTCGTGCGTCCCGAAGACGTGTCGTTCGGGCCGGTGCCGGTGGCGCCGTTGATGGGCAACGTGCTGGCGGCGGTGCGCCCCGAGGCCGAGCAGGCCGGCGTGACCGTGGACGCCTCGTGCACCGACCAGTCGTTGCTGGTGGAGGGCGATGCGGCGCAGTTGCGCGACGTCTTCCTGAACCTGGCGCAGAATGCCATTCAGGCCATGCCGAAGGGCGGCCGCCTGTCGGTCACTTGCACGGCGCTGGCCGACCGCCGCGTCCGCATCCGCGTCGAAGATACCGGCGTCGGCATCCCATCAGAGAACCTCGAGCGGATCTTCGAGCTGTATTTCACGACGAAGGAGCGGGGGTCGGGGATGGGGCTGGCGTTGGTGTTTCGCGCCGTGCAGATCCACGACGGGACCATCGACGTGGAGTCGACGGTGGGGGTGGGCACGGCGTTCGTGGTGGTGCTGCCGGCGGCGTGACGCGGATTGGCCACCCGTGACGTCTAAGACTGAAGCGGAGGCCGATGAGGAATAGAATCGTGGCGATGACAGTGACCCGGCTCGTGCCGATCATCGTGCTGGCCGCGTCGCTCGGGGCGTGCGCAGTCAAGGCGCAGGTGCACACCGAGGTCGCGATGCCGCGGCTCGATCCGCCGCCGCCGCCCCCGCGTGTGGTCACCTCCTACGACGTACCTGAACCCGCGCCAGTGGCGCCGGTGGTGGAGTCCGCCTCCCCGGCCCTGTCACCCGCGCGCCCCGCGCGTGCGGAAGCCCGGCCAGAGCCGACGACGCCCCAGCCTGTGGCGGACGCGATACGGCCACCGGCCGTGCCGTCGCTCACGCTGACGCCGTCGCCCGGCACCGAGACCCAAACCGCGGTGGCGATTCGCGATTTGATGGCGCGGGCGGCGAGCGATCTCGCCCGCGTGAATGCCAGCGCCCTCAACGCCGACGGGCGCGCGCACGTCGAGGCCGCGCGGCGCTTCCTGCAACAGGCGGACGAGGCGCTCAAGGCCCGCAATGTGGTCTACGCGGGCAAGCTGGCCGACAAGGCCGCGACCATTGCCGCCGTACTCGTACGCTGACATCTGACATCTAATCTCTGGTGGGCGCGGTTGCCCGTCACTGCACGGGAGGGCGATGTTTACATTGCCGAAAAACTTTCGTTAAGCGAAAATAGGGCGAATGAAAGTTTTTCGGCCAGAATCCGCGACATATTGCGGACGACCTAAAACTGGAGCCCAATATGTTGTGCCCAAGGTGCTTGACAACAAATTGTTACAGGCGCATATTTGGCTCCGCGCTCGAAGATGACTTTCAATCGCCAGACACCTCCCGGCGTCAAACGATTGAGGCTGAATCGGAGCCGAGTACGAAACGAAAAGAGCCGATTTAGAGACGTCAGACCGCGCGTACCAACCAACTTTAGAAGCACGTTAGTTTAGATAGGGCGTCCGCCCCATAGGGGAGGGGTGTCGCCATTCGGAGGAAGAAGCATGCAGGACGCTTCCCATAAGGGTTTGTCAGCGGCACCGGCCGGACAGACCGTGAGTTCGTCGTCGGGCAATGTCGAGCCGACGGAGTCAGCAAGAAGCCGAAAGTCTCAGGCCTCCCCCGGCCTGGAGTTTCCGCGTTTTTTCACGGCCGCAGGCAGCGATCCGTTCGACCTGGTCGAATGGGAGTTGCGCGACGCCATCATTGGCAGCGAGAAGGGCACCGTTGT
>JANOEH010000119.1:0-2379 GCA_031413115.1 Candidatus Eiseniibacteriota bacterium | reverse complement strand
CCGCGAGCGTGAGCCACGCGATCGCCCTCTGGAATCGCGCGATGACGACGAACGTGCCCGAGGTCCTTTCCGCAAGCTCGCGGCTGGTGTAGGCGTCGAAGCCGATGCCGTCGGCGTTGAGGCGATCGCGCACTTCGTCGGCCCGCGCGGGATCACGCAGGCGAATCACGAACCGCTGCACCTGGTCGGGCTGCGCGGCCAGGCGCTCGAGGTCATCGGCATGGAAGCGCACGAAGCGCGTGTCGCGCCCGACCTCGACCGGATCGGCCGCGGGGCGGTAGACGCTCAGGACGCGATAGCGTTCGGGCGCGGCGAAAGTCGCGCCGGCCGCCGCCTCGATCGTGTCGCCGGCGGCCGCGCCGAGGGCCGCGGCCGCACGCTCGGAGAGTAGAATTTCCCCCACGCTCCCCGGGGGACGGGCGGCGGCGACGGGACCGGGGGCGGCGGCAAGACAACTCGCGGCGGCCAGGGCCGCGAGTGACAGGAGGCGGGGCATGGCCGGACCCTACGGGCGTCCGTCGGCGAAATCAACTCACCGAGTTCGCGATTCGGCCAAGACCATGCAAGCCCGCCGCCACGGGCGCAGCCAAAGCGCGCTATGATGGAGACAGGAGAGCCCAATGATCACGCCCCCGGTCTACCTCGACAACCACGCCACGACCCCGTGCGACCCGCGAGTGGTCGAGGCCATGTTGCCGACGTTCACGACCCTGTTCGGGAACGCGGCGAGCCGCAACCACGTCTTCGGCTGGCAGGCCGAAGCGGCGGTCGAGTCGGCGCGCGCGGAGGTCGCAGCGCTGATCGGCGCGACGCCGGCCGAGATCGTGTTCACCTCGGGTGCGACCGAGGGCGACAACCTGATGCTCAAGGGCGCGGCGCGCTACCGGCGCTCCGAGGGCGACCATCTCGTCACCATGGCGACCGAGCACAAGGCGGTGCTCGACAGTTGCCTGGCGCTCGAGAAGGAAGGCTTCCGCGTCACCTACCTCTCCCCCGGCGCCGACGGCCGGCTGGATCCGGCCGCGTTCGCGGCCGCGCTCATCCCCGGCACGACCGTCGCCTCCGTGATGTGGGCGAACAACGAGATCGGCACCATCCAGCCCATCGCCGAGTTGGGCCGGATCGCGCGCGAACACGGAGTGCTGTTCGCCGTGGATGCGGCGCAGGCCGCCGGTCGCGTCGAGATCGACGTCGAGGCGGCGCAGGTCGACCTGCTCGCCTTGTCGGCGCACAAGATGTACGGTCCGAAGGGCGTCGGCGCGCTCTTCGTGCGACGCCGGCCCCGCGTGCGCCTGACACCGTTGTTCGACGGGGGCGGCCACGAGAAGGGGCTGCGCTCGGGCACGTTGAACGTCCCGGGCATCGTCGGCATGGGTGCGGCGGCGCGACTGGCGCAGGCCGAGGGCCCGGCCGAGAGCGTCCGCCTCTCCGCGCTGCGCGACCGGCTGTGCGAGCGCATCGTCGGCTCCGTCACCGGAGTGCACGTCAACGGCGGCCTCGAGCACCGGCTCGCGGGCAACCTCAACCTGTCCTTCGACGGGATCGAAGGCGAGGCGCTGCTGCTGGCGCTGCGCGACGTCGCGGTGTCGTCGGGCTCGGCGTGCAGCTCGGCGTCGATCGAGCCGTCGCACGTGCTGCGCGCCATCGGCCTGTCGCCGGAGCGGGCCCACGCTTCGGTGCGCTTCGGGATCGGCCGCTTCAACACGGCCGAGGAGATCGAGTTTGCCGCCGACCGGGTGATCGCGACCGTCCAGCGATTGCGCGAGTCTGCGGCAGTATACGATGCGGAGCGACCGGCCACCGTGGCCCGCGTCCGCGACCGCTGAACCACGAACGGAGACCCCGCGATGTCCGAGACCAACCCGCGACCGCTGCTCGAGATCACGCCGAAAGCCCACCTGAGGGCCCGTGCCCTGTTGGCCAAGCACGGCAAGGAAGGCCACGGCTTCCGCGTCGGCGTGCGCGGCGGCGGCTGCTCCGGGCTGACCTACTTCCTCGACTTCGAGAACGAGACGAAGAAGGGCGACCAGGTCGTCGAGTTCGACGACGTGCGCGTCTACATGGACATCAAGAGCCAGCTTTTTCTCGCCGGCACCACCCTCGACTTCGTCGAGTCGCTGATGGACACCGGGTTCAAGTTCATCAACCCGAATGCGAAGCGCTCATGCTCGTGCGGCGAATCGTTCTCGGTCTGAGCGCGTGATCGTCCCGCCGCGCTTCGCGGTACGCACGACGAGCCCGATCGTGGCCGTCTTCGGCTCGAGCATCACGCGGCGCGCCGAACCTGCGTGGGCGGTGGCCGACGAGGTTGGCGCGAGACTGGCCGGCGCCGGTTTCGTGGTCATGAACGGCGGCTACCAGGGATCCATGGAGGCGGTG
>JANOEH010000118.1:0-20590 GCA_031413115.1 Candidatus Eiseniibacteriota bacterium | reverse complement strand
CCAGATTGTGTGCTAAGGTTTAAGATGTCACAAATATTATTTATGGTTCCGTCTGCATTTCCAACCATGTGCCGGCGGCCGGGGTGGCAGCGTGCTACAGGCCAGCGTGCCCTTCTTCCGGGGTGAGGATCTGAGCCCCCGGCCTCTACCCGAGCATGCTGCGCAGCATCCACGCGGTCTTCTCGTGCGACTGCATTCGCTGGGTCAACAGATCGGTCGTGGCCTCGTCTTGAACCCCGGTCGCCGCCGGAAGTACCGAGCGCGCGGTCCGCACGACGGCCTCTTGTCCCGCGACAAGCAGCCGAATCATCTCCTCCGCCTTGGGGACTCCAGCGGTCTCTTCGATGGAGGTGAGCCGGCCGTACTCCTTGTAGCTGCCGGGAGCGGGTAGCCCCAGCGCGCGGATGCGTTCGGCGATAAGGTCCACGGCGATGGCGAGCTCGATGTACTGGGTTTCAAACATCTGGTGCAGCGTCGGAAACATCGGACCTGTGACGTTCCAATGGAAATTGTGGGTCTTGAGATACAGGGTGTAGGTGTCCGCCAGGAGCCGGGAAAGGCCTTCCCCGATGGCGACGCGGTCCGCGTCAGGGATGCCGATGTCGATCTTCATTTCATACTCCTGGTCTGAGTTTCAATCATGGCCTGCCAGTTCCCCCCCACGACGGGAATCGGGCAACTCGCAGGTCGTCCGCCTGCCGTGTGCTCGGGAGCGGTCATTTCACCTGCGGCAACGCCATCCCCGCCGGCTTCAACAAGCCGTCCTCCATCTCGTAGATCGTATCAAACACGTCGAGGGCCCGGTGGTCGTGGGTGACGACGATCACGCCCGTGCCATGCTGATGGGCCACTTCTCGGAACAGCACCATCACCTGCCGGCCACGCTCGCTGTCGAGGGCCGCAGTGGGCTCGTCGGCGAGGATGAGACTGGGCTGGTTGGCCAATGCCCGCGCGACGGTGACGCGCTGCTGCTCGCCCCCGGAGAGCTGGGTCGGCATGTTGAATGCGCGTGGGCCCACGCCCAGCGCATCGAGCAGTTCCATGGCGCGGCGACGGGCGACGGCCGGACGCCGCCCGATCAACTCGCCCACGACCTGCACGTTTTCCACCGCGTTCAGGAACGGGATGAGGTTGGATTTCTGGAAGACAAAGCCGATGTTCTCCCGCCGGAAGCGGCGGAGATCGGCCAGCATCTCGTGGCCATCCACCACCGGCCGGCCCCCGATGGCGACCCGCCCGCGCGTGGGCGGATTGATGAGGCCGACGCAGAGGAGGAAGGTCGACTTGCCGGCGCCACTGGGCCCGAGCAGGGCGACGATCTCTCCGCGACGAACCCGCATGGTCGCATCGCGCAGGGCGACCACCTCGGTGTGACCGCTGCCGTACACCTTGGTCAGGCCTTCGGTCTCCAGCGCCAGCGTCTCGCCTGCGCCGTGTCGCTCACCGGTCGGCGGCATCAGCCGATTGCCTCGTTCGGGGCGACTCGCATCGCCTTCCAGATACCCAGAAGACTCCCGACCACCGAGATGACCAGGACGATTCCCGCCAGGCGGAGCAAGTCGTCACCAGTCACCAGCACCCGCCTGGGGAACAGCGGGAACAGCCTCTGCCCGATGAGATATCCTATCCCGTAGGCCAGGGCACCCATGATGAGCGACTGCTGCAGAATCAGTCCCACAATGGTGTGGTTGGGCGCGCCGATGAGCTTGAGCAGCGCGATAGGATGAAGTTTTTCCAGGGTGAGCGTGTAGATAATGAGGGCCATGATGACGGCGGAGATGATGGTGAGCAGCACCCGGAACAGCAGGATCTGCCGGCGGGCGCGGTCCACGCTGCCTTTGAGCAGCAGGTCTTCCTGCTCAGCCCCGGTATAGACCGCGACATCGCTCCAGCCCCGGATCGTCCCCACCACCACCGCAGCGTCCGCGCCCGGTGCCATCCGGGCGATCACGGCACTGATCGCCGGGCCCGGCAGCGCCGCGATGCCGCCGGACAGGCCCGCGGCGCGCTCCAGCACCGGCGGCTGGGTCCGCCCGAAGTCGATCTCGGCCGCGCGGGCGCCGCGGGCCTCGCGTTCCAGCCGGGTCGATTCGCCAGGTTCGTCGAACTGGATCGCCTGCGCATCGCGGCTGGTAAAGCTCGCGAGGCCGTCGCCCCCGGACGAGACCATCCCCCTGGTGATCCCGACCACGGTGTAGGTCTCCTTGCCCAGTCGCACGCGCTCGCCGAGCGCCAGTCCGAGTGTTTCATCGGCGATCATCTCGTAGTGGTTGTGGACCAGTGGGCCGCCCGCGACCAGGGGCAGTCCCTCGCCCTTGTCGCTGGGCCAGCCCAGGCCCAGCACGCCCATCCGCAACGGCTGGCCCCGGTGCTCGCGCTGGATGGTGTGGAACACGAACTCGCGCGCATCGGTCACGCCGGGAACCGCCCCGACCCGATCCACCACGCTTCGCGGCAGCCGCGAGACTTCGGCGAAGGGCCCGCGTGTGTTCCGCTGCACGATCCAGAGATCGGCCCCGACACCGCGGGTCACAACCAGGGCATCGTCCACCAGCCCGCGATAGATCCCGCCCATCCCCATCACGATCATCAGCAGCATGCCCACGCCGATCGTCGTGAGGATGAAGCGGCCCAGGCTGTGCCGGATGTCGCGGACGGCGAGATTCATTGTCGTGTGATCCTGCGACCCTCACGGAGCGGCCCCTTGCCGGCATCCGCCGGACTCACCACCACGTCGCCGGGTGACAGGCCGTCACTGACCTCCAGGACCTCGAGCCCGCGCAGACCCACGACGATGTCGCGCCAGCGGGCCTTGCCTCCCTGGTCCAGCATCGTGCCCGTCTTCCCGTTCTTCAACCGCAGGAGGCTGCTGGGAAGTGCCACGATGCTGTCCCGGCGTTGCACCCGGATGAACACCTCCGCACGCTGCCCAATGGCCCATCTGGCGGGCAGTGTTTCGACCCGCACATCCACCACGACCTCGCGCGTCTCGCGATCAGTCTCCCGCCCGACCCGGGCGACCCTCCCGACGTACTCGGTCCTCGGCTCGGAGCGGAACACCACGCGTGCTGGCTGGCCGACCTCGAGCCGCCCCAGTTCCGTCTCGTCCACCCACGCGGAGATCCACATCTCCTTGGTGGAGACGAGACGCAGCACCGACGCTCCGGGAGCCACCACGTCGCCCGGCTCGCGGTCTCGGCGGACGACCAGGCCATCGAACGGTGCCTCGATGGAGGTATCGTGCAGGCGGGCCCGCTGGTATTCCAGTGAATGCACTGCGGCGACGAGGCGTCGCTCTCCCTCGATGATCGCGGCGCCGGCGCTGGACAACTCCGCCTCGGCAATCGAGAGCGCCTCGATGGCCCTGTCGAGATCGACCTGTGCCGCCGAGTTTCTCGCCAGCAACTCGGCATTGCGCTCATGGTTCGTCCGGGCCTGAACGAGGACCGCCTCGGCCCGTCGCTCCACGGCCCGCAGCCGGTCCAGGGTGGCCCTCGCCGCGGCCACGTCGGCCTCCGCCATCCCTACCTGCTGCCGGACATCGCTGTCTTCAAGGAGGAACAGGAGCTGTCCGGTCCGTACCCGAGCGCCTTCATCGACGGGCATGCGGGTGATCAGGCCGCCCATCTTCGGTCCGATGACCGCCGAAAGCCGCGCCTCCAGCGTGCCGGTCCCCATGACCTCTGCGATAACAGTGCCCCTCGCGATCGTATGGGTCGTGACCGAGACCGGCGAGAGGAGGAACCGCCACGCCGTCAGGCCGACGAGCAGCAGGACCGCCCCACTGAGCCCAACCGAGGCTGAGCGTGGCTGGCGCCGCCACCAGGTGGTGCGCTCTGCCGGGTCGCCGGGGTCTGCGAGTGGGTTATTCACTGCTCCACCGGGAGTTCCGCCATCCGGCTCCACTCGAGGAACGACCCATCGTACATCCGTGGCGAGTTGCCCAGGTACCGGGCAACGAAGTACAGGTAACTGGCCTGCACCCCCGTCCGACAATAGGTGACGACAGACTTTCCTGTCTCCAGCCCGGTGCGAGTGAGGAGCTTGCGGAGCACCGCGGCGTCCTTGAGGAAGGCGGGCTCGGGGCTGGTGAGTGCGGTGCGCCAGAAGAAGCTTCGTGCGCCGGGAATGTGACCGGGTCGCGGCACGCCCTCGCCGGCGACCTCGCCCAGGTACTCGGCTGGCGGACGGGCATCGAGGACTACCACGTTCGAGTCGCCGAGAAGTCGAGCCAGTTCTGGCGCCTCGATAAGCAGCCCACCCTGCATCCGGGGCTCCAGCCGCCCGAGAGCAACCGGGTCGACCCGCTGCACCAGTGGCTGGCCGGCCATCCGCCACGCGGCCAGTCCTCCGTCGAGTAGGCTGGCCTGCCCGGCGAGCCCGAGATAGTCGAGAGTAAAGAACAGCCGGCCGGCGGCGAGCGGGTCGCCATAGATCACGATCCGGCTGTCGGTCGACACCCCCACGGACTCCAGTACGGAGTCGAGCTGGGCCAGCGGCGGCAGCTCATTGGGGATTCCGTCCCGTTCGACAACGATCGAGCGGAGTGGCAGGAAGCGGGCGCCGGGAAGGTGGCCGTCGGTGTACCTGGTCGGGTCGCGGTCCACCTGGATGATCACCAGGCTCGGTTCGGCAAGGCGATCTGCCAGCTCGTTGACGGAGACGAGGAGGCTGCTTCCGGGCGGCGGCCCGACCTGGGCGGCGGCGGAGGCGGCGGCTAGGAGCCCAAGGAGACCAAGCAGAAAGGGCGAACGCATGAGAAGCAACCTCCCTATGGGCGCGTGACAGGGCACGTGGAGATCCCCAGCAGCGCGTACAGCGGACAGGTTCCCATCGCCGCGGTCGCCAGCGGGATGATGCCGATGAGGCCCAGCCAGTGTAGCGGGCCCGCGCTCATGGCGAAGTAGGTCAGGGCGGCGATGCCCACTCCCACACGAACCCAGCGGTCGACCCCACCGATATTGTGCTTCAGCATGGCCTGCTCCAGTATGATGGTGAGCGTGCACGGTAACCCCGGCTCGCCCGGAGGTCAGTCACTTTGGTTACCGTACCTCCGGAGAGCCTCCCGATCGACCGTCTCCACCCGCCGCCGACCCAACCGGACCCAGCCGCGCCCCTCGAAGTCTCCCAGTATTCGACTGACCACGACCCGGGCGGTGCCGAGGTGGGCAGCGATCTCCTCATGGCTCATGGTCGTGACCCCACCATCGGTGCCCGACTCGGCCAGCCACCGGGCGGCCCGCTGGTCCACCCGTCGAAAGGCGACCTCCTCCACCAGCGCCATCGTGGTGGCCAGCCGTTCGGCGAAGTGATCCAGCACGAACCTCCTCACGGCGGGCACCGTGTCGAACAGCCTGGCAAAGACATCCCCGGGAATCAGCGCGGCCAGCACCGGCTCGAGCACCACTACCTGTGCCGGGTACCGCGACCCGGTGAGCAGGCACGACGCGCTCAGGACACAAGTCTCGCCCGGCCCGATCTCGTAGAGGGAAATGGTCCGCCCGCCCACGGACGTCTTGCCCACCCGCAGCAGGCCCTCGATCACCAGCGCAATACCAGCGCACGCCTCCCCCTCGCGCAGATATGTCGCCCCCTCGGGCAGGCGTCGCATCATGGCGCGCTCGGCGAGGAGCGCCCGATTCTCGCCGGCAAGCGAGGCGAAGGCCGGGAATCGCGCCGCCAGCGCCGCCAATTCAGTCGGAGTCATACCTGCGGCCCCCTTCGCCGCGTTTCCCGTGGGCAATGTCGGACACCCGCTGGGAGCCTGGAGGCTTGAGGACTTCGGGCACCGCTCCGGCCCACAGATTCCGGGCCAGCCACCTGGCGGCAAGGAAGAGCGCCAGCCACACCGCCGTCCGGACGATCATCGCACGAATGCTGTCAATCGCGACCTCGCCGCCGCCCACATACAGGGTGACGATGCCCACGAGTACAGCCAGGTTGAGGACAAAGATGGTGCCGGCGGCCCGCTGGCCTTGGCGCAGGTTGGTCCAGAGCAGCACTCCGGCCGCGAGGTAGGCCAGGCCCATGGCGGTGTTGTAGATCAGCAGCAGCCGGAGGACCACGTACCCCGGATCGGCGCCCAGCAACACCCGCCCGCCGGCGAAGAGGGTGGCGGCTCCGAACAGCTGGGCAATGATGGCTACCGCCCGCTGGGCGACGAGAACCGTCGAGGCCCGCGTCATGACATCACCTCCACTTCGGCAACCGGCGGCAGACGGAGCCGGGCCACCGCTGCCCCCAGCCACGCGGTGCCCGCCAGCATTGTAAGTCCACCCACGAGCACCAAGAACGGCGGTGCGCCGAACAGCACTTCAGCCAGGATGCCGATGGGCATGAGCAGCCCGAGGAGCAGTAGCCACGAGATCCGGCGCGCCGTTGGGGCGGGCAACGGCAGCCGGAGGAGGAGGAAGCCGAAGACCACGTTCAGCAGCGCAAGAAGATTCCCGTGGGCGTGGGCCAGGCGAGACTCGAAGTGGGTCCCTCCGCCGTACGACGCGATCCACGCTTCCTTGTCCGGCGCGAAGTCGCGCAGGTAGATGAGCACGAAGCCATAGAGCATGAACCCGGTCAGCAGCGCCAGCCCGGCGACGATATTCCGTTGTCCGTCCCGCATCAGCTCCTCCAGTTGTCAGGGTACCACGCCTCCCGGGGCTCTGGGGGCAGGACACGGCGTGCCGCATTGAGCGTGGGCCGAGCCCGGACTGGATCGGGAATGCTCGTCCCGACATGATCCGGCGGAGCGCCGCGGGCTGGATGATTGCGAGGGCGAGGTCGGCCAGGTCGGGCTCCGACAGTCCCCACGCGAGAGGCGCGTCCCGCCGTTTTCACTCGTGCAGGCCGCGTTCGACGGTGATCGCGATGGTGACGGAAGCTATCGTGACCGAATGAGGAACACATTAAGGCTTCGCGAGCGGCTGCTCAGGATGGGCGACCGGAGCGGGCGGGAGCCAAAAAAACGCAGCCAAGCCCGGATCCGCGGTGCGGATCCGGGCTTGGCCTGCTGGGGCAATGGAGCGTACCGGGATCGAACCGGTGACCCCCTGCTTGCAAAGCAGGTGCTCTCCCAGCTGAGCTAACGCCCCGACATGAAGCCTTCAGCCGCCGGCCATCAGCCGTTAGCCGTTAGCCGTTGCCGACAGGTACTGGCTGACGGCTGACAGCTGACGGCTGACGGCTGATTCTAATCGCCCTTCCGCATCGAGGCTACTCGGATATACTCTCGGTCGCGCCCCTCCGGGTGCGCACGGTCTCCGACAGCCGACCCTGACCCCCGCCACCATGCAACCCGTCTCCCCGATCCTGATTGACGGCGCCTGGATCACGCCCCGCTCCAAGGTGCTCCGCCCGGTCCTCAACCCGGCGACGCTCGAACAGGTGGGTCTGGCCGCGGACTGCACCGCTGAGGATGTGGGCCTGGCGGTGGAGGCAGCCGCGCAGGCACAACGCGCATGGTGGCTGATCCCCGGGGCGGAGAAAGCCAAGCTGCTCCGTGAGGTTGGTGCCCGGATTCGGGCCCAGGAGCACGCGCTATCACGGCTCATGACCCGGGAGACCGGCAAGCCGCTCATCGAAGCGGTGGATTGTATCGACTGGGTGGCCGCGGCCTTCGAGTATTACGCCGAGGTGGGTCGGCGGAGCTTCGGCAATTCAGTCCCGCCGGTGGCGCCGCACCAGGTCAATTTCACGATCAAGGAGCCATATGGAGTCGTCGCGGCGATCGTGCCGTTCAACTTCCCGTTGCTGTTGATGGCGTGGAAGGTGGCGCCGGCGCTGGCGGCGGGGAACACCCTGGTGTGCAAGCCGCCGCACCAGAATCCGCTGTGCGGCCTGTTGATGGCCAAGTGCTTCGACCATCTGCCCGCCGGGGTGGTGAACATGATCACCGGCGGCCCGCCGACTGGCGAGGCCCTGGTGCGCCACCCCAAGGTGGATCTCATCGCCTTTACCGGGTCGGTGGCGGCGGGCCGGAAGATCGCGGCCCAGGCCGGCGCCGACTTGAAGAAGGTGAACCTCGAGCTGGGCAGCGTGGATCCGTTCATCGTCTTTGCCGACGCCGACCTCGACGTGGCGGTCCGGGGTGTCGCCTGGGCCCGGCTGCTCAATGCCGGCCAGGTGTGCACCTCCCCCAAGCGGATCTACCTGCTCGCGCCCATCGCCGAGGAGTTCACCCGTCGGCTCCATGCCTATGTCCAGACCCTGACGGTGGGCGATCCGATGCTTTCGGCGACCGATATCGGCCCGCTCATTTCGGAGGAGGCGCTGGCCACCGTCGAGCGGCAGGTGGCGGAGGCGGTGGGAGACGGCGCGAACCTCCAGATTGCCGGGGCCGGAACGCCGGCCCCGGTTTTTATTTGGCGGTTCGGGTCCCGCGGGCCCCACGCCTCGCGCCGGCTGGCCCGTCCAGAAGTGCGGAGAGATGTCCGAGTGGTTGAAGGAGCACGACTGGAAATCGTGTAGCGGCTAATACCCGCTCGAGGGTTCGAATCCCTCTCTCTCCGCCAGTTCCCCTCTACTTGTTCTCGAGCGGCGGGGGCGTGACGGACGCCTCCGAGGCGGCCTTCGCGGCCTCCGGGTTGGCGGCCTCCCAGGCCGCGATCGACGCCTTGAGCTTCGCCGCCTCGGGTGCCTTCTGCTTCTCTAGGAACGCCAGTTCGCCGCGGGCCTGCTTCAGCTTCCCGCTCTGGAGATACGCCTCGCCCAGGTACTCGTGGGCGCCGGCGTGCTGCGGGTCGATCTCGAGGCACTTCCAGTAGGCGGTGAACGCGTCGTCGAGGCTGCCGGTCATGCGCCGCGAGTAGCCGAGCATGTTCCACGCATTCGCGTTCGTCGAATCGGCGACGGTGACCTCCTCGAAGCGCGACACGCACTTCTTGAGGCGCTTCGTGGCCGAGGCCTGCTTCTCGTCGGCCTTCTTCTTGTCCTTCACGTCGGCGGCCGCGGGGCCGTTGCGCAAGGCGGCGGCCTCGTCGAGTTCCTTCTGCGCCTTCTCCACGTCCTTGTAGGCGTCGGCGTAGGTACGTTGCGCTTTCTGCTTCGCGATCGCGGCCTGCTCCTCGGGCGACAGCGGCTGCTGAACCGACGGCGTCGGCGACGGGGGCGGCATCGATGGCGCGGAGCCGCCGCCGTCGGCAAGGACGGGAGTCGTGACGCACAGCAAGAGGAGTGCGACGGGGGCGAGGCGTGCGAGCTGGGTCGTTCGAGTCATGGCAATCTCCCGATGGCGCGGGGAAGGGCGGGCGCTCGGATCGAGCCTAGCGCATCGGGGCGTCGGGCCCAATGCCGTCGTGCGTCGCCCCTACGGTTCGGTGCCCGTCTTCATCGCCCGCGACGGGACGCTGCACCAGTCGCTCCACGAGCCCTCGTAGAGCAGGCCCGTGTCGAACCCCGCCAGGTGCAGCGCGAAGAGGTTCTGGCAGGCGTTGACACCGCTTCCGCAGTAGGCGACGACGCGGTCGGCGTCGCCCGCCCCGAGTGCGAGGAACTGCGCGTGCAGCTCGCCCTGCTCACGGAAGCGCGGGTCCTCGGCGGAGCGCACGTTGGCCGGATAGGGCCGGCTCTTCGCGCCGGGGATGTGTCCGGCGACCGGGTCGATGGGCTCGACTTCGCCCGCGTAGCGCTCGGCCATGCGCGAGTCGAGGAGCAGCGTGCGGGGATCGCCGCGAAAGCGCTCGACGGCTGCGGCGTCAACCAGCATCGCTGGGTCCGGCTCGGCGGCGAACGTCCTCGGCGGATGCGTTGGAACGACGCTCTCGAGCGGCCGGCCCTCCGCGCTCCAGCGAGCGAACCCGCCGTCGAGCAACGACACCTCGGGGTGTCCGAAGTAGTGGAGCAGCCACCACAGCCGGGCCGCGGTCGAGCCGTCGCCGAAGTCGTACGCGATGACCCGCGTGTCGGCGCCGATGCCGGCGCGCATCATGGCCGCGGCGAACGCCTCGGGGCGGGGGAGAGGATGCCGCCCGGGGCCCTGCCCCGGCGCCGACGCCAACTCCCCGTCGAGGTCGACGAACACAGCGCCCGGGATGTGCCCTGCGCGGTAAGCGTTCCGGCCCTTGTCCTTCTCGAGCAGGGACCAGCGCACGTCCGCGATCCGCACGCCATGATCGTCCAGGCTCTCGGCCAGCCACGCGGTCGAGACCAGCAGGGGAACGTTCATGCGGGGTATTGTACGTCGGGCGCGACCCGTGCCCAATGCCACACGCGGGGCGCGGGTGGTATGGTGTGCGGCGTCGCGTTTCTTTCGCTTTGGAGGCCCGGATGCTTCGGCATGGACTTCTTGCCCTCGTCGTCGTCGCCCTTGCCGGCGGCTGTGCCCATACTCCAGACGGCGAGGAGCCTGCCTCCGGGGGCGCCACGCTGACCGGCACCGTCACCTACCTCCAGCGCATCGCGCTTCCGCCCGACGCGGAGGTCACCGTCACACTGGCCGACGTCTCGCGCGCCGACGCGGCGGCCGTGACGCTCGGCGCAACCACGTTCAAGACCGGCGGCAAGCAGGTGCCGCTGCCGTACGCGATCGGCTACGACCCGACGAGGGTCGATGAGAAGATGAGCTACGCGGTCTCGGTGCGCATCAATGTCGGCGGGAAGCTCGCGTGGATCAGCGACACGCGCACGCCGGCGCTCACGCGCGGTGCTCCGAAGGACTCGATCGAAGTGCGGGTCGTGCCGGTGGGGGGCTGAATGGACGAAAAGCACGTCTTGAAGATCCTCCGCGCGTTCGAGGCCTGGCATGTCGAGTACAAGCTCGTCGGCGCGATCGCCATGCACGTCCAGGGCATCGTCCGGGCGACGCAGGACATCGACTTCTTCGTTCGACCGGTGGAGTCGAATGTCGAGCGGATTCGGCAGGCTCTGGGGAGCTTGTGGGACGATTCTTCGCTGGCAGAGATCACCGCTGCGGATCTGGCGGGGGAGTCGTCCACGATTCGCTACGCACCGCCCGGTGAAGAGTTCGTCATCGACCTCATCTCCCGACTCGGTGAGGCCTTCGACTTCGAGTCCATCGAGGTGGAGTCGCTCGTGATGGACGGCGTTTCAATTCGCGTCGCGACTCCTCGCATGCTCTTTGCGATGAAGCACGCGACGCTTCGCCTGCAGGATCGAGCCGATGCGGAAGCACTGCGCCAGAAGTTCGGACTGGAGGATTCCTGATGCCGGTCCGCAAGTTCCGAACTCACGAAGAAGCGCAGCGCGACCTGTGGCTGCCGCCGGGAGATCCACGAATCCTCAAGGCGATGGCATTCGTGCTTGGACTGGGCTCCCTCGCGCGCTGGAAGCCGTTTCCCCGTGGCGTGCATCGATACCGCTCCATCGAGGAGGCAAACGCAGCGCGTGAGGCATGGGCCGACGAGAACATTCGACGACTCCAGGCCGAGAGAAGGACGGCCGCGACGGAGGTTCACGACGTCGGGGGGCCGGCCGCTCCAGAGCCGGGTGACGACGTCGGGGACTAGTTCCTGACCCGCGCAAACGCGCTGTCGTACACCGCGAGCGCTGGATTGGGTGCGAGATCCGCGTCGACCAGGCCCAGCCGAGCGAACAGCGGCAGGATCGAACCCGGCGGCTGCGGCGGGAAGCTCGCGAGATCGAGGTCGGTGAACGTGAGCTGGTAGAGACCGCTCAGCGGCGCGTGGTCGGCGAGCGCGATCTGCCGCCGCCACCAGCGGGCCTGCTTTGCCGCGTCGCTCGTGATCGAGATGCTGCCGGCGCTCACCGTGGCCGACGTCCAGCCGCCCTCGACCAGCAGCACCGGCCGCGCCACCTCGTCGCGGATGCGCTTGTACCAGTCGAGCGGTACTTCCTCAGGCTCCTCGAAGGTGCCGAGGAACGGATACGACGACAGCCCGAACTCCTGCGCGAACGGGAAGTCCGCGACGTCCTGCGCCACCGTGCCGTAACGCGGCGGGCCGGGCGTCGGCGAGATGCCGAGCCGCCCCCAGGCCGTCTCCACCTGCACGCTCACCGAGAGGCGCACCAGCGCATCGCGTGCGCGCACGTCGGCGGCCGCGCCGTTCGCCACCGCGACGACCGCGGCGTACAACGTCGGCGGTGCGGCTGCGCGAATGAGATTCGTCTCCATCGCGAGGCCCATGTGCGCGGGCCGAAGCAAGGTGTCGACCGCGACCGCGTACGCGCGGTACAGCGCCTGCACCGCGGGCTCCGTCAGCGAGCGCCCGGCGGCGACGAGCTCCGGCGCGTCGGCCGCGCGATTGAGGCCGTCGGTTGCGTCGAGCGTGACGACCAACTCCAGGCCAAGCGCGTGGTAGTAGTCGGCGAGCGGCCTCTGGTCGCGCATCAACAAGGTGTCGGCGGGCACACCGGCGAGCAGCGAATCCCACGGCGGCGTGATCGCGAAGATCGCGCCGTCGGAACGCGCGGTCCACATCTGGATCGCGGCGATTGCCTGGCCGAAGTCCGCGCGCGGCGGGATGCCCGAGAAACCCATGCGATAGGTGCGCGGGCCCGGGCCAGTCGGCCCCGGCGCAACGGGATCACCGTTCGACGAGCAGCCCGATCCGGCGAAGCCGATCACGGTGACGAGGAGGGCAAGGATCCGGGCAGATGCACGCATGCGCTCAATATCGGCACCGCGCCGCGGGCAGTCGAGCCCAAAGCCCCTGTTCCAATCCGCAACCTATGGTAGATTTCGCGCGCCCTTCGCCCCTTCCGGCACGCTCACGCAGGAGCCCTGACAACATGACGCTCGAACCCGGCACCAAGCTCGGCCCCTACGAAATCGTCGGTCCCCTTGGCGCCGGTGGAATGGGCGAGGTTTATCGCGCGAAGGACACCCGGCTGGGCCGCGAGGTCGCGGTCAAGGTGCTGCCGTTCGCGGTCTCCGAGGACGAGGGGCTGCGCGCGCGCTTCGAGCGCGAGGCGCGCTCGGTCGCCGCGCTCAACCACCCGCACATCTGTGCGCTGTACGACGTGGGGCAGGAGGGCGAGCGTGACTATCTCGTGATGGAGCTGCTCGAGGGCGAGACGCTCGCCGCGCGCCTCGAGCGCGGGGCCTTGCCCAGCAACGAGGTCCTCAAGCTCGGCGCGCAGATCGCCGACGCGCTCGATCGAGCGCATCGCCAGGGCCTGGTGCATCGCGACTTGAAGCCCGGCAACATCATGCTCACCAGGCAGGGCGCCAAGCTGCTCGACTTCGGCCTCGCGCGGCCCACGACGCCCGCGGCGGGCACGCCCGGCAGCAGCGTCTTCGGCGGCACGCGCGCGTCGACGCCGATCGGGCCCACGATGACCGGTCCGTTGACCATGGCCGGCGCGATCGTCGGCACGTTCCAGTACATGGCGCCCGAGCAGCTCGAAGGGAAGGACGCCGACGCGCGCAGCGACCTGTGGGCCTTCGGCGCCGTGCTCTACCAGATGGCGACCGGGCGGCCCGCGTTCATGGGCGCGAGCCAGGCGAGCCTGATCGCCTCGATCTTGAAGGAGCAGCCGCGCCCGATCGTCGAACTGGTGCCGATCGCGCCGCCGGCGCTCGATTGCCTCGTGCAGGCGTGCCTCGCCAAGGACCCGGAAGAGCGCATCCAGACCGCGCACGACGTGAAGCTGCAGCTGCGCTGGATCGAGGAGGGCGGCTCGCAGGCCGGCGTGCCCGCGCCGGTCGCGGCCGCACGTCGGCGCCACGAGCGACTTGCGTGGATCATCGCGGCGGTCGGCGTGCTCGCGGCGGGGGCGCTCGGCGCCGTGCTCGTGTTGCAGCCGAAGCCGGTGCGTCGCACCGTGCGCTTCATCGTCGAGGCGCCCCCCGGTGCGCAGACGATGTCGTGGCCGCGCCTCTCTCCGGATGGTTCGATGCTCGCGTTCATGTCGCGCGACAGCTCCGGCGTCGGGCAGATCTGGATCCGGCCGCTGAGTGCGACGCGCGCGTATCCGCTGGGCGGAACCGAGGGTTCGGCGCGCCCGTTCTGGTCGCCCGACTCGAAGGAGCTCGCGTGGTTCGGCGAGGGCAAGTTGCGGAAGGTCGGCGTGGGAGGCGGCAACGTGCAGACGCTGGGCGAGGCGCCCGGCGCGTCCGACGGCTCGTGGAGCGCCAATGGTCTCATCGTCTTCGACGGCGCCTCGGGCGACACGTTGCGCACGATCCCCGCGACGGGGGGACCGATCACCGCCGCGACCTCGCTGGATGCGGGCATGCGCGAGTCGCAGCACATGTGGCCCGCCGTGCTGCCCGACGGGAAGCGATTCCTCTTCCAGAGCGATCGGGTCGGGACGGCGAAGTCGCTCCTGCGCCTGGGTCGTTTCGGCTCGGTCCAGTCCACCTTCATCGACAGTCTCGACTCGCGCGCCGAGTTCCTGGCGCCGAATCATCTCGTCTACGTCGACGGGGAGATCGTCGTCGCCCGCCGGTTCGACGTCGGCAGCGGCAAGCTCACCGGCAATCCGATCGTGGTCGGCGAGGCGGCCGGGACGACGACGAATACGCAGGCCTTCTCGGTCGCGACGAACGGAACGATCGCGTTCCAGTCGACGGGAGCGGGCAGTCGGAACATCGTCGCGCGCTACGACCGGACAGGGAAACTCCTGGGCCGGATCGGCGAACCGTGCCTCGTCAACAGCATGGGGGTGTCGCCGGACGGCAGCCGCCTGTGCCTCGCGATCGCGGACCCGCGCTCGATCAAGCGCGACCTGTGGATCGAGGATCTCGTGCGCGGCACGCGCACGCGCCTCACGTTCGATCCGGGGAATGACATGTGGCCGGTCTGGTCGCCCGACGGCGACTCGATCGCATTCAGCTCGGACCGCGGCGGAACGTTCCGGATCATGATCAAGGCGGCCTCGGGCCTGGGCGAAGAACGCCTGGTTCCCGGCCAGGACCAGGGCAACACCGGGCCGATCCAGTGGTCGGCCGACGGAAACTGGATCCTCGGGCAGGAACTCGAGCTCGCGGACGGCTCGTGGCGGGCAATCGCCATTCCGATCCGCGAGGCGGGGGCCTCGCTCTTGCGCGTCGAGCCGATGGCTGCCAACCAGCAGAGCCCGAAACTGTCGCCCGACGGCCGGTTCATCTCGCTCGACAGCAACGAGTCGGGACGCTATGAGGTCTATGTGCAGACGTTTCCGCGCACGCTCGGTCGCTGGCAGGTGTCCGTGCAGGGCGGCACCAACGTCTGGTGGGTCGACGGGGGCGCGGCACTCCAGTTTCGCTCGAACTCGGGGGACTTCATGCGGGCGACCTTCGCCGTCGGTCCCGACGGGGTCCCGCGGATCGGGACGCCCACGCCGCTGTTCAAGTCCGCGGGTCCGTTGCTCTCGCCGTCGACGAACATTCCCGTCCGCGACGGGGCCGAGCTCCTGTCGATCGAGCCGGCCGGTCTCGAGTCGCGGCGGGTGTCGCCCATCATCGTCGTGCTCGACGCGGCGGCGGAACTGCCGAAATAGCTGAATCTTGCGCTCGTGACCAGATCGGACTATCATCTGGTCATGACGAGTCAGGTTTCGATCTCCCGCCTGAAGGCCGAGCTCAGCGCCTACCTGCACCAGGTTCGGAAGGGTGGCGAGATCATCGTCATGGATCGGCAGACGCCGGTCGCGCGCATCGTGCCGTTTGACGAATCGGCACGGCCCACGCTCACGATTCGCCTGCCGAAGCCGGGCACTCCGCGGCCGTGCGACGTCCCGCTGCCGCCGCCGATTCCCGGGCTGCCGGACATCGTCGAGTTCCTGATCGAGGAGCGCGAGGCGGACCGATGACGACCTACGTGGACTCGTCCGTCGTGCTCCGGCTCGCCCTGGGCCAGTCGGGTGCGTTGGTCGAGTGGCCGACCGTCGCGCGTGGGATCACGAGCACGCTCACCCGAGTCGAGTGTCTGCGTGGGCTCGAGAACTATCGGCGGCGGGTCTCGATGTCCGATGCGGAATGGGCCGGGTGCCGGAACTCGACTCTCCGGATTCTCGAGACACTCGAGGTGATGAATCCGGATCCGATCGTCCTCGAGCGGGCCGCCGCGCCGATGCCGACTCCGCTGCGCACCCTCGACGCGATCCATCTTGCCACCGCGCTTCTGTGGACCGAGTCGACCGGGGAGAGGCTCGTCCTCGCCACCCATGACCGCGCGCTCGGCACCGCTGCGCGCGCCTTCGGCATGGACGTGATCGGCCTCGCCTAGCGTTGTGGTAGGCTCCCGGCCTTCCATCCATTCAGATCGTCGTCGCACCGCCACGTTCGGGGAGGACGCGTGCCCGCAGATTCCGGATCGTTGATCCCAGGTCACTCGTTCGGCCCGTACCAGATCGTCGGCGCGCTCGGCGCCGGCGGCATGGGCGAGGTGTTCCAGGCCACCGACACGCGGCTGGGACGCGAGGTCGCGCTCAAGGTCATCCCCGACGCGATGGCCGCCGACGTCGAACGCATGGCGCGCTTCGAGCGCGAGGCGCGCGTGCTCGCCTCGCTCAACCATCCGAACATCGCGGGGCTGTACGGGATCGAGGAGGCGGACGGGCGCAAGGCGCTGGTCATGGAACTCGTCCCCGGCGAAGACCTGACGAAGCGCATCGACGCCGGAGCGCTGCCGCTCGAGGATGCCCTGGGCATCGCCCTCCAGATCGCGCGGGGGCTCGAGGCCGCGCACCTCAAGGGCGTCGTTCACCGCGACCTCAAGCCCGCGAACGTGCGGCTGACGCCCGACGGCCAGGTCAAGGTGCTCGACTTCGGGCTCGCCAAGCCGACCAGCGCCGACGCGTCGTCGTCGTCGCAGGTGGATGCGCACCTCAGCCAGTCGCCGACGATCGCGAATGCCGCGACGCAGGCCGGCGTCATCCTCGGCACCGCGGCGTACATGTCGCCCGAGCAGGCGCGTGGCCGCAACGTCGACGCGCGCACCGATGTGTTCTCCTTCGGCTGCGTCCTCTTCGAGATGCTGAGCGGCACGCGCACCTTCGCCGGCGAGGACATTTCCGAGATCCTCGCCTCGGTGATCAAGGGCGACGTGCCGTGGAGCCGCCTGCCCGCCGACCTGCCTGCGCCCGTGATGGCGCTCCTGCGCCGCTGCCTCGCCACCCGCGCCGACGAACGCTACCAGGCGATCGGCGACGTGCGCTACGACCTGGCACGCTTCGTCGCCGATCCCTCGACGCTGGCGCCCGCGCCGGCTGCGCCGGCGGCGGCGACTGGCAGATCGCGTGCCGCCCTCGTCCCGCTCGCCATCGCCGGGTTGGGCCTGGTCGCGGCGGCGATCTTCGCCGGCCTGTACTTCACGCGCCCGCAGCCCCAGCGGCAGACCGTGCGCTTCGAGATCGAGCCCGCGCCTGGCGTGCGGACGTTCCTCTGGCCGCGGCTCTCACCGGACGGCGAAACGCTCGCATTCCTCATGTCCGATTCGACGGGCGCGCGCCGCATCTACATCCGGCACCTCGACGAGGCGAGTGCCACGCCGCTCGAGGGGACCGAGTCGGCCGGGCGCCCGTTCTGGTCGCCGGACGGGAGGTCGCTCGCGTTCATGGTCGGCGAGAAACTGAAGAAGATCTCGGCGAGCGGCGGGGCGATCCAGTTGATCGCTGACGCGTCCGGCCGCTTCGATGGGAGCTGGGGCGGCGACGGCACGATCCTGCTCGACGGCGGACCGGGCGACTCGATCCTGGCCGTCTCCGCCAGCGGCGGTGCCGTCCGCCCCGCCACGCGATTCGATCTCGCGCGCGGCGAGGTCGGCCACGCCTGGCCATCGTTCCTCCCGGACGGCAAGCGCTTCCTCTACACCGCCAACACGGCCGCTGGACAACTCGACCTGATCCGGCTCGGAAAGCTCGGCTCGTTCGAGACGACGATCGTCGACAGCTGCGATTCGCGGGTCGAGTACGTCGCGCCGGGCTACCTCCTCTACGCCCGCGATGCGACGCTGTTCGCGCGGCGCTTCGATCTCGCCGCGGGTAAGTGCCTCGGCGAGGCATTCCCGATCGCCGAGAACCTCGGAAACCTCGCCAACTCCGGCGACTTCTCGGGCTCGCTCACCGGGTCGATCGCGTACCGCGCCCGCGCCGGGGAGTCGAAGAAGCAGATCGTGGTCGTCGACCGGGCGGGAAAAGTGCTCGAGACCATCGAGGGGCAGGCGAACTACAACGAGATCGCGCTCTCGCCGGACGACACACGCCTCGCGTTCGCCCGTGCCGACGAGACGGGAAACGCCGACATCTGGGTGCGCGACCTGCGGCGCGGGACGACGTCGCGCCTCACCTTCGACAATGCCGCCGACGTCTGGCCCGTCTGGTCGCCGGACGGGACCCAGATCGCATGGGCCTCGCCGCGGGGCGGGCCGCACCGGATCTTCATCAAGCTCGCCAGCGGCGTGGGTGCGGAGCGCATGGTCAAGGGGCAGGAGGGAGCGGCGCACGGCGCCGTGAGCTGGAACGCGGCCCTCGACCGCCTGCTCGTGAGCTTCGTCGGCCCGGCGGGGAGCTGGGATCTCAAGACCCTTTCCCCGGGGGATAGCACCGTGGCGGCCGGGGTCGTCGGCGACGGCCGGTTCGACGAGTTCGATGCCCGCTTCTCGCCCGACGGCCGCTGGGTCGCGTTGCAGTCGAGCGAGTCGACGCGCCCGGAGATCTACGTCCAGTCGTACCCCGTGCCGTCGAGCCGCTGGCAGATCTCGGCCAACGGCGCGCGCAACCCCGAGTGGCGGGCCGATGGCCGCGAGCTCTTCTTCCGCACCCTGGTTGGGGACACGATGATGGCCGTTCCGATCCTGCCCGGCACATCGTTCGAATGGGAAACAGCGCAGCCGCTCTTCGCCGTGGGCGCAACCACGGCGCCGCTCGCCATTTCGCAATGGAAGCCGACGTCGGATGGCCAGCGGTTCTTCATCGTGCGCCAGCTCGAGCAGGGCAACGTGGCGCCGATCTCGGTCGTCGTCGACTGGGCCGCGGAGGTCGAGCGTCAGCAGAGCCGGAACTAGGCTGGTCGCACGCCTTGACTTGCCCCCGCGACGCCCCTAAGATGCCGTCCGTGAGCCGCCCCCGGGCAGACCAGACGCGGGCGGCGCAACACGTTAGAGGCCTCGGGGATGTAGCTCAGTTGGTAGAGCGCGTCGTTCGCAACGACGAGGTCACCGGTTCGATCCCGGTCATCTCCACCACTTTTTTCCGATCACCCCGCCCGCGTCCCCGCCGGCGACCGATCGGACCCGATGGGCCAGGCCTCGCGCGACCCGAACTTGTGAACCCCGCCAGGACCGGAAGGTAGCAACGGTAAGCAATCACTCGGGAGCGCCGCGGGTCACCTGGCCTTTTTCTCCGCCGTACCGTCCGTGTCCGTGCCGACCAGCGAAGGAACTCCGCCCGCCATGGAGCACCGCGCACTCGCCCTCGCGTATCGACCCCAGACCTTCGGGGACGTCGCGGGGCAGCGCCACGTCACCGACGTGCTGGCCAAGGCCGTCGAGCACGACCGGGTCGCCCACGCGTACCTGTTCTCCGGTCCGCGCGGCACCGGCAAGACGACGACCGCCCGCATCCTCGCCAAGACGCTCAACTGCCCCAACCGCAAGGGCGTCGAGCCGTGCAACAAGTGCGACACCTGCAAGGACATCACCAACGGGGTCGCGCTCGACGTCGTCGAGATCGACGGCGCGTCGAATCGCGGCATCGCCGACATCCAGCAGCTGCGCGAAAAGGTGCGCTTCGCCGCCACCGGCGGGGGCTGGAAGGTCTACATCGTCGACGAGGTCCACCAGCTCTCGGCCGACGCGTTCGCCGCGCTCCTCAAGACGCTCGAGGAGCCGCCGCCCAAGGTGTGTTTCATCTTCGCCACCACCGATCCGCTCAAGCTCCCCGACACGATCCGCTCGCGCTGCCAGCGCTACGAGATGGCGCGCGTGTCGGTGCGCACGATCGCCGATCGCCTGGCCGAGATCGCGCGCCTCGAGACCAGGGCCGGCCGCACGATCGAGCTCGACGAGGCCGCGGCACTCCTGATCGCGCGCAAGGCCGAGGGCGGGCTGCGCGACGCCGTCTCGGCGCTCGACCAGGTCGTCTCGACCGGCCGCACGAAGGTCGACGAGGCCACGGTCACCGAGATCCTCGGGCTGGTCTCGCGCGAGACGTTCTTCGACCTCGCCGAGCCGATCTTGACGCGCGATCCCGCTGCGACCCTGACGCAGCTCCACCGCGCCTACCGCGCCGGCTTCGATCCCAAGGACCTGGCCGACGGCCTCCTCGAGCACCTGCGCAACGTGCTCGTGCTCAAGGTCGACCCGGCCGCTCGCGATCTGCTGGCGGCCACTCCCGAGGAGTGCGCCCGCTACGTCACGCAGGGCGAGGGCTGGTCGAGCGCGGATCTCCTGCGCCAGGTGCGGATCGTCACCGACGCGATCGGCATGATGCGCGAGTCGTCGCAGCCGCTGCTGCACTTCGAGTCGGCCGCGCTCGAGCTGGCGCACATGGAACCGGGCCGGACGCTGGCGGCGATTCTTGCCGAGCTGGAGCGGATCGAGACGGGCGGTGGCGGTGGCGCGGGTGGCGGTAGTGGTGGTGCGGGTGTGGGGGCTGGAACTTCGGCGCGGGGTGCGGCCGCGATGCCGGCGGCGGCGCCGATGCGCGCCGCGCCGGCTGCGCCCGCGGCATCGACTGCGGCGCGCCCGGTGGCCTC
>JANOEH010000117.1:0-13469 GCA_031413115.1 Candidatus Eiseniibacteriota bacterium | reverse complement strand
CCGCCGGCGGGCTCGTCGAACGACGGCGCCTCGAGGGCGGCGATGCTCAGCGAAATGCGCTTTGCCGCGGGATCGATGCGCGTGACCTTGGCTTCCACTTCCTGCCCGATCGAGACGACGACCTTGGGGTGAACGATACGCCGGCGCGCCAGCTGCGAGACGTGCACGAGCCCGTCGACGCCGGGGAAGATCTCGACGAAGGCGCCGAAGTCCATGACCCGGAGGACCGGGCCCTTGACCACGTCGCCCTCCTTGATGCGTGTCTCGAGCGTCGACCAGGGATCCGCCTCAGCCGCCTTGATCGAGAGCGAGATGCGCTCCTTCTTGCCCTCGCCCAGGTGCTCGAGCTTGAGCACCTTGACGTGGACCTTCTGGCCGATGGCCAGGACCTCCGACGGATCGCCGACGCGCTTGTGCGAGATCTCCGAGACGTGGACGAGTCCCTGGATGCCGCCGATGTCGATGAACGCGCCGAACGGCAGGAGCCGCGTCACCGCGCCCTCGAACGACTGGCCGGGCGCCAGCGCGCCGCGCACGTCCTCGGCCTGCTTCGCGCGTTCGCCCTTGAGCAGCGCCTTGCGCGACAGCACGACGCGGCGGCCCTTCTCGGCCACGTCGAGAACCTTGAACTGCATGGTCTGGCCGACGTACTGCGAGCCGTCACCGACCGGGCCCATGTCCATCTGCGAGAACGGGCAGAAGCCGCGCACGCCGCCGAGCATGACCTCGAAGCCGCCGGAGTTCGTGCCCTTGACCCGGCCCTCGACCGGCGTCTCGCTCTTCTGGGCATCGATCAGGACCTGCAGGTTCGCGTCGACCCGCTTGACCACGAGCGCCAGCGTCACCTGCCCGTCGATCGAGGTGACGGTGGCGTCGATCGAGTCGCCCACCTTCTTCGTCACGTTGCCGTCGTCGTCCTTGATGTGCCCGATCCCGAGGGCGCCCTCGGCACGACCGCCGAAGTCGATGAACGCCGCGTCGGTGGTGATGGAGACGATCTTCCCCTTCACCTTGTCGCCCACCTTCGTTTCCTTCCCCGCGGCCGCACCCCCTGCGTCGGTCGCCGCGAGCATCGCGGCGAACTCGCACGACGCCGGAGCGTCGTCGTCGGCCGGCGGCACGGATGCCGGTTCGGCCGGTAAGGGGGTAGCCGGCGTCTCCGCGGCGGGAGACGACGGCTGAACGGCGTCCGACGAGACGTCGTCGGACGAGGTGGCGGAATCGATGGGCTGCTCGTGCATTGGAATCCTCAGGGAGAGATCGTCGGTAGCGGGAGCCTTGGAGGGCAGTCGGACGCCCAAGAGTAACAGGATCGGCGGGGTTTAGAAAGCCCCGGCGGGGGTGTCCCCGTGGTGCGATCGTCCCCGGTCGACCGGGCTCGACCGGAGGTTCGACCTGAAACGCCCGGGGCGGGCGAAGCTTTCCCCCGGCCGATTCCCCTTGCTAGACTGCGCTCTCGATTGCCGTGCCGTGCTCGACCCCGCCCTCCGGAGACTCGCATGCCCATCACCACGCCAGCCCTCAAGACCGTCCATCCCCCCGTGCGCACCGGCGGTCGCGCGTTCACCGCCGAGGACCTGTGGGCGATTCCCCGGGTCGGCGCACCGGCCGCGGCCCCCGACGGGACCTGGGCCGTCGTGCCCGTGACCACCTACGACCTGGAGAAGAACGAGGGGAAGACGCGGCTGTGGATGGTCTCGGCGACGGGCGTATTCGAGCCCCGCGCGCTCACCGCGCCCGACACCGCGGCGAGCGCGCCGCGCATCTCGCCCGACGGGACGCGGGTCGCGTTCCTGCGCAAGAAGGACAAGACCGAGAAGCCACAGCTCCACGTCCTGCCCCTAGAAGGCGGCGAGGCCGAGAAGGTGACCGACCTGCCGCTGGGCGCGATGGACCCGCGGTGGTTCCCGGACGGCAAGCGGATTGCGTTCCTCTCGTCGGTGCTCAAGGGCCACCTGACGCTCGAGGCGACGAAGGCCGAGCTCGAGGCGCGCGAGAAGACCCCGGTGAAGGCGCTCGTCACCGAGGACCGGGTCTACCGCTTCTGGGACACGTGGCTCGACACCGGCGAGGTGCCGCACCTGTTCGTGCTCGATCTCGAGACGCGCGTGCTCACCGACCTCACGCCCGATTCGACGCGCTGGTGGGACTGGCAGGATCCGGAGGGTCAGTACGACATCAGCCCCGACGGCAGCGAGATCGCCTTCACCGTCGACACCAGCACTCCGCCCCACCAGCAGGTTCGCTGGGGGCTGTTCACCGTGCCGACCGCCGGCGGCCCGGCGAAGCTGCTCACGCCCGACCATCCGGCCGACGACCAGCGCCCGCGCTACAGCCCCGACGGCGCCGCGATCGTCTACGGCGCGCAGACCGAGCCGTTCTTCTACGCCGACCGCGTGAAGCTCATGCGCTACGACCGCAAGTCGGGCGCGCATGCCGAGCTGTGCACCGGCTGGGATCGCTCGGCGTCCGGCTGGGAGTTCGACGGCGCCGGGCGCATCGTCCTGGTGGCCGAAGATACCGCGCGCAGCAAGGTGTGGCGCGTGGCGGCGACCGGCGGCACGCCCGAAGTGGTGATGGCGAACGGGGACTCGCACGGGCTCACGGTCGCGGGCGGAACGCTGTGGTTCACCAACCAGACGCAGGGGCAGCCGACCGAGGTGTGGACGGCGACCGCGAGTGGGGGTGTGAAGGCGGCGACCACGTTCACCGCGAAATCGCTCGCGGGCCTCGCCTTCGGCGAGGTGCAGGAGTTCGAGTTCGAGGGCGCGCGCGGCGACTCGGTGCAGGCGTACGTGATCCTGCCGCCGAACTTCGATGCAAAGCAGAAGTGGCCGCTCGTGCACCTGATCCACGGCGGGCCCCACGGCGCGTTCAGCGACCACTTCCATCCGCGCTGGAACGGGCAGGCGTTCGCCGCCGCGGGCTATGTCGTGCTCATGGTGAACTTCCACGGCTCCACGTCGTGGGGGCAGGAGTTCGCGCAATGCATCCAGGGGCACTGGGGCGACTACCCGATGACCGACATCGAGAACGGCACCGACGCGATGCTCGCGACCGGGTACATCGACGAGAAGCGCATGGCGATCACCGGCGGCAGCTACGGCGGCTACCTCGTGTCGTGGCTCGGCGCGCACACGGATCGCTATGCCTGCATCGTCAACCACGCGGGCGTCTACAACACGCAGGCGCAGTACGCCAGCGACATGACGCAGGGTCGGCACAAGGCGTTCGGCGGCGAGCCGTGGGACGGCCTCGACCAGATCGACCGCTGGAACCCGGCGCGTTTCGCCAAGGGCATGAACACGCCGATGCTCGTCGTCCACGGCGAGCTCGATTACCGCGTGCCCATCGACCAGGGCCTCGAGTGCTACAACGTGCTGCAGGGGAAAGGCGTGCCGGCGCGACTGGTCTACTTCCCGGACGAGAATCACTGGGTGCTCAAGGCGCGCAACGCGGTGTTCTGGTACGGCGAGGTCCACGCCTGGCTCGCGCGTTTCCTCAAGAAGTAGGAGAGACGATGGAGCGATCGACGACGGACGCACACGACGCACACGAAGAGTCGCGCGAGGAGGCGCCGTCCATCGGGCGCCGCCGCTTCGTTCGCTGGCTCGGACTCGGTGGACTGCTCGCCGGGATCGGCGGCGCTCTCTCCGGCCTCGGCGCACACGACGCACGTGCGCAGGCCGCTCCGCCGGCGACCCCGCCGGCGACTCTCCCTGCGACACCGTCCACGCCGCCACCGCCTTCGGACGAGGCGAAGGCGCTGCAGGCGATCCTCGTCGCGCGCTACGGCGCGCACCTCGATGACGCGCAGAAGGAGGCGCTGCTGCCGGCGCTCGACCAGACCGTGCAATCGGGCAAGGCGCTGCGCGCGAAGTCGCTGGCCAACGCGGTGGAACCGGACTTCATCTTCCGGGCCGAGCCGCCGCACCGTGTCGTGGAGAGCGGGGCCGGACGATGAGCCTGCCGCGCGACTACTACACGAGGTCGATCCGTGAGCTGGGGGCGGGGCTGCGCGCGCGGAAGTTCACGGCCGTCGAGCTGGCCGAGGGTTTCCTCGCCCGCCTGACCACCATCGGGCCGCGCTTCAACGCGGTCGTCACCGTGACGAGCGAGCGGGCGATCACAGAGGCGCGTGCGGCCGACGAAATCTTCGCCGCGGGTCGGGATCGCGGTCCGCTTACAGGGATTCCGTACGGCGTGAAGGACCTGCTGGCGACCGCTGACATTCCGACGACCTGGGGCGCCGAGCCCTATCGCACGCAAGTGTTCCCCGAGGACGCCGAGGTCGTGCGTCGCCTCGGGGATGCCGGCGCGGTGCTCGTCGCGAAGTTGTCGATGGTCGAGCTGGCCGGCGGCATGGGCTACAACCACGCCGACGCCGCGTTCAATGGACCGGGGCTCAATCCGTGGAACGCGAAGTACTGGAGCGGGGGCAGTTCGAGCGGGCCCGGATCGGCCATTGCGGCGGGGCTCCTGCCGTTCGCCATCGGCTCGGAGACGTCGGGCTCGATCCTAACGCCCGCGGCGTTCTGTGGCGTCACCGGATTGCGCCCGACGTACGGGCTCGTCTCGCGGCGCGGCGCGATGGCGCTGTCGTGGACGCTCGACAAGCTCGGGCCCATGGCGCGTTCGGTCGACGACTGCGGCCTCGTCCTGTCCGCCATCGCCGGGCAGGACGCGGGCGATCCGACATCGGTGGGAAACGGGTTCGACTGGCACGGGCCGCCCGACCCGTCTCTCGTGCGTCGCCGGCCCTGGCGCATCGCCGTGCCGGCCGGTGTGGTCGAGAAGGTGCAGCCGGCGGTGCGCGTGAACTTCGAGTCGATGCTCGCGTCCTTCGACGGCGCCGCCGAGGTGACGCGCGACGTCGAGTGGCCCGACTTTCCGTGGGGACCCGCGGTGGGTTCGATCGTCGGCGCGGAGGGCGCGAGCGCTTTTCTCGAGCTCATCGAGAGCGGGCGACTGACGAAGCTCAAGTGTCCGCGCGATCGCTGGGCCGGCTATGGTGGCACGGCGGTCTCGGCGGTGGACTACCTGCAGGCGATGCGCCTGCGCGGCCCGATGAAAGTCGCCGTCAACGCGCTGTTCGAGAAGTACGACGCGATCGCGGCGCCCACGCGGGCGACCGTCGCCTACCCGGCCGATCTCGAGTTCCAGAAGGCGTGGCCCGGATTCTCCGGCGGCCCCGCCCTGATCGCGGGCGGCAACCTGTGCGGGCTGCCCGCGCTGTGCCTGCCCAGCGGCATCGGCGACGAGGGGCTGCCGACGTCGATCTCCTTCCTCGGCGCCGCGTTCGACGAGGGGACGCTGGTGGCACTCGGTCACGACCTGCAGACCCGCAGCGCGCATCACCGCGCGATGCCGAAGGGAATCGCGAAGTGAACGCAACGCTCGCCGCGCTCGCCCACGAGTTCTGGGAGAAGACGCTCACCGCCGATCCGCTGACCGCGACGCTGGTGGGTGATCGTCGCTTCGATGCGCGCATGCCGGACCTCGCCCCGGCGGCGCGCGAGGCCGAGGTCACGGCCCTCGCCGACCTGGCGTCGCGCGTACGGGCCGTTCCCGCGGAAGCGCTCGATGCCGAGGAGAGGGTGACTCGGCTGCAGCTCCTGGCGCTGACGCAGGACGGCATCGACCAGCGCTCGACGGGGATCGAGACGTGGCTGCTCGATCCGCTCGACGGCCCCCAGGTCGCGCTGCTCAACGTTTCCGCGTTCCAGCCGATCCGCTCGACCGACGAGGCGGCCTCATTCGTCGCGCGCGTGCGCGCGATGGGACCGTACCTCGAGGCGCATCGCGCGAACCTGGTGCGCGGTCATGCCGCCGGATTGTCGTCGGTGGCCGAGCCGGTGCAGAAGGTGCTGGTGCAGCTCGAAGCGATTCTGGCGAAGCCGGCATCCGAATGGGCCCTGGCGACCGAACCCGCCGCGGGCCTGCCGGAATCGTTCGATCCCGCTTCGCGGGGACATCTGCGCGCCGAGTGCGAGCGCGCGATCGAGGAGGAGGTGCGTCCCCAGCTCGCGCGGCTCGCGGCATTCGTGCGCGAGACGGCGCTGCCCGCCGCGCGCCCCGAGGACCGCGCCGGGATCGGTGCCTTGCCCGGCGGGCTCGAAACTTATGCGAAGCAGTTGCGCGTCCACACGTCGTTGCCGCTGACCGCCGAGGCGATCCACGCCACGGGCCTGGCCGAGGTGGCGAAGATCGACGCCGAGATGGCCGCGCTCGGGGCGCGAGCGCTGGGCGAGCCCGACCTCGCGCGTGTGCGCGAGCGACTGCGCCGCGACCCCACGCTGCACTTCACCACGCGCGACGAGGTCGAGGCGAAAGCGGTCGAGGCACTGCGACGCGCCGAGGCGACGGTGCCGCGCTGGTTCGGCCTCATTCCGCGTGCCCCGTGCGTGGTGCGCCGCATCGAGGCGCACGAGGAGGAGTTCTCGACCATTGCGTACTATCGCCAGCCCGCGACGGACGGCTCGCGTCCGGGCACCTACTACATCAACACCTTCGCCCCGGCGACCCGGCCGCGCTACGAGGCCGAGGCGCTCGCGTTTCACGAGGCGGTGCCGGGTCATCACACGCAGATCGCCCTGGCGCAGGAAGCTCGAGGCGTGCCCGAGTTCCGCCGCCACACCGGCCCGACCAGTTACGTGGAGGGCTGGGCCCTTTACACCGAGCGGCTGTGCGACGAGATGGGCCTGTACGGCGGCGATCTGGATCGCATCGGGATGCTGTCGTTCGACGCCTGGCGGGCCTGCCGACTGGTCGTCGACACCGGGATCCATGCGCTGGGCTGGAGCCGGGCGCGCGCCATCGAGTTCATGGTCGAGCACACGGCGCTGGCCCGGAACAACATCGAGAACGAGGTGGACCGCTACATCGGCTGGCCCGGCCAGGCGACGGCGTACAAGACCGGCCAATTGCACATCCTCGCGCTGCGCCGGGCAGCCGAGGCGCGTGATGGTGCGCGCTTCGACGTGAAGGCGTTCCACGACGCGGTGTTGGGCCACGGCGCGGTCGCGCTCGAGACACTGACCGCGATCGTCGAGGATGCGGTCACGGCCCGCTGGTGAGGCAGGCTCGCAGCGGCGTACGGACTCCCTCATCGTCGCGGCAACACATGTGGCAACTGATGATGGCAACTCATCACACCGCTTGATGTCCATTTACACCAACGTTACCCCGCTGTCACCGCCCCGCGATCCGCATCCCCGAAGCTGACGCCCGTCGGCTGATCGACGCATCCCACAGCACGCACCCTCCGACGCACGACGAGACCGATTCCACGCCGCGCGCAGGCTGGCCGCCTCCCGGTGTCGGAACTTCGAGCGCCCACCGTCCGGTTCAGGCGCACGACGCATGCACGGCTCGAAGGCGCGGAGCGCGAGCGAAGGACGCCGGAGTCGGCCCGACGGATCCGCCGGACTGCACCGTTCTGCACCCCTTGTTCGTTTCCCGGAGGGACCCATGGCGTTTTTCGAAACTCGTGAGCTCGGATTGCAGGGGGCGCACGGCGCTCTCGCCGCCGCGCTCGTCGCGGTCGTACTCGTCGCAGCTCCGACCTCGGCGTCGGCCCAGGTGGTATTCGACGGCAACATCATTCATGGCAATGGCAACCTGTCCCAGGCCGGCCAGTACCGGACCGAAAGCCTCCCGGCGCTTCCGCTCGGTTCCTGCCCGATCGGCTTCACAACGCAGCAGCTGGCCGAGGTGGCCTACATCGAGAACAGCTTCGTCGACCCGCTGCTGACGGCGGCAATCAACCTGGGTGGACCGGTCTGGCGTCCGGCGGCGGGCAGCCCGGCGTTTCCCGGCAATCCGGGCCACGGCAAGGCGGTCAACGTCCCGGCCGACGGCTGGTTCGAGCAGACCTGCTACGTCGGCGCTCTCGATTCGGTCGACACCAACGACTGGACGGTCGGCTGGACCTACTACGACTCGCTCGGCATCGGCCGCACCGACCTCGATCTCACGCGCCCGATCCGCATCCTCGACAACCTCCGTTTCGACGGTCCGTACTCCCTGGTCAACGACACGAACTACGTGTTCCGCGGACAGATTCGCGTCCTCAACGGCGGCGCCCTCGACATTGAAGCGGGAACGCAGTGCTTCGGCGAGAAGGCGACGGTCGGCACGCTCATCATCGAGCGCGGCGGCCTGATCTTTGCCCTGGGAACGGCGGTGGAGCCGATCGTCATGACGTCGGACGACGCGCTCTTCGGCGGCCCGCAGAGCCGCGGCGGCTGGGGTGGCATCAACATCCTCGGACGCGCGCTGGCCAACTGCCTGGGCACCAACGGCACGGCGGGAGACGACACCTGCTTCTCCGAGGGCGGCGCCATCGGCGTCTACGGCGGCAACGACGACACGGACAACTCGGGCGTCCTGCGCTACGTGCGGGTCGAGTACTCCGGCAAGGAGATCGTTACCGACAGCGAGCTGAACTCGTTCACGTTCAACGCCGTCGGCAGCCGCACGACACTCGAGTTCCTGCAGGCGCACCGCGGCAGCGACGACGGCCTCGAGTTCTTCGGTGGCGCGGCTCGTGTCCGGCACGCGGTCGTGACCGACGGGACCGACGACGGGTTCGACTGGCAGGTCGGCTATCGCGGCAAGGCCCAGTACATCGTCATCCGCACCAGCCAGGACCTCACGCCGTCGACGTCTGGGGGCGTCGGCCAGCTCGGCGAGAAGGGCCTCGAGTGTGACAACTACGAGTTCGGCAACGACTTCCTGCCGCGCTCGGCTCCGGAATGCGCGAACTTCACCGTCGTCGGCGATCGTCGGAGCGGTCCGGGCGGCGGCAACGGCGTCCAGTTCCGCCGGGGTACCGGCGCCACGTTTGTCAACTCGATCGTCTGGAACAACGAGCAGCAGGGTCTCCGCATCACCGACGCCACGACCTGGAACGCCCTGTGCGCCGCCGGCTTCACGCGCCCGGGCCTGTACTCGGCGTGCTCGGTGACCGGGGTCGACGAGATCGCGGCGGGCAACGTGTTCCTCTCGCATGGCACGCCGAATCCGTTCCGCAACTCGGTCGCCATCCGCTTCGCGCTGCCGCGCGAGGCGCGCGTCTCGGTCAAGCTCTACGACGCGAACGGCCGGCAGGTCGCCAACGTCGCGGATCGGGGCCTTGCGGCGGGCGAGCACGTGATCACCTGGGACGCCAAGCGCGAGTTGCCCTCGGGCATGTACTTCTACCGCGTCGAGGCCGGGGACCTGGTCTCGCACGGCAAGATCGTCCGCGCGGACTAGGTCGTTCGGAAGTCGAGCACCAGCGGGGGGAGTGGGTTGCCGCCCACTCCCCCGACGCTGCTTGCAGGGAGAGACGTCAGGGAGGGGTTGCCGATGAGTGTGTTCATCCGCAGTGGAGCATCAATCGTCGCCCTCGTCGCGGTTGCGAGCCTCGCACCCGTGCCGACGGGCATCCTGTCTCCCGGGGGCACGGTCCGCGACGCGCTCGCCCAGACCGCGCGCGGCAAGGTCGCCGGCAAGATCCTGGCGAAGGACACCGGTGAACCGCTGCCCTACGCCGACGTGCTCCTCATGCCCACGGATCCGGCCGGCAAGCGCTCGGGCGCGATGAGCAACGCCGACGGGACGTTCACGGTCGAGGCCGAGCCCGGAACGTACACGCTGCAGATCCGGTCGATCTCCTACCGGACAAAGCAGGTGACCGGCGTGACGGTCGTCGCGGGCAAGCTGGACCAGTTCAACGTGCAGCTCGATCCCGACGCGATCGCCCAGGACGAGGTGGTCGTCGAGGCCCGCGCGCTCACGAACACCGAGGGCGCGATGCTCAACGCCCGCCGGAAAGCGACGTCCGTGGGGGACGCCGTGAGCGCCGAACAGGTCAAGAAGTCCGCCGATCGCGACGTCGCCGACGTGCTCAAGCGCGTCACCGGCGCCTCGGTCGTCGACAACAAGTACGTCTACGTGCGCGGCCTCGGCGAGCGCTACAGCTCGACCTCGATCGACGGCGTTCGCGTGACCAGCCCTGAGCCCGGCAAGCGGGTCGTGCCGCTCGATCTCATTCCCGCGAACCTGCTCGAGAACGTCGTCGTGCAGAAGACCTACACCGCCGATCGCCCCGGAGAGTTCGGCGGCGGCGACGTGCAGGTGCGCACCAAGGCGTTTCCAGGGCAGCGGATCTTCGGGTTCACCCTCGCGCAGGGTTGGTCCGAAGGAACGACGTTCAAGAGCGGCTTCCAGACCTATGGCGGGACTTCGGGAGATGCGCTCGGGTTCGGGTCTGCATCGCGCAGGCTGCCGTCACTCGTCGAGTCGTGGGCGGCCGAGCGCAAGGCCCAGGTGAGCTTTGATCCGACGCGCGGTTTTCGGCCGGACTCGGTCGAGATGATGGGGGCTTCGTACGCCAACGTATGGTCGCCGCACGGCGTCACCCCCGGGCCGAACGGCGCGGCCCAGCTCAACTTCGGGGATCAAGTAAAGGTCTTCGGCGACGCGCTGGGCGTAGTCGGCTCGTTGTCGTGGGGCAAGACGAGCAGCTATGGCGAGGAGATCCAGCGTTTCTACGAAAGCAACGCCGAGCAGGAAGTCTCGGCGGACTACGCCGTGAAGAAGTACTCCGAGAACGTCCTCTTCGGTGGCACCGGCGGTCTGGCCTACCGCCTCGGGCCGTCGCATGCGCTCGACGTCCGCGGCACCTACTCGAACAGCGCCGAGGACGAGGTCCGCCAGTACAGCGGTTACTTCAGGTCGCAGGATGCGGACTATCTGAGCACCCGTCTGCGTTACGTCCAGCGGCAGATCCGCTCCGGCAGCGTGGGCGGCGAACACGACTTCCCGTCGGTCGCGAAGTCGAAGCTGACCTGGCGCGGCAGCCTGTCTTCCTCCGAGCGGTCCGAGCCCGATCGCCGGGAGTACTACTACGCCGCACGTCGCGACTTCGAAGGCAATCCCGCAGCGGACCTGACATTCACCGGCGGAGGGCGCGAGTTCGGCGAGCTCGAGGAGAACGGGGTCGGATTCGACGCGAAGGTCTCGCTGCCGGTGGGCGTGCGCTGGCTGGCCGACGCAAGGGTGGACTTCGGAGCGCAGTACCAGGATCGCGACCGCGTGTCGACCTACCGCCGCTTCGGCTTCTCGACCAACTCGAGTTACGGCACGGCGACTCCGCCGGAGTCCATCTACGCCGCCGGCCAGTGGGGCAATCCGAACGCGGGCGCCCAGTTCACCGAGGGCACCTTCCCGGAGGACTCCTACGAAGCGAGTCAGGTCGTGCGCGCGGGGTTCATCAGTGGGGACCTGGGAATCACCCGCCGCCTCCGGGCCATCGTGGGAGTGCGCTACGAGGACGGTGACCAGGACGTGCGAACGTATGACTACTTCACGAACCAGACCGCGATCGACGGCGTCACGGGTCTCCCGGCAGAAGCCCACCTGCAGAACGAGGACTTCCTGCCCAGCATCAACCTCATCTACCAGATGAGCGACCGGTCAAACCTGCGGGTGGCCGCCGCGCGCACGCTTTCCAGGCCCGACATTCGCGAGCTCAATCCAGGGACGACGCTGGACTTCCTGGGCGGCTTCCGCTTCCGCGGCAATCCCGACCTCGTCCGCGCGTCCATCCTCAACTACGACCTGCGCGCCGAGCTCTTCCCGTCCGTCAACGAAGTGCTCGCCGCCAGCTTGTTCTACAAGGACTTCACCGACCCGATCGAGCACGCGATCCTGCCTTCGGACCAGCCGCTGATCAGCCCGATCAACTCGGAGCAGGGCCGCAACCTCGGGATCGAGCTCGAGTCGAGGGTCAACCTGACCCGCCTGACGAAGGCGCTCAACGGGTTCACGCTCAACCTCAACGCGTCGATCATCGACTCGAAGATCGAGCTCGGGCAGGGCGTCGGCTCGCGCGAGCATCCCCTGCAGGGGCAGTCGGACTATCTCGTGAACCTCGGGCTCGGCTACGGGGCGGCCAACGGTCAGTGGGACGGCACGATGCTCGTCAACCGCGTCGGTCGCCGGCTGGCCAACCTGGGGTTTCCGCCGAACGGCGACATCTACGACGAGCCGACGACCACGGTCGACCTGGCCCTCAACTATCGGCCGTGGGAGATGTGGCGGCTGAAGCTCGCCGGGGCGAACCTGTTCGACGCGAACTACGTGAGCCTGCAGAACGGGAAGACCTGGCGCTTCGCCAAGCCCGGTCGCACAGTGAGCCTGTCGCTCGCGTTCGGATCGTGAGGATGCCGGGCCGCCGGCGCGATGCCGGAATCGTCGCGCTCGTCGCGCTCGTGTCGATCGCCGCAGCGGCGCCGGAGTTCACGACGAGCATCGCGGACTCGGACGAGGTGCACGCTCTCGGCCTGGTGGCGGACTCGATCCGCGCCGCGCGCCTCCGCCAGGGGTGGTATCCGCCGGCGGACCCGGAGTCGGCGTCGGTTCGGCTCGGGCGCCGGGAGGCGCCGCTCGTCGGGCTGCCCTTCACCGGTGGGAGGCGCTCGCTCAGCGCGCTCGGTCGGGCCGTCGTGTCGAACGTGTCGAACAACGCGCCCGACTCGCTGCTCGCGCTGTGCCTCACGAAGAAGGAGTTCGATGTCATCCTGTGGCCCGAGTTCCCGCAGAGTCGCCCGGCCACGGGGCTGCTCCCGATGGACGGCTGGCGCGTGCTCAACAACCGCCTGGTCTCGGGGACGCGCGGGGCCGCGGCGGACTGGGGCGGCCAGCCGTGGACCTTCGTGCGGATCGAGGCGACCGGCGGTGTCACGAAGTTCCGCAACTTCAACCTGTATCGCGGTATCGTGATCGTGGTGAAGGACGCGGCGGGAGTGGAGCAGCGCTTCGACTTCCTGCGCACCGTCGCCGAGCGCAAGGGCGTGTTCAAGCTCTACTCGTTGCGCGACTGAACCACGGAGACTCCGATGCAGAAGAACGGCCGCCTCGTCCTCGAGACCGTCGAGGGCGTCGGGGTTCGCTTTCGCGCGACGTCCGACTCGAACCAGACCTTCCTCCTCGACAGCGGCGAAGGGGCCACGGCCCCGAGCCCGATCGACGCGCTGCTCGCCGCGCTCGGCGCCTGCTCCGGCATGGACGTGATCACGATCCTGCGCAAGAAGCGACAGGTTGTGACCGGGTACGAGATCGAACTGCACGGGACGCGCCGCGACGAGCACCCACACTCGTTTACCGCGATCGAGGTCGTCCACCGCGTGCGCGGTCGGGGGGTCGATCCCGCGGCGGTCGAGGACGCCGTCCGGCTGTCGGACACGAAGTACTGCTCGGTCCACGCCACGCTCGCACCGGGGGTGCGCCTCTCGAGCCGCATCGAGATCGAGCCGGACGACGGGTGATCCGAAGGGGCTTGCGAATCGCACGGCCCCGGGCGTAGGGTCGGTACCGCGGGACCACCCAAGGAGGGCGTTCATGGGCAGGATGCTTGGTCGACTCCTCGTCGACGAAACGGGACAGGACCTGGTCGAATACGCGCTGCTGGCGGCGCTCCT
>JANOEH010000116.1:0-13518 GCA_031413115.1 Candidatus Eiseniibacteriota bacterium | reverse complement strand
TGTAGCTCAGCTGGTAGAGCACAAGGCTGGCAGTCTTGGGGTCAGGGGTTCGAGCCCCCTCAGCTCCACCATTTTCAGCGCGACTTCGACACGCCTGCGGCAGACCATGGACAGGGGAGCAGAAACGAGCGAGGGGTGCGTCCCGTGAAGGGCGCACCCCTCGTGGCAATTCCGGCCGCGGGGGCGGGCCGCAGCTCACCAGAACTGTTCCTTCTTCACGTGCTTTCGATCCATGCCCAGGCCGACCAGGATCTCGGTCACCTCCTTGAGCATCTCCTTCGACCCGCACAGGTACGCCGTGGCCGAAGCCGCGACCTCGGGCGGCAGGAGCCGCGGGATCACCGTCGTCACCCGTCCCGTGTCGCCCGGCCAGTCGGTGCCCTCGGGTCGCGACAGCGACGGGATGTAGGTGAACGTGTCCGGGTGCTTGGCGGCCAGGGCCAGGAACTCCTCGTGGTACATGAGGTCGTCGGCGAAACGGACGCCGAAGAACAGCGTGATGCGGCGATGGCCCTGCCCGCGTCGCTCGAGGTCGAGGATCATCGAGCGCAACGGCGCGATGCCCGTGCCGGTGCCGACGAACACGAGGTGCGGCTGCGCGTCGTCGCGCACGACGAACGCACCGTAGGGACCCTGGAACTTCACGTCCTGCCCGGGCTGGAGCGCGGCGAAGAATTGCGAGCCCGGGCCTCCGGGCTGAACGTCGACCGCCAGCTTGAGCCAGCGCGGATCCTCGGGCGGGGAGGCGATCGAGTACGAGCGCAGCACGCCCTCGGCCACCGGGACGGTGACGAATTGCCCGGCCTTGAAGGCGAACTGAGGGGGATCGACGAGTTCGAACAGCGTCTCGTGCACGCGTGGCGTCAGCAGGACGTTCGCGGCGCAGCGGGCTGCGTAGGTTTCCTTGGCCATGCGCTCTCCGGAAAGGGAAAGGCGGCCCGGCGTGAGCCGTGGCCGCCGACGAGGCGCACGTTAACCGAGGCGGGGGGGGCGCGCAAGGGCCGCCCCGGGGGCTCGGGCGGAGCCTCAGCGCACGGAGGTGTCGCCCAGGCCCGCGCCGCCGCCGGGCGCGCCGGGCAGCGTCGGCGTCTTGCCGGTGCTGACGACGGGACCGGGGACGTGGCGCTCGCCGAGCGCGCTCTCGCCGCCGAGCAGGCGCTCGGTGAACGACGCGCCCACGAGCGGCGGTGGCGCCTGGCCCGCGGCGGCGGCAGCGAGCGCGGCGGAGGCGGGTCCGTGCAGGCGCGGATCGATGTAGGCGGGGCGGCCCTGGTCGCGCGAGGCGCGGTTGGTCGTGCCGCAGAACGGGCAGTAGCCCCAGTGCGTGTTGAGCTTGCGGTGGCACTGCACGCAGCTGTCGCCGACGAAGTGGCCGCACGACGGACAGTAGTCGAACTCGCCGGCGAGCACGCACGTGCAGTGCGGGCACAGGCGGCGGTTCTCCTCGGCGAGGTAGACGACGCGGTTGACCTCGTCGAGCGTCGTGATGCCGGCCAGCACCTTCTCGATCCCGTCCTCGGCGAGCGTGCGCATGCCCAGGTCGACGGCGGCGATCTTGATCGTCGAGTCGGGCGCACCCTGGTTGATCAGCTCGCGGATCGAGTCGTTGACCTCGAGGACCTCGAACAGGCCGGTGCGTCCGTAGTAGCCCGAGCCGTGGCAGTGGGGGCAGCCGGCGCCGCGGTAGACGACGACCGGTTCGGTCCCGCTGACGTTCAGGCCGATGGCGCGCAACTCCTCGGGATCCATCTCCTTCGCCTCGCGGCACTTGGGGCAGATCATGCGCACGAGGCGCATCGAGATCACGCACTGGAGCGACGAGGCGACCATGAACGGCTGCAGCCCCATGTCGACCAGGCGGGTGATCGCCGACGGCGCATCGTTGGTGTGCACCGTCGACAGCACCATGTGTCCGGTGATCGAGGCGCGGAATGCGATCTGTGCCGTCTCGGTGTCGCGGATCTCGCCGATCATGATCACGTCCGGGTCCTGGCGCAGGATCGCGCGCAGGGCGCCGGCGAACGTCTTCTTGGCCCGCTCGTCGACGTGCACCTGGTTGACGCCCGGGAGCTGGTACTCGACCGGGTCCTCGACGGTGACCAGGTTGAGCGTCTCGTTCTGGATGTGGCGCAGGAACGAGTAGAGCGTGGTCGATTTGCCCGAGCCGGTGGGGCCGGTGACCAGCACGATGCCCTGGGGGCGGGCGATGAGCTTCTGCACCGTCGCCATGTCGGCGGCCTGGAAGCCGAGCGTCGAGATGTCGGCCGGGTTCCGGTACTGGTCGACGATGCGGGTCACGACCTTTTCGCCATATGTCGTCGGCAGCGTCGAGACGCGGAGCTCGATCGGGCGCTGCGCGATCTCGACCTTGAAGCGGCCGTCCTGCGGCAGGCGCTTCTCCGCGATGTCGAGGTTCGACAGGACCTTGATGCGCGAGACGATCGGGCCCTGCGCCCACTTGGGCAGGCGCTCGATCTCGCGCAGCAGGCCATCGACGCGGAAGCGCAGGATGACGTCCTTGTCCTGGGGCTCGATGTGGATGTCCGAGGCGCGCTCGTTGACGGCCTTGGTCAGGATCCAGTTGACCAGGCGCACGATGGGGCGACCCGACGACTCCTTGATCAGTTCGTCCACCGCCTCCGGCATGTCCTGCTCGGAGATGTGGGTGACCTGCAGTTCCTCGTCCTCGGAGACGATCGTCTCGAGCACCTCGCCCATCGAGGCGTCGAGGTGGTAGTAGCGCGTGATCGCCTCGGCGATCTCCGACGCAGGGGCGAGCACCGCCTTGATGAAGAAGCCCGAGTGGAAGCGCAGGTCGTCCGTGGCCTCGCTGTTCAGCGGGTCGGACATGGCGACGAGGAGTTCGGTGGCGCGGCCGGGAGTCTGGCCTTCGAGACGCAGCGGGAGGGCGCGGTACTTCTTGGCCAGGTCCTCGCGGACCAGCGAGAGAACGCGATCGTCGACCTCGATGTCCTCGAGGTTCACGACCGGCAGACCGAGCTGGGAATGCAGCGCCTGGCAGATCGCCTGTTCGCTGACATAGCCCTGCGACACGAGCACTTCCCCGAGCAGTGCGCCCGACTTCTTCTGGGCGTCGAGTGCTTCGAGGAGCTGCACGTCGCTGATCAGTCCGGCGGCGACGAGGATGTCGCCGATCTTCCTGTGCTCCTTCGCCATGGATCCTCCCATGGAGGGTATCGGCCGGTCGGGGGGGCGGCTTGAGGCGTCGCTGCAGGGCGCCCGGAGCCGCGCCGGGCGCGGCGAATTGCAAGTCGTCGAGGGCACGTGCTAGCGTGCGGGCATGTCCACCGACCTCCCCCAGATCGCCCCGGCCGCGACCCTTCCGGCAACCGCCCCGGACGCCTGCTCCTGGCGCGAGGGGGCGTCCCCCCGGCAGTGTCGCTTTCGCAACCTCACCGACTTCTTCACGGGGACGCTCGAACTCGACGAACTGATCCGGGCCGCGGCGGCCTTCGTGCACGGCCTGGTGCGCGCCGAGCGCGTGCGCCTGTGGCTGCTGCGCCGCGGTGGGCAGCGCCTCGTCGCCCGCGAGTTCGATCCCGCTGCGCCCGACGGCGTGAGCGAGCTCATCCTGCTCGCCGACGCCGGCACGGTCGGCCGCGCCGCGACCGAACGCCGCACGCTCGTGCTCGGGCCGGGGACCGGCGCGGACCCCGACGACGGGTTCCGCTCGGCGCTCCTGGTGCCGCTGATGCGGCGCGGCGCCTGCCTCGGTGTCATCGAGTGCCTGGACAAGGCGGGGGCCGACGGGTTCAGCGACGACGACCGTAACGCGCTCGAGTCGGTGAGCGAGGACCTCGCGGTGGCGATCGAGAACGCGCAGCTCTACTACGATACACGCCGCAAGTCGCTCGAGCGCGCCGTGCTGCTCGAGGTCGGGCGCGCGCTGGCGCTGCCCCTCGACCTCACGCAGACGCTCGAGGCGATCATGGACCAGCTGCGGCGCATCGTTCACTACGACGCGGCGGCGATCTACCTGCTCGATCGCGAGACCAAGGAAGTCGTCTCCGAGGCGAGCCGCGGCTACCCGCCGAAGTTCACGGACGACAGCCTCAGGATCGGCGAGGGCATCGTGGGCTGGGTGGCGAAGACCGGCGAGTCGGTCAGCGTCGCCGACGCACGGGTGGACACTCGCTACGTCGCGGCGCGCCCCCAGACGCGGTCCGAGATCGCCTGCCCGATCGTCAGCCGCGGCCGCATCATCGGCGTGTTCAACCTCGAGAACGACGACCTCGACGCGTACCATGAGGGCCATCTCGAGTTCCTCAAGACGTTCGCCTCGCAGGCGGCGGCGGCGATCGAGCGCGCCCGCCTGGTCGACCAGGCGATGCAGGCGCGCAACCTCGAGCGCGAACTCGAGATCGCGCGCGGTATCCAGGCGTCGTTCCTGCCGACGACGCCGCCGACGATGGCCGGACTCGACCTCGCCGGGCTCAACATCCCGTACCGCGACGTGGGCGGCGACTACTACGACTGGATCCGTATCGTCGACAACCAGATCGGCCTCGCCATCGGGGACGTCTCGGGCAAGGGCGTCGCCGCGGCGCTGCTCATGGCCGCGTTCCGCGCCAGCCTGCTGGCCGAGATCCGCAACCACTACGCGATCCGTCGCATCCTGCAGAAGGTGAACCGCCTGCTGTTCGAGAGCACCGAGCCCGGCAAGTTCGTCACCGCGTTTTACGGCGTGCTCGACGCCAAGAACCGCGTCTTCACGTTCTCCAACGCCGGCCACAACCCGCCGCTGCTGCTCCGCGCCGACGGCCGCGCCGAGTGGTTGAGCGAGGGTGGCCTGCCGCTGGGTGTCCTCGAGGACTCGGCGTACGAGGAACGTCCGACGCCGCTTGCCTCGGGCGACGTGCTGGTGCTCTACACCGACGGCGTGACCGAGGCGGCGAACGGGCACGAGGAGGAGTTCGGCGTCGAGCGCCTCGAGGCGCTGGTCCGCGCCGCGGCGCACCGGCCCGCGGTCGAGATCGTCGAGTCGATCCGGCGGCAGGTCGACGCGTTCACCGGCGAGCGGCACCTGAACGACGACCTGACCCTGCTGGTGGCGCGGCTGGTCGACTGATCGCCCGAAACCCTTGACCGGCGCGGGTTTCGGCCGCTAACTTGAGCCATGCCCGACTTCGGCGATCTCCTCCTCTTCATCGTTGCCCTCGCATTCTCGGTGTCCTTCCACGAGTTCTGCCACGCATGGGGCGCCAACCTGCTCGGCGACCCGACGGCGCGCTTCGCGGGGCGCCTGACCATGAATCCGATCGCGCACGTCGATCCCGTGGGCACGATCATCGCGCCCGGCGTGATGTACCTGCTCACCCAGGGCGGCGCCATGTTCGGCTGGGCCAAACCGGTACCCGTCGACTCGCACAACCTGAAGAGCCCGCGCTGGGACGGCCTCAAGGTGGCGCTGCTCGGGCCGTTCTCGAACCTGTTCCTCGGGCTCGTGACAGCGGTCGTCTTCGGCGTGCTCGCGGGGTTCGGGATGACCGACAACGCCATGGGCGAGCTGCTGCGCCAGTTGCTGCGGGTCAACTGCCTGCTCGCGGTGTTCAATCTGCTGCCGATCCCGCCGCTCGACGGCTCGTGGATCCTCGATTGCGTGCTGCCGCGCGAGGCGTACAACGTCTACCAGCGGATCAAGCCTTACGGGATGTTGATCCTCGTCGGCATCATCCTCGTGCCGGGTGTCTCGAGCGTGCTCATCGGCATCCCCTTCAGCGTGCTCATGACGTTTCTCGGCGGCGTGGTCAATGGCGTGGCGGGGGTGATCGCGTGAGCGAGACCGCGGCCGTCCCGTTCGTGCTCGACACGCTGCGTCCCGGCGCGAAGGGGCGCATCCTCTCGGGCATGCGGCCGACCGGGAAGCTGCACCTGGGGAACTGGGTCGGCGCGCTCCACAACTGGGTCGAGCTCCAGGAGTCCTACGAGAATTTTCACATGGTCGCCGACTGGCATGCGCTGACGACGTCGCCCGAGGCGAGTGCCAGAACCGTCGAGAACACGCACGACATGGTGCTCGACTGGGTCGCCGCGGGGATCGACCCGGCGAAGAGCCCGATGTTCGTCCAGTCGCACGTGAAGGAGCACGCCGAGCTGCACCTCCTGTTCTCGATGATCGTGACCAAGGCGCGCCTCGAGCGCAATCCGACGCTCAAGGACCAGGTGAAGGACCTGGGCATGGAGGAGTCGACGATCAGCTACGGGCACCTCGGCTACGCCTGCCTGCAGGCGGCCGACATCCTGCTCTATCGCGCGAACGTCGTGCCGGTGGGCGAGGACCAGCTGCCGCACATCGAGATCACCCGCGAGATCGCGCGGCGCTTCAACCACCTCTATGCGGCCGACGCGCCGGTGTTCCCCGAACCCGAGGGGCGCCTGACGAAGTTCCCGCGCCTGCGCGGGCTCGACGGCAACCGCATGTCGAAGTCGGTGGGGAACACGATCCTGCTCTCCGACTCGCCCGATGAGATCCTGGCGCGCGTGAAGACCGCGTTCACGGACCCGAAGAAGATCCGCAAGAACGACCCGGGCGACCCGGCGGGCTGCGCCGTGTTCGAGTACCATCGTCTCTTCAACCCGGACGAGGCGCCCGCGATCGACCGCGCCTGCCGGGCCGGCGAGCTGGGCTGCGTCGACGACAAGAAGCACCTCGCGACCCTGATGGCCGAGCGCCTGGCGCCGATCCGCGAGCGCCGCGCGAAGCTGGCGAAGGATCCGGATTTCGTGCGCGACGTGCTGGCCACCGGCGCGAAGCGGGCGCGCGCCGAGGCTCGGGCCACGATGGAGCGCGTGCGCGCGGCGATGGGGATGGGTGGGGGAGGGACCGATGGGCTATGAAGTGAAGCTCGAGCGCTTCGAGGGCCCGCTCGACCTGCTGCTCCACCTCATCTCGCGCGACGAAGTCGACATCTACGACATCCCGATCGCGCACATCACGCGCCAGTACCTCGAGTACATCGAGCTCATGCGCATGCTCGACCTCGACATCGCCGGCGAGTTCCTCGTCATGGCGGCGTCGCTCATGCGCATCAAGGCGAAGATGCTTCTCCCGGTCGCGCCGGCGACCGAGGTGGATGAGGTCGATCCGCGCGACGAACTGGTCCAGCGCCTGCTCGAGTACCGCCAGTTCAAGGAGGTTTCGGGCACGCTCAAGATGCGCGAGGAGAGCCGTCGCCTGTCGTACGAGCGCGGCCGCCTGCCCGACGACGACGAGGCGGGCCCGCTGCCGCTGGCGCCTGCGACGCTTTTCCACCTGCTCGACGCGCTCAACCGCGTGCTCGCCCGCCTGCCGGCGCGCACCGTGCTCGAGCTCGAGGCCGAGGCCTACGACATCGAGGAGAAGATCGCGCGCATCCACAGCCGCGTGCTGGTCGCCGGGCGGCTCTCGTTCGAGACGCTGCTGTCGGAGTGTCGCAACCGGCTCGAGATGATCGTCACCTTCCTGGCCTTGCTCGAACTGCTCAAGATGAACAAGCTCTCCGCCGTGCAATCGGCGAACTTCGGCGGGATCGATCTCGCCCCACCCGAAGACCTCGTAGCGGACGAGATGTCGACGCTTCCAGGCTCCAATCCACCCGCGGATCCGTCCGCCATGATCGCCGCCGCGGCGTACGACGTTCCCCGCGCGGAAGGAGGTTCCGATGGAGGCGCCTGAGCTGGTTCCCGTGCTCGAAGCGCTCCTGTTCGCCGCCGCCGAGCCGCTGACGCTCGTGCAGCTGACCGAGGCCTGCGAGTGCGATGCCGCCCTCGTCACGGAGGGGCTGACGCTGCTCGGCGACGAGCTCGACGCGGCCGGCCGTGGCGTGCGCCTGTCCGAGGAGGCGCAGGGCTGGATCGTGATCACGCGCCCCGAGCACGCGCCGTACGTCGCGCGGCTGCTGCGCGGTCGCAAGAAGATGCGCCTGTCGCGCCCCGCGCTCGAGACTCTGGCGATCATCGCCTACAAGCAGCCGGTCACCAAGGCCGAGGTCGACGCGATTCGCGGCGTCGACTCGAGCGGCGTGCTCAACACGCTGCTCGAGCGCGAGCTGGTGACCATCCGCGGCCGCTCGAAGGTGATCGGCCGCCCGCTGCTCTATGGCACGACCGGCGAGTTCCTGTCGTACTTTGGCCTGCGCGACCTGACCGACCTGCCGCGCGTCGAGGAACTGAAGGCGATCGTCGGCGAGCGCGAGCCCGAGAATCCCGACGCCGAACCCGATGTGCCGCTGCTGCCGTTCGCGTCGGCGAACACCGGCGGAGAGGAGGCGGCGGAAGCCGCGGTCGCCGCAGCGGACATGATCGGGGAGGGTTCCCCGGCCGCGATCGAGGCTCCCGACGAGGCCGTCGTGATGGTCGCACCCGACGACGCCGAGCCGGAGCCGCAGCTCGTCCCCGGCGACGATCCCGCGCTGCACTTCGATGCCGAGGACGCCGACCGCCCCGATCCGGCCTGACGTGCGGCACGTCGCGACCGTCGCGTTCGGCTGCGCGGCGCTGGCGGCATGCGCGCTGGCCGTTGTCGCGGCGCGCGGCGGTCCCGACGAAGGACCGCGTGGCGCGTCCTCGTTCGCGGTGGCGCGCGGACTTCCCCCGATCGTGTTTGTCTCGCGTCGCGCACCCGGCGGCGCGGATTCCACGCAGGTTCCCGGCATGGGCCCGCGCGGCCGCGCGCTCGCGCCCGGCGGCCGTCTGCTCGTGCGCGCCGCCGACGGCGCGCTCCGCGAACTCGTTGCCGCCAGCCGCTTCCACGACGTCGCCGATCCCACCGTGTCGTTCGACGCCACGACGATCGCCTTCGCCGCCGTCGAGCACGCCGGCGATCCGTGGCGCCTGTGGACGGTGAAGGCCGACGGCAGTGCACTCACGGCGCTGACGCGCGGTGACCGCAACGTCGACCTGTCGCCACTGGGCCCCGGTGCGGCGGCGCGGTTCGCCCGCTACGACGACTTCGATCCGGCGTGGCTGCCCGACGGGCGCATCGTGTTCGCCAGCACCCGCTTTCCGCAACGCGCGCAGCAGGGCGGGGGCGACGTGACGAACCTGTACCTCGTGCCCGCCAGGGGCGGCCGCCTCGAGCGCATCACGAGCGAGCGCAACGGTGGCGAGGAGCCCGGGTTCGACCCGTCGACCGGCCGTGTCGTCTACACGCGATGGTTCTTCAGTCCGTGGAGAGCCAGCGACGAGGCGGCGGGGGGACTTGTGCTCGGCCCGCGGGGTGCGCTCGCGCGGCCCGACAGCGTCGACCTGTGGCAGACCGTCTCGGTGCTGGTCAACGGCGACCGGGCGCAGCTCGCGGCGGGCGATCCGCGCGAGCGCGCTGCGACGTTTGCCTACGCGCCAATGGCGCCGCTGGCGAGGCCGTCGCCGTCCGCGCCGCAGGGGACGCTGGTCGCGGTGCAGTGCACGCACGGGGCACTGCTGCCCGCGCCCGGTCCCACGCGCCTGGCCGCCTTCCCCGGTGGCGTCGCCGTGCCGGTGACGATCGCCGGCCCTGGTCGAGGCGGTGCGGGGACGCACGCGCGCGCGCTCGCGCCGACGCCGCTGCCCGACGGGCGCGTGCTGTTCGCATTCGATCGCGACGACGGCGGCGACTTCGGCCTGTGGGTCGTGCGCGCCGACGGCACTCGGCCCGAGCGCGTCGTCGACCTGCCCGGAACGCTCGAGCTCGATCCCGTTGCCCTCGTGGTGCGGCCCGTCGTGCCGCTCACGCTCGACGAGGGAGGGGGCATCGAGGATCTCGCCCCGGACCTGCCGGCGACGATGCTCTCGCAGGTCACCCGGCTCGACGACACGTTCCGCTTCGACTGCCTGAACGTCTACGCGACCGGTCCCGTCGACTCGCCGTTTCCCGACGCGCCGCGCATCGGCGAGGGCGTTCACATCCGCTTCTTCGCCACCCTGGCGCGTCCCGAGGCGGCGACGGGGGACACGGCGGTGCTGGTCCGCGAGTCGGCGATCGATCTCTCGGGTGCGGTGCACGAGCACGACATCCCGGGGGACGTCCCCCTGTTCGAGCAGCTCGTCGACGCGCACGGGCGGGTGTTGCGCTCGCCCCGCGGCCCGGCGCACGTGCCCGGGGCGAACTTCTCCCGCGCCGGCTCCGGCACGAAGTGCATCGGCTGCCACGTCGGGCATTCTGCATTGCCCGCCCCACGCAACAACCTCGATGCCAAGTGGTTCAACGCGGCGCCTTCGGCGAAGGTCGAAGTGGCCTCCACGGCCGCGGGAGGCCGCGGAGGCGAGGCCCTGGTCGATCGGATGGCCCGCGGGCCGGTCCGCCGGACGGGTTGGATCGCGGCCCCGAACGGGGCTCCGGCGGGCGGCTCCACGGTGGGGGAAGACGCCCCGGCGGCGCGGCTGGAATGGGCCGTCCCGATTGAAGTTCGGGGGATCGTCCTGTATGCTCCTTCTCCCGACCGCAAGGCGGGAACCGACCTTTCGATCCGCTCGGCGATCGTCATTTTCGAGCGGGGGGGTCGTGAGGTCGGTCGGCAGGTGATCGCACGCACCCTGCGGCCCGAGGGCACCCGGATCGCAGTCCCGCCCGTCATCCTCGATGCGATCGCCGTGGTCCCGACCGCCGTCCGCGGACGGGTCGAGGGGCGCGCTGCGTTCGCCCTCGCCGAGATCGAAGTCGAAGGCCGCTTGATCGAATGATGGACGTCGCCTCGAACTGGATCCCGCACCAATTCCGGAGACCCGGCATGACCACTCCTCCCGCCACGATTCGTCGCCCGTTCCATGCCCGCGCCCGCCGCGGTCTGTTCCTCGCGTTCCTCGCGGCGAGCGTGGCCTGCGCCGCGGCTCCCGCCGCAGCGCAGGGAAATCAGGCGGTCTTCAGCAAGAACGGCAACGACGTGTGGGCCGTCGGCGACGCCGGCGCCTGGTCGCGCTCGTTCGACGGCGGCGCCACCTGGACGAACGGAACGCTGCCGACCTCGCGGACGCTGCGCGGCATCGCGCACTCGGGCCTGACGGTCATCGCCGTCGGCGACAGCGGCCTGGTCTTCCGCAGCGTCGACAACGGCGTGCTGTGGACTCGTACGGTCATCGCCGGGACGCCCGACCTCAAGGCGATCGAGATGCCCTCGGCCGACGTCGCGGTCGTCGTCGGTGCGAACGAGACCATCCTGCGCAGCGATGACGGCGGCGTCGTGTGGAACACCCAGGGCTCGCCCGGGGCCGCGACGCTCCATGGCGTGCGCATGAGCAACACCACCACCGGCTGGGCCTGTGGCAGCGGCGGGCGCTTGCTCGCGACCGTCGACGGTGCGACGTGGAACCCCGTCGCCGTGCCGACCGCGAACGACCTGTTCGCCGTCGACGGCGCCGGCTCGCGGTTGTGGGTGGTCGGCGGCTACGGCACTGCGCTGCGCAGCAACACCTCCGGTTCGAGCTGGAGCGTGGTCGACCTCCGCATGGAGCTCCCGCTCGACGTGCGCGCGGTCACGATCACGGGCGCACAGGGCGTGACGCTCAGCGGCGGCGGCGGCTTCATCCGCAGTTCGGCCGACGACGGCACGACGTGGACGTTCGCGACGCATCCGCTGGTGGCGGCCACCAGCGACTACTTCGCCTACGACGCGAACAAGGCGTGGGCCACGGCGGGAAGGACCCGCGCCGTCATCCGCACGTCGAACGGCGGCGCCACCTGGGCGATGCCCACGGGCACGACGACGCAGTGGGACTGGCAGCTCAAGCGTTCCTCGGGCAACGTCACCGTGCGCGGCAACACGTTCGCCAACACGCCGCAGAACCGCAACTCGGTGTGGGCGGTGATGGGCGTGAGCGTCTACAAGAGCCTCGACCGCGGCGACTCGTGGGCCCTGGTCGCGACGATTCCCGGCGCCATCAAGACCAACTCGTTCTACGTCTCGCACAAGGACTCGAACCTGTGGGTCGCCGCGACGGGAACGCCCGATCGGATCTCGCGCACGACCAACGCCGGGGTGAACTGGACGACCGTGCTGAGCATCGACTTCACCGAGTACGGCATGCCGCTCGAGATGAGTCCCGAGAAGCCCGACACGCTGCTGTTCGGCCCTGAGGACGGTCGCCTGCACCGCTCGACCGACTTCGGCGCAACCTGGTCAGTCCTGTCGAACCCGGGCTTCCGCAGCCCGTGCGACCTCGTGATCTCGCCCGGCAACGAGTCGAACGTCATCGTCGGCGACGGAGTCACGGGCGTCGGCCTGGCCAAGATCTGGCAGTCCGAGGACGGCGGCACGTCGTTCACGGATCGCTACACGAGCGAGAGTTCCGAGACGCCGACCGTGTGGTCCTCGCGGCTCGGGAACACGGCGCTGTTCGCCACCAACTGGTCGAGCGGGGGCGTCTGGCGCTCGCTCGACTCGGGCAAGAACTGGGCGCAGGTGACGACCGTGACCTCGGCGTGGGGCGGCAGCACCGCGAGCGACGACCCGAAGCTGGTGTTCTACAACCGCTACGCCGGCTCGCCGAACTACGTCAGCACCGACGGTGGCACCACGTTCACCAGCTCGGCGCTGACCAGTCCGGGCTCGGGCTATGCCTGCTTCGCCATGGACCGCGGCACGCTGCTCGACATGCACTCGGGCGGCATCTACAAGCTCAGCGTGTTCTACACCGTGCCCGGTGCGCCCGCGCAGACGCTGGCGCTGACGTCGCCGAACGGCGGCGAGGTGTGGAACGCCGGCAGCGTGCACGACGTCACGTGGACGGCCGGCAACCTGGCGTCGGTCGTCATCGAGTGGCGCGCCTCCCCGATCGATCCATGGACCCCGGTCACCCAGGTCGAGGCGGCCGCCGGTTCGTACGCGTGGACGCTGCCGCTGGTCGCGACGACGCAGGCCGAGGTGCGGGTCCGCGATGCGGCCGACTCGGTTCCCAGCGACGTCTCGAACGCGGTGTTCACCATCGTCAACCTGGCGCCCGCCCTGGCCGTGACCGCGCCGGACGGCGGCGAGGCGTGGCAGTACGCGCACACCGAGGTGATCGCCTGGACGAGCGCGAACGTGGCGAACGTCGCGATCGACTGGCGCAACGCCGAGATCGGCACCTGGGTCGAGCTGGTCGCCTCGACGCCGGCCGCGGCCGGCAGCTGGAACTGGCTCGTGCCCGCGACCGCGACGGCCGAGGCGCGCGTGCGCGTGCGAGCGGTGGGCGGCGGCGTGGAGGACACGAGCGATTCGCTCTTCGCCGTCACCGTGCCCGGGTTCGTCGCCTACAAGCAGCCCAAGGACTTCGGCGGCGTGCCCGTCGCCTACTCGACGTGGGACACGCTGCGCATCCGCAACGACGGCACCGCGCCGCTGACCGTGAGCCTGGTCGCCAGCGACAACCCGGCGTTCACGCCCGGGCGCACGTCGTTCGTCGTGGCGGCGGACAGCGTCGACACGCTGTCGATCTGGTACCTGCGGGGCGCGCCCGGCCCCGACTCGGCGTTGTTCACGTTCACGACGGACGATCCGGCCGGCCCGCACACGGTGCGCCTCCGCGGCACCGGGACCGAGGCGGTCGGCGTGCCGGCGGTCACCT
>JANOEH010000115.1:0-11823 GCA_031413115.1 Candidatus Eiseniibacteriota bacterium | reverse complement strand
CATGACGAAGCCCGGGAAGTCGCTTCCCCACGGCGTCTGCACCACGCCCTTGATCTGCGCGTCGGTCAGCGTCTGGACGATTGCCGTCCCCTCGTCCCACTGGCGGCGGCACCAGGCGAGGAGGTCGGCCTTCGACGCGAGGCTGGTGGCGACCGTGGTGTCGTCGTAGTCCCCGACCTTGCCGTCGCGGACGGCCCTTGGGAACTGGTTCAGGCAGGAGAACAGGTGGACGGCGAGTTCCTTCGGCGTGCGCATGTTCGGGATCGGGTGCGTGTCGAGCGCCGCTTCCGGCAGCGCGGCGACCGCGCGCAGGCCGACGCCCTGCACCTGGCGGACGTAGTCCCAACTCCGGGTGATGGCTTCCTGGTTCATGATCGACTCCTCGCCGGCATGTGCCGGACGCGTGGTGGGCCGCGCGTGCGCGCGGGTGGGGACGAGCGGGGCGATCCTACCGCGGGACAGGGACGATCGCCAGCGCGCCGTGCGGCAGGCCGCCCCGGACTTGCAACGACCGCGTGAACCGGGCATCCTGCGCCCCATGCCCGTCGTCCTGCCGTTTCGAGCCGTGCGTCCCGCCGGCCCCGCCGCATCCATTGCCGAACGCCTGTCGCCGCCCTACGACGTGATCGCGCCCGCCGATCGTGCGCGCCTCGCCGCGGGCGACCACAATCCCGTGCACCTGATCCTGCCCGAGGACGATCCCGCCGCGGGCGAGGGCAGTCGCTATGCCGTCGCCGGTCGCACGCTCACCGCGTGGGGCGCTGCGGGAGCGCTGCTCCGCGATGCCGCACCCGCATTCTATGCCTACGAGCAGGCCTTCACGCATCACAGGCAGCCGCTCGTCCGGCGCGGGTTCTTCGGGCTGTTGCAGCTCTCGCCGTTCGGGGAGGGCGGCGTGTTTGCGCACGAACGCACGCTGACCGCGCCCAAGGAAGATCGCTTCCGCCTGCTCGAGGCGACGGAGACGAACCTGTCGCCCGTGTTCGTGCTCTACGAGGATCCCGCCGGCGACGTGCGCCGCGCGCTCGATGCCGCCCGCGCGAAGCCGCCGCTCGCGACCGCACAGACCGGCGAGGGCACGGAGGCACTGTGGGCCATTCCGGATGTCGCTGCGACCGGCTCCACGCCGAACGGCGAAGAAGCCTGTGCCGCTGCGGGCGTGGAAAATATCGCGCGGCTGCTCGCCGCGCAGGCTGTCGTTCTTGCCGACGGGCACCATCGCTACGAGTCGGCGCTGCGGCACCGGGATGTACGGCGCGCCTCCGGCGGAGCAGTCGCGGGCTGCGACTTCATGCTCGCCTGCTTCGTCGACGTGACCGATCCCGGCCTGCTCGTGCTGCCCACGCACCGCGTGTTGCGCGGGTTGCCACCGATCACCGCGAGCGGGCTCGCCGAGCGCCTGCCCGGTGCGCTCGTCGTCACGCCGCTCGGCGCCGCCGGCGGCAACGCGGCCGACGCCGCGGCCAGGGCCGAGGCCTTCCTCGCGGCGCACCCGACGGGCGCGTTCGTGTTCGCGCCGGCGGGGGAGCGCGCGCTGTACGGGCTCGAAATTCCGGCCGCGCTGCGCGACGCCGCGTTCGGCGACTCGCCGACGCACCCGGTGTCGCGCGGGCTCGACGTCGTGCAGCTGCATGAACTGATCATGGGCCGCGCGCTCGGCATCACGCCCGAGCTGCTCGCCGCGCAGACCAACGTCGAGTACGTGAAGGCCGCGGCCGATGCGCTCGCGATCGTCTGGGGGGAACCTCGCGCGAGCGGTGCCGTCGCCGGGGCGGCCGCCGCGCTGCCGCCGACCGCCGCGTTTCTCATGAACGGCACCCCGGTCGAGCAGGTGCTGGCCGCAGGGCGCGCCGGCGAGCGCATGCCGCAGAAGGCGACGTACTTCCTGCCCAAGATCACGACCGGCTGGGTCTATCACGGACACGAGGACGCGGCGGCGGTGTGGGGGAAGGATGCGACCGAACGCCCCTGGTGGCCGCCGACCGGAGCCGCCGAGGCTTGACACCCCGGGTCCGCAAATCGCATCCTGCGAGCGGATTGGGTCCCAGAACGAAAGGATTCGCTGAACCATGGCCTTCTGCATCCCGTTCACCCACAAGTTCGTCTTCGCCGAGGGACCCGGCAGCGGCTTCACGTACGAGCGTTGCAGCCGATGCGGCAAGGTGAAGGCCTCCCTGGCCGCGCCGCTGCTCGACCAGATGCCGCCGCGCCTCGACCTCGATCCGAACCCGAAGCGCTGGACGCCGGGTCCGGGCGTTTCGTCCGGCGGCGAAGTCGGCGTGCGCAATCCGACGCTCGCACGCGGCTACGCGAACGAGGACTGACGACCCGACGCTGCCCCCCGGAAGCGTGGAGGGTCCCGCCCGCATGACCGAGCTTCGCGAGGGCTACATCACCGGGGTCGGCGCCTTCCTTCCCGGGGACCCGGTCGGCAACGACCGCATGGAAGACCACCTCGGGCGCATCGCCGGGCGCGACAGCGTGTTCGGCAAGAAGGCGCTGCGCTGGAACGGTGTCGAGCACCGCCACTACGCGATGGCCCCCGACGGAACCGTCTCCCACACCAACGCCGGCATGTCGGCGCTGGCCGTGAAGCAGGCGCTCGAGCGCGCGGGCCTCGCCGTGGGCGACCTCGACATGCTCGCCGCCGCGACGACCCAGGGCGACTACATCGTCCCCGGTCACGCCGCGACCGTCCACGCCGAACTGGGCGCGGGCGCGATCGAGATCGCGAGCTTCCAGTCGGTGTGCGGCTCGTCGCTGATGGCGGCGAAGGCGGCCTGGCTGTCGGTGCGCGCCGGCGAGCACGACGTCGCATGCGCCTGCGCCGGAGAGTTCGCCTCGCGCTGGTTCCGCCCGGGATTCTACGAGGGCACCGCGCTCGTCGACGCAAAGGGGCGCGTGCGTCCCGAGGCCGACTACCTTCGCTTCACGCTCTCGGACGGCGCCGGCGCGATCGTGATCGAACCCGAGCCGCGCCCGGGATCACTGCGCATCGAGTTCGTCGACATCGTCTCGCTCGCCGACCGCTTCGATCCGTGCATGTGGGCCGGTGCGGCGATCGAGACGCGCGCCGATGCGACGACCGTGTGGTCGCATGCCGGTCCCATGGCGGCGCACGCCGCGGGTGCGATCGCGCTGCTCCAGGACTTCGAGCTGCTCAAGCGCGTGATCCGCGCCTGGGTGGGGGTCTACCTTCGCAAGGTGGACGAGGGGCGCATCGTGCCCGCCGCCGTGGACTGGGCGCTCGTGCACGATTCGGCGAAGTCGCTGCACGAGGAGCTCCTCTCGCTCCTCGAGGACACCGCCGGCATGATTCCCCGGGAGAGGTGGTTCTCGATCCTGCGGGAGAAGGGCAATGTCGGCTCGGCGTCGATCTGGCTGATGCTCGAGGAACTCGTCTCGAGCCGGCGCGTGCGTTCCGGGCAGAGGATTCTGTGCGTCGTGCCGGAGAGCGGGAGGGGGCTGGTGGGCTTCATGATGCTGGAGGCCGTGTGAGCGACACCGTCGCCGACGTCCTGCGCCGGCTCACCGTCGTCTTCACCGAGTTTGAGGGACGGCTCGAGAAGACGCCGCTGATCCGCAAGCTGACCCGTGGACGGTTCGAGCTCGCGGACTACCAGGCGCTGCTCGTCCAGCTCCGGCAGCAGGTCAAGGACGGCGCACTGTGGATGTCGCGCGCGGCGTCGAACATCGGCGAGGAACACCTCGAGCTGCGCTCGGCCCTGATGAAGCACGCGGTCGCCGAGCATCGCGACTTCCGCCTGCTCGAGGAGGACTTCGTGGCGACCGGCGGGGCGGTCGAGACGATTCGCGGCGGCGAGAAGAACCTCGGCTCCGAGGCGCTGTCGGCGTGGATGTTCCACCAGTCGAGCCAGCCGAATCCGTTTGGCCTCCTCGGCTCGATGTGGATCATCGAGGGCCTGGGCTCGATCAAGGCGCAGGAGTGGGGCCGGGCCGTGAAGGCGACCCTGGGCCTGCCGGAGGACGCGGTGCGCTTCCTGCTCTACCATGGCGAGAACGACGCGAACCACATCGAGGAGTTCAAGGCGATGCTGGCGATGGTGCTTCCGGACGCTGCGGTCGCGCGGCGCATCGTCCGCACCGCCGAGGTGACGGCGCGCCTGTATGCGATGCAGATCGAGGAGGTGATCCCGTGACCACCGCCGACCTCCACGCCGCCGTGTACGATCCGCTCGATCCGGATCCCTGGCTCGCGCTGTCGCTCGACCAGAGCCTGCCCATGGATCCCGACGCCAAGGCGGCCCTGCTGCGCGGCAGCGCATCGTGGTCGCGGCGCTGGATGTTCAACATGATCCGGCCGCTCGTGTTCGTGTTCTTCCTCCTGGTGAAGATCGTGCGCGGCCTCACGCCGTCGTATCCCAACCTCAACGGGCTGCTGCACCGTACGATCCGCTGGGGGCTCGCCTGGTTCGGGTCGCCGGATGCGAACTTCCTTATCCTCCGCCATTTTCACGTGGGCACGGAGCTGCTGGGGTTCATCAAGGCCAACGCGGGGGGTGTCGATGTCGAGACGGTGCCGCTGCGCCCGCGGACGCTCGAGGACCTGGAGCAGAACGTCTTCCTGCAGCACGACCTCAACGTGTTCAACTTCATGATCCAGCTCAACCTTGGCCTGCGCGCGCAGGGCCGCGACCTCGCGCCGATCGACCGGCCGGACTTCTCCATGATCACCGACGGCCCGTTCCCGATCGAGTCGACCCCGCCGAGCTGGCACAACTTCGCCGACGTGCAGACCGCCGTCGAGGTCTACACGCCGCTGTACGCGCTCCTGCTGCCGCGGTCCGACTTCATCCGCGCTTCGCACTCGCTGCAGCTGGACGAGCCGGTGGGGGTCTACATCGGGAAGATCCTGGGGACCAGCTATCACCTGGCGTTCATCAAGAACGGCCACCCCATGGTGGCGCTGCCGACCCTGCAGGCGGGCTTCCGGCTGATGATGCACGGGCTCGACTGCGAGGCGATGCACGGCTGGCTGCGCGTGCTGAAGCGCCGCCAGGCGCAGGGGCTGCCGCTCGATCCGCGGCGCCCGACGGTCTGATCGATGCACGCGCTCCCGCTGGTTCTCGTCGCCGCCTGCTGCCTGGCCATCGCCTACCGCTACTACAGCGCGTTCCTCGCCACCAAGGCCCTGGTCCTCGACGCTGAACGCCCGACGCCCGCCCACACGCTGTACGACGGGCAGAACTACGTCCCGACCAATCGCTGGGTCCTGTTTGGCCACCACTTCGCGGCGATCACCGGCGCCGGCCCGCTGATCGGGCCGGTGCTCGCCGCGCAGTTCGGGTTCCTCCCCGGGTTCCTGTGGCTCGTGATCGGCGTGTGCCTGGCCGGCGCGGTGCACGACTTCGTCATCCTCGCCTCGAGCGTGCGCTCGGGCGGCCGTTCGCTCGCCGAGCTGGCACTGGCCGAGATCTCGCCGCGCGCCTACTTCGTGAGCGCGCTCGCCATCCTGTTCGTGGTCGTGATTGCACTCGCGGGACTGGGTCTCGCGGTCGTCAACGCGCTGCACGACTCGGCGTGGGGCGCGTTCACCATCGGCATGTCGATCCCGATCGCGTTCGGCATGGGTCTCTACATGTACCGTTTCAGGAAGGGCAAGATCGGCGAGGCGACCGCGCTCGGCGTCGTGCTGCTGCTCGCCTGCGTCGTGCTGGGCCGCGTCGTCTCGGAGCACCCCACGCTGGCCCCGCTGTTCACGCTCGACAAGCTGCAGGTGACGATGGCGATGGCCGCCTACGGGTTCATCGCCTCGGTGCTGCCGGTGTGGATGCTGTTGTGCCCGCGCGACTACCTGTCGAGCTTCATGAAGGTGGGGACGATCCTGTTCCTCGCCGTGGGCGTGGTCATTGTGAACCCGCAGCTGCACATGCCGGCGATCACGCCGTTCATCCACGGCGGCGGGCCGATCGTGCCCGGGACAGTGTTCCCGTTCCTGTTCATCACCATCGCCTGCGGCGCGATCTCGGGCTTCCATGCGCTGGTCGGCTCGGGCACGACCCCCAAGATGATCGACAAGGAGACCGACACGCGCATGATCGGCTACGGCTCGATGCTGATGGAGGGCTTCGTCGGCGTGATCGCACTCATCGCCGCGTCGGCGCTCCACCCGGGCGACTACTTCGCGATCAACGTGGCGCCCGAGCAGTTCGCCGCGCTGGGATACGCGCCGGTCAACCTCGCGGGCCTCGAGGCGCAGGTCGGCGAGTCGCTGGCCGGGCGCACCGGCGGGGCGGTGTCGCTGGCGGTCGGCATGGCGCAGATCTTCACCGCGCTGCCGGGGATGCGCGGGCTCATGTCGTACTGGTACCACTTCGCGATCATGTTCGAGGCGCTGTTCATCCTGACGACGATCGACACTGGCACGCGCGTGTCGCGCTTCCTCGTCCAGGAGTTCGGCGGCCGCCTGTGGAAGCCGCTGGGTCGCGTCGACTGGCTGCCGGGAACGTTGCTGTCGACGGCGCTGATCGTCGCCGGCTGGACGTACTTCATCCTGACCGGATCGATCACGACCATCTGGCCCATGTTCGGCATCGCGAACCAGCTTCTCGCGGCGCTCGCGCTGGCCATCGGCACGACGATCCTGGTCAACGCCGGGCGGGCGCGTTACGCGTGGACCACCGCCGTGCCGATGGCGTTCGTCGCCGTCACCACGCTGACCGCCGGCTTCCTGTCGGTGAGGAACAACTTCCTGCCGATGACGCGCCTGCCCGACCCGGGCAAGGTCGTCCAGGGCTGGATCAACTCGACGCTCACGATCGTGATGATGGTGTGCGTGATCTTCGTCCTCGTCGAGGCCGTGATCGCCTGGCGGCATGCGCCGCGGCGCCGCGCCGAGCGCGCGGCCGAAGCCGCCGCCGCCGCCCGCGGCGCGACGGCGGCCTGACATGTTTGCGTTCCTGGCTGGCAAGGGCACTCCGCGGCACGCCACGTTCGATCTCGCGCGGCCGCTCGACCGCGACGAGGCCGTGCGCGCGCAGGCCGGACTGCTGGCGCTGCCGGGTGTGGTCGTCGCGCGGGTCGTCGCTGCGGCGGGGGTGATCCACGTCGGTTACCGCACCGGTGCCACCACGGCCCCCACACTGGCTGCGGCGCTGGCCGGGCTCGGCATCCCGGTCCGCTCGATGAGTGATGAGCTGTCGCCGCCGACACCAGTGCGGGACGCCTGCTGCTGAGACCACACCGAAGGCGTGGCGCCGCGCGTCGCGAGCGGGTATGGTCGGGGAAAGGTCCCCGCCGATCCGGCAAGGAGTGCCCCGTGTCCCCTCGTCCGCTGCGCCCGTCGTTCCGCTCTGTCGCCTTCGCCTGTGCACTCGTGGCCCTCGTCACGGCCGGCTGCAAGGACGTCACGCCGATCTCCCAGGTGCTCGATGATCCGCTGCGCTACAAGGAGGACAAGGTGCGCATCGCCGGCAAAGTCACGTCTTCCATCGGCGTGCTCACGACGGGCATCTACGAGGTCGACGACGGGACGGGAAAACTGGCTGTCGTCGCCCGCGAGGCCGGCGTGCCGCGCGAGGGGGCGACCGTCGGCGTCGAAGGAACGATGCGCGTCGGCTTCACTTTCGGGTCCCAGTCGATGACCGTGTTGATGGAGGAACGCCGCTTCACGCCGTAACTCCCAGGAGGAATCCGTGTCGTCCGCCGCCCCCGCACCGATCCGTTCGCTTTTCGCCGCCGGGCAGAGTCTCTGGCTCGACTTCATCCGCCGCGGCCTGCTCGACTCGGGCGAGCTCGCCGGCATGGTCGAGGCCGGCCGTATCTCGGGCCTGACCTCGAATCCCACCATCTTCGAGAAGGCGATCGGCGGCTCGTCCGACTACGACGGCCCCTTCGACGCCCTGGCGCTCTCCGCCCCCGACGCGTTCGCCGTCTACGACGCACTCGCGCTCGAGGACATCCGCCGCGCCTGCGACGTGCTTGCGCCGGTCCACGCGCGCACGCAGGGCGCCGACGGCTTCGCCTCGCTCGAGGTCTCGCCGCTGCTTGCCCACGACACTGCCGGCACGATCGCCGAGGCGAAGCGCCTGTTCGCCGCCGTCGGGAAGCCGAACGTGATGATCAAGATTCCCGCCACCGCCGAAGGCCTCCCCGCCATCCATGCGACGATCGCCGCGGGGATCCCCGTCAACGTCACGCTGATCTTCTCGGTCGAGGTCTACGAGCGCGTGGTCGAAGCCTACCTGGCGGGGCTCGAGGACCGCGTCGCCGCCGGCGGCGCGCTCGCGCCGATCGCCTCGGTCGCGTCGTTCTTCGTCAGCCGCGTCGACTCGCTGCTCGATCCCGAGCTCGCCGCGCTGGCCGCCGCGCCCGAGACCCCGCCGGCGACGGGCGACGTCGCGCGCGCGCTGCTCGGCACCATCGCGGTGGCGAACGCGCGCGTCGCCTACGGGCGCTTCGGCGCGTTGTTCGCCGGGCCGCGCTGGGAGGCGCTGGCGGCGAAGGGCGCCCGCAGACAGCGGCCGCTGTGGGCCAGCACCGGGACCAAGAACAAGGCCTACTCCGACGTCAAGTACGTCGCCGAGCTGATCGGTCCCGACACGGTGAACACGACGCCGCCCGAGACGCTCCACGCGTTCGCCGATCACGGGACGGTCGAGCCGGGTCTCGATGCCGCGCACGTCAGCGCCGCGCAGGCCACGCTGGCGCGCCTGGCTGGCGCCGGGATCTCGCTCGCCGCCGCATGCGCGAAGCTGGAGCGCGACGGCGTGCGCTCCTTCGCCGACTCGTTCGTCACCCTGCTGGCCGGCATCGACGCGCGTCGAAGTGGCGTCCGGGCGCTGTCCGCAGCCCGATGGCGGACCGAACTCGGGCCGCTCGCGCCGGCGGTCGCCGCGCGCGTGCAGGGGCTCGGCGAGGCGAGGTTCGCTTCCCGCATGACCGCGCGCGACGCGACCCTGTGGTCGGCCGATCCGGTCGTGCAGAAGGCGATCGTCAACCGCCTGGGCTGGGTCGACGCGCCCGCCGCGATCGACGCCGGGCGCGTCGCATACGAAGCATTCGCCGCCGAGGTCGCGGCCGAGGGCTTCACCGACGCGGTGCTCGTCGGTATGGGCGGCTCGTCGCTGTGTCCCGACCTGTGGGCGCGCACCTTCGCGTCCACGCCCGGCCGCCTGCGCCTGACGGTGCTCGACGGCACGGACCCGGTCGCGGTGGCGCGCGTGCGCGCGGCGATCGATCCCGCGACGACGCTGTTCGTGGTCTCGACCAAGTCGGGCGGCACCACCGAGACGCTCGCCTTCGCCGACTTCTTCTACGCCGCGACACGCGCCGTGGTGGGCGACGCCGCGGGCCGCCACTTCGTCGCCATCACCGATCCGGGCAGCGCGCTCGAGGCACGCGCCCAGCGCGGCGGCTGGCGGCGCACCTTCCTCGCGCCGCCCGACGTGGGCGGGCGCTACTCGGCGCTGACCGCGTTCGGGCTCGTGCCTGCGGCTTTGCTTGGCGTCGACCTCGCCGCGCTCGCGCACTCCGCGCAGGCCATGGCCGCGGCGTGCGGCCCCCGCGCGCGCGCCGACGAAAACCCGGGCCTTGTCCTGGGCGCGATCCTCGGCGAGGCGGCCAGGGCCGGGCGCGTCAAGCTCACGCTGGTGATCGATCCCGGGATCGCCGCTCTCGGCGCCTGGCTCGAGCAGTTGATCGCCGAGAGCACGGGCAAGCAGGGGGTGGGAATCGTGCCGGTGGACGGCGAGCCCCTGGGGCCGCCCGCGATGTACGGCGCCGATCGCCTGTTCGTGCGCATCGCGCTGGCCGGCGGGGCGGCTTCGGGAGCAGGCTCGCCCGACGCGGCGCTCGCTGCGCTCGCCGCGGCAGGGCACCCGGTGGTGACCATCCGGCTCGATGATCGGACGGAGGTCGCAGGAGAGTTCGTGCGTTTCGAGTACGCGACCGCCGTGGCGGCCGCCGGGCTCGGCGTCGATCCGTTCGACGAGCCGAACGTGGCCGAGAGCAAGGCGAACACCGAACGGGCGCTCGCGCGCTTCGCCGCGGGCCGGCCAATGCACGATGACGCCGCGCTCGTGCGCGAGGGCGGGATCGCACTGTTTGCGCCCGGCCCGGCCGGCAGCTCGCTGCGGCCGGTCGCCGCGGCCGGGATCGAGTCCGGCGACGGCGTCGCGCGCGTGCTCGCCGCGCATCTCGCGTCGCTCACGCCGCCCGACGCGTGGGTGCTGCTCGTCTACGGCGACCTCGCGCCGGCCGAGTTGGCACAGGCCGATCGCCTGCGCCACGCGGTGCACGAGCGGACGCGGGTGGCGACCACGCTCGGGTTCGGCCCGCGCTATCTCCACTCCACCGGCCAGCTCCACAAGGGTGGCCCGGCGCAACTCGCCTTCCTCGTCGTGACCTTCGAGACCGCGTTCGACCTGCCCGTGCCCGAGCGGTTCTGGTCGTTCGGCGTGCTGTGCGATGCGCAGGCCGCCGGCGACGTCGAGGCGCTCGCCGCACGCGGGCGCCGCGTGCTGCGCGTCCACCTCGAGGGCGGGCGCGAGGCCGCGCTCGCCGCCTTCGTGGCCCGACTCGAGACGCGCGCGGCGATGCCCGTGACCGGACCGACGGCGTGACGACAGCCGCCGCCTCCGGTGTGTTCCGCGCGGGGCTCGCCCGCGAGGAGGCGCCGCCGCCGTGCGGGCTCGTCATCTTCGGCGCGACCGGCGACCTGGCACGGCGCAAGCTCCTGCCGGCGCTGTGGACACTGTCGCGCAGCGGTCTCCTGCCGGCGCGCTTCGCGATCGTCGGCGTGGCGCGCGGCGCGCTGGACGACGCCGCCTTCGCCGCCGAGATGAAGGCCGCGGTGGCCGAGCACGGGCGCACCCCGCTCGACGCCGCGGCCTGGGACGCGTTCGCCACCGGCCTGCGCTACGTCCCTGGTGAGTTCGGCGATCCCGCCACGTTCGAGCGCGTGAAGGCCGTGCTTGCCGAGCTCGATGCCACGCGCGGCACCGCGGGCAATCGCCTTTTCTACTTCGCCACGCCGCCGTCGTTCGCCGCCACGCTGTTCGAGCGGCTCGACGCGGCGGGGCTGCTCGACGAGGTGGACGGTGCGTTCGCCCGCGTCATCATCGAGAAGCCGTTCGGCCGCGACCTCGACTCGGCCCGGGCGCTGAACGCCGCCGCGCTCGCGGTGGCCGACGAGCGGCAGATCTTCCGCATCGATCATTACCTGGGCAAGGAGACGGTGCAGAACATCCTCGTCTTCCGTTTCGCCAATGCGATCTTCGAGCCGCTGTGGAACCACGCCTACGTCGACCACGTGCAGATCACGGTCGGCGAGTCGATCGGGGTCGAGGGCCGCGGCAGGTTCTACGAGGAAGCGGGCACGCTGCGCGACATCGTGCAGAACCACCTGTTGCAGCTGGTGGCTCTCACCGCGATGGAGCCGCCGGTCGCGTTCGACGCCGACGCGGTGCGCGACGAGAAGATCAAGGTGCTCCGCGCCATCCCCGTGCCCAACGCGCGCGAGGTGACGCTGACCACGGTGCGCGGCCAGTACGACGCGGGCGCCACCGCGGGCGCCGACGTGGCCGGATATCGCAGCGAGCCCGGCGTCGCACCGGACTCGGCGACCGAGACCTACGTCGCGCTCAAGCTGTCGATCGACAACTGGAGGTGGGCCGGCACGCCCTTCTACGTGCGCGCCGGAAAGCGCCTGCCCAAGCGCGTGACCGAGATCGCGGTCACGTTCAAGGACGTGCCGCACTCGTTCTTCGGCCGCAACGGCGGCGCCCCGGCGGCGCGCGCGCCCGGCGGAGGCGCCGGACCGGCGGCCAATGTCCTGGCGCTGCGCCTCCAGCCCGAGGAGGG
>JANOEH010000114.1:0-3374 GCA_031413115.1 Candidatus Eiseniibacteriota bacterium | reverse complement strand
GTCGACTGCACGTGGAGGACGCCACGCAGGTTCTTCACGTCGATCCAGTCGGCCCGCGAGTGCTCGGCCCGAATGCGCACGGCGTCCTTCGGCCACGTGGCGATCGCGATCGCCCCGCCAAAGTTGTTGAGGTCGAGCCGGGTCCCCCGCCGCACGACCACGGTCGTGTCGGTCGAGCTGTGGCCCTTGCGGGTCGCGCGGTCGATCCGGTACTCCCGGTAGCTGCGTGTCGCGCGGGGCGCCGGCGCCGGAGCAGACCGCGGTGTCGGGGAGGCCGGCGGGGCCGGCGGAGTGACCTGTGCCAGCAACTCGTCACGGCGGGCGAGCGTGACCCGCGTGACGACCTCGGCCTCGGCCGCCTCACTCGCCGCCGCCGCCTGGGCCGGTGCCGCGGCGCAGGCCGGAGCCCGCCCCGAATCGTCGCTCGCGACCGGGCCCGGCACGCCGAGCATCGCGCAGCCGTCGCCAGCCCGGGCCAGCGAGGCCACGGCAAGCGCGGGTACGAGCGCGAGGGCGACGAGGCCGCTGCGGCGCAGGAACGCGGTCATTGAGCGCTCGCAAGGACGGTGGCCTGGCGCAGCATGTCGACCTTCTTCTTCATGGTCTTCGACAGGTGTTCCTGCAGGTACGGGTTCGCCGGATCGCCGGCCAGCGCCTGCTGCGCCTGCGCCGTCGCCAGGTCGATGATCTTGAGATTGGCCTCGATCGTGCGCACGGTCTCGGGATCGAGTTCGGAACGCTTCGCCGCGAGCACCTGCTCGAGCTGCCGGAGCTCACCGGCCAGCTCCCCGTCTGCCGTCTTCGCGGGAGTTGCGGCGGTCGTCACGTTCGGTTCCGTCGTCTCGCCGGATCCCGACGTCCGCCCGGCCACGACCGGGCGCATCGCGCTGCGCCCCGCGAACCAGCTCACCCCGCCCGACAGCGCGACGAGGGTGAGCCCGGCGGCGATGAGCTGCGGCCACGACAGCACGAGACCACGCCGCACGTCCGGGAACGAGCGCGTGGCTCCGCCGCCACCCTGCGGCCGCGCCGAACGCTCCGCCGCGGCGTGCGTGTCGCGGGCAAACGCCGCGATGCGCGCCTCGATGCCCGGCCACAGATCGACGTCCGGCGCGCGTTCCGGCAGCGTGCGCGCCCGGTCCATCACGGCGCGCAACCCGGTGAGCGTGGTCGCGCACGACGCGCACGTGGCGAGGTGCGCTTCGAGCAGCGCGCGCTCCTCGCCCGTCAGGCTGTCGTCCGCGTACTCGGACAGTCGGTCGGTCCAGGCGTCGATCATGTCGTTCGATTCCTCCATCAGCGGTCGAGATGCGCGCGCAGGATCATCCGTGCGCGGTGCAGCTGGGCCTTCGTCGTTCCCGTCGTCACGCCGAGCAACCCGGCAATCTCCTCGTGCTTGTAGCCTTCCACGTCGTGGAGCACGAACACCTGGCGCGCTCCCGGCGGCAGCTTGACGAGCGCGGCCTCGAAGTCGACGCTCAGGTCCGTCCCGGCGACGCGGGCGGGCAGGCTCGCAAGCACGGTCTCGTCCTCGACGTGGCGCTCGCGCTGCAGCTTGAGCACCTGCCGCCGGGCGAGGAACACGTTGACCGCGAGCCGGTGAAGCCAGGTGCCGAACGCCGCTTCTCCCCGAAACTGGTCGATCTTCTGCCACGCCCGAACGAAGGCGTCCTGGGTGGCCTCGGCCGCCTCGTGGGGCGAGAGCATCCGCCGGGCGAGGGCGTGGACGCGGCCGGCGTGCGTCCGGTACAGCCGCTCGAAGGCGCGAAAATCCCCAGCCGCGGCACGGGATGCATCCGCGGCGTCCGCCTGCCACGAGCCGGGAACCGGGGACCGTCCCGGAACCGCGCTCAAGACCGTCGCTTCGGGGCTGGCCGAGTCCATGCGCTCCTTCAGATGGACGAAGGGGGCAAAGGGTTGGATCGGAGGTGGGTGGGGCAACCCTGGATCTACGTTCGGGGAGCTGGGGGGGGTTCCGGCGCTTGCGGCCCCGGGGATGACCCTGCAAACGTCTTGAGCCTTGCCACCGCCGCCGCTCGTCGGGCCCGCCGGGCCGCGAACACTCGCCGGAGCCCCACGCCGACATAGGTGGGGATCAGCCCCACCGCGGCCATCAGCGCGATGAACAGCAAGGTGAGCGGCCACAGCGTGAACCCGCGCTCGGAACCCAGCACCGCGCTGGCCGACAGCGCGCCGAAGACCAGCACCGGCCAGCGCCATGCCTGACGCGAACCGAAGAACCCGAGCACGAGGCATGCGCCGTAGACCAGCGGCAGGCCGAGCGTGGTGAACTCGGGCGCGTCCCACGCCTCCTGTCGGCCGCTCCACAGGACGACGCCGAACCAGGCCCCCGCCCCGACCAGGATCGCCAGCCCGAACAGCACGCGGTCGCGCGTTGCGGCGTTCACGCGAGGATCATCTCCGGCACGTCGCCCCGCGCGGCCAGCGGCGCCTCGGTCGCGGCGACCACCTGCTCGACCGACACGCCGGGCGCGCGCTCGACGAGCACGAAACCGTCGGGCGTGACGTCGATCACGGCCAGCTCGGTGATCACGCGGTGCACGACGCGGACGCCGGTCAGCGGCAGCGCGCATTTCTTGAGGAGCTTCGAAGTGCCGTCCTTCGCCACATGCTGCATGGTGACCACGACGCGCCGGGCGCCGGCGACCAGGTCCATCGCACCGCCCATACCCTTGACCATCTTGCCGGGAATCATCCAGTTGGCGAGGTTGCCCTCCTGGTCGACCTCCATCGCGCCGAGGATGGACAGATCGATATGCCCGCCGCGGATCATGGCGAACGAGTCGGCGCTGGAGAAGAACGACGCGCCCGGCAGCACGGTCACGGTCTGCTTGCCGGCGTTGATCAGGTCCGCGTCCTCCTCGCCCTCGACCGGGAACGGGCCCAGGCCGAGGATCCCGTTCTCGCTCTGGAAGGTGACGTCCATGCCCGCCGGCACGGCGTTCGCCACCAGCGTCGGCATCCCGATCCCGAGGTTCACCGAGAAGCCGTCGCGCAGCTCCATCGCCGCGCGACGGACGATCAGGTCGCGGCTCACGCGGTGCCTTCCTTCGCGCCGTCCCGGGAACGCACCGTGCGCTGCTCGATCCGCTTCTCGAGGCCCTGTGCCACGAACACCGTGTCGACGTACACGCCCGGCGTGTGCACGTGGTCGGGGTCGATGCTCCCGACCGGCACGACCTCCTCCACCTCGGCGATCACGAAGTCGGCGGCGGTCGCCATCATCGGGTTGAAGTTGCGCGCGCTCATCCGGTAGACGAGGTTGCCCATCGCGTCGGCGTGCCATGCCTTGACGATGGCGAGCGCGCCGTGAATCGGCTTCTCGAGCACGTACATGCGGCCGTCGATCTCGC
>JANOEH010000113.1:0-8846 GCA_031413115.1 Candidatus Eiseniibacteriota bacterium | reverse complement strand
ACCGGCGTCTGGCGCGTGACCTACGCACAGCTCGCGGCGAAAGGGTTCCCGGTGGGCACTCCAACGAACAACCTGGTGTTGTCGCGGCGCGAGTGGGCCGGCGACGTGACCCCGCCGTTCACCCGCGTGAACGTGGCGCTGCGCGTCCTCGAGGGCGCGACCGGCTCGCCGGGCACGTTCGACGGCGATGATGCGATCGTCTTCTACGGGCAGAGCTGGACCGACCGCGCGCGGCCGACCGAGTACCGCGCGCGCTACACCGAGCACGAAACCTACTACCTCGGAGCCATTGCCGGCGCTGGCCCGCGCATGGCCGAGGTCACGGCGGACCAGGGATTCGGCGCACCGGTGCGGCCGGGCTCGTTTCCGTCGTGGCGGCGCTACCAGGAGCGTTACTTCTTCAATTATTACCCACGCGACACCTGCAGCACGTTCCTCACCTGGACCGATCCCTACACCGACCAGACGTGGACCGACTCGTTGACCGTGTTCACTCCCGATCCGGATCCCGCGGGCAACGTCCGCATGCGGACGGCGTTCCAGGGGATCGCCCTGTCGCCTTCGTCGCACACGATCTGGATGCGCTGGAAGCGACCGTCGGACGGGTTGCTCACCTCGGTCTACACGAAGACGCTGTTCAGCAAGGACGGGCTCATCGCCGATACGGTCTTCACCGCCGATCGCATCGCCGACGGCACGAACCGCCTCGACTGGCGCGGCTACAGCTTCTCCAGCGGCGATCCGGATGGCGGGCCATCCGGGGCCTCCCTGTCCTACTACGAGGTGACCTACGACCGGCTGTTCCGCGCCCGCGGCAACCTGCTCGCGTGCAACAGCGGTCCGGCCGAAGGCGCCGTCGAGATCGAGGTCGACGGCTTCACCGGGGCGACCCCGCCGTCGGTGCAAGTCTACGACGTCACCGACTCCACCGCGCCGCGGGCCCTGCTCGTGCCCGCGGGCTTCGTCCGCTCGACCGGCCCCGGCGTGTGGGCGGCCCGCTTCCAGGATTCCGTCGCCGCGGCGACGCGCCGACGCTACGTGATCGCGCTCGACGCGCCGCGCGTCGCCGATGCCGCGGTGACTGCGGCGACCAACGAGAACGGCGTCGCCCTGTGGGATCCGCCCGGATCGCCCGACTACCTGCTGGTCACGCCCGACGAGTTCCTGGTCCAGGCCCGGCGGCTTGCCCAGCATCGCCGCAGCCAGGGCTTCGACGTGCTCGTCGCACCGCTGTCCGAGGTTGGCGACACCTACGACGGCGGCCGGCGCACGGACTGGGCGGTGCGGCGGTTCTTCGAGGACGCCTTTGCCCGCTGGGGCTCGCGCTTCGCCCTGCTCCTCGGGGATGGCAGCGAGGACCCGCAGAACTTCACGGCGACATCGGACCGCGACTGGCTGCCGGTGCACCTGATCGGCGGGCCCGTGGGAACGGGATCGGGCCAGGAACTCTCGCCGTCGGATGCATGGTACGTGGACGATCTCGACCGGACGGGCGTCCAGCCGCCCCCTTGCGTGAACCTCGCGCCCGACCTGTACTCGGACATGGCGTTGGGACGACTCCCGGCCGGGAACACGGCGCAGGCCGACGCCATGGTCAATCGGCTCATCGCCTACGACACGCAGGATCGCGAGGCTGATTGGCGGCGGCGCATGCTCATGGTGCCGGACGATCCGTACTCGTACGGGAGCTTCTTCGGCGATGCCGGCTTCAACTACTGCTACAAGTTCGAGGAACAGGTCTTCCAGAACATCACCGACGAGCTGAAGGACGTGATGGTCGAGGAGGCCGGCTACCAGGATCTCGACCTGCGAGACTTCAGCCTCGAGACCGAGATGCTGCCGACCAATCGCCCCGTCCCCGGCGATCCCTCGATCTGCATGCCGGTCAACTCGCCTGAGTTCACGACCGTGCGCCAGTACGCGTCGTCGACGATGGCTCCCCGCTTTCGCACCGCCCTGAACGGCGGCGCTCTCGTGGTCAACTTTCAGGGCCACGGCAGCGGGACGGTGCTCGCCCACGAGACGCTGTTCCAGTCGCTGGGGTCGGCCCAGGACATCGACTTCGTGTTCAACGAGGGGAAGCCGTTCTTCTTCCTGTCGTTCTCCTGCCACGTGAACCAGTTCTCCCGGGTCACCGAGAAGATCGTCGGCGACGGCCTCGGCGAGAACATGATCCTTGGACCCCAGAACCCGCCCCGCCCGGCGGCCGGGGCGATCGGCTCGTACGCGTCGACCAACTTCGAGCTCCTGCCCAGCGATGGCACCGGCCGCAACCACCTGAACGTCTGGCTGTTCCGCTCGCTGTTCGTCGATCCGCCGGCCGATGCCCTCAACGGGGAGCGCGGCGCGCGGGTCCTCCTCGGCGAGGCGCTGGCGCTGGGCGAGGCCCGCGCGCTCAGCTCGGTGTTCGGCCTCGAGCGCCGCGCGGTCCAGACCTACATGCTGCTCGGCGACCCGGCCACGCTGCTCGATCCGGGCGCGCCGCGGCTGTATGCGACGGCGAACGACCAGCCCGTCGCCACGGGCGTGCGTTACCAGCCGGGCGCGGTCGGGGACTCGGTCGTGTTCGTCGTCGACCTGGTCGACGACAGTCGCCTCGATGACATCTCGCTCAGCATCACCGGCGAAGGGGCGCGCCCGGTCGACCCGTCCGAGTACTCGTTCTCGCCCACCTACCCCGACACCGTGAACGGCGGCGGGGGACGGCGCTACCTGCTCAACTGGACGCTCGCGCCCGAGGCAAAGGACGCGAGCCTCGTCGTCTCGACCCGCGATCGCGGCGGGCTGGCCTCTTCGTTCACCCTGCCGCTGGCGCTCGAGGCGCGCCTGTTCGCCGGCGGGGGCCCGATTGCCGACGGCGACATCGCCCCGGCGGCCGGCACCTACCAGTTCGTGATTTCGAGCCCGGCCCAACTGCTCGCCGCCGACATCGCGCTCAGCGTCGACGGGCTGCCCGTCCCCGAGGCCGTCATCGTGCCGGCGTCGACGGACTCGTCGCGACGCCTGTGGACGGTCACCTGGGACGGGGCGTACCCGACGGGGAGCCACCAGGCTGCGCTCACGTTTCCCGGCGGGGCGATGCGTGGGGTGGCGTTCTCGACTTCGAGCGAGCCGCGCGTGGCGCTCAAGCAGGTCTTCGTCTACCCGAGCCCGTACGCCCAGGCGCCGGTGACGTTCAACTTCACGCTCGATAGCGATGGCCCGGCCGACGTGCTGGTCAAGGTCTACTCGGTGCGCGGCTCGCTCGTGTACCAGCGGGTGGAGCGCAGCCTGAACCCGGGGTATCACCAGCTGGTATGGGACGGGCTGGATGCGGGGGGGGACGAGTTGGCGAATGGGGCGTACACGTACCAGGTGATCGCGACGGATGACCGGGGACTGACCTCGGTCGAGCGCGGCCGGCTGGCTCGCGTGAGGTAGATCGGGCTCGGATGGAGGAGTGTAAGTGACTATTTGGAAACGCTTTGTGGACTCCATCCGGGTGGGCCGCGCGGCGACCATGATCGTTGGGCTGGGGCTCCTGACTTCGCCTGCCCTCGCCGACCCCCTCACCATCTGGAATCCCCCCGGCATCCCCGCCCCGCTCCTTCCCACCGAGTCTGCCCCCTGGCCGCCCGCCGACCCTGCCGCGCGCGAGGCGTGGGCCGAGATCGCAATGCTCGAGGACACCCGTTCGCCGGACGTGAGTCAGCTCGCCGGACTCCTCCAGTCGAATCCGGATCCACTGGTGCGCTGGCGGGTATGCCGGGCTTACGCACGGCTCCAGGACTCGACCGTGGTGGGCGGCCTGCTCGATGCGCTCGGCCGTGATCCCGACGCGCGCGTGCGCCGCGAGGCGGCGTTCGCCCTGGGCCAGATCGGGCCGCCGGCCCGCGGCGCCGTGCTCGCGCTGGGGATTGCGACGCGCGAGGACGGGGATCTGTCCACCCGGGCGCGCGCCATCGAGGCCCTGGGGAAGATCGGAGGGCGCGCAGCGGTGGGACCGGTGGCGGGCCACCTCACGAGCCCCGAGGCAGAGCTGTCGCGCGAGGCGGCGATCGCCTGCTGGCGGCTCAATGATTCGACGGCGGTCATCGCGCTGGCCGAGGCGGCGCAGGGGCCGGATCCCTGGACCCGAGCTTTTGCCGCCTTCGCGCTCGAGCGCACGCCGATGCCACAATACGGGCTCAAGCCGCTGACCAAGCTGGCGGACGATCCGAACGACGTCGTGCGGGCGTACGCCGCGCGGGCGCTCGGGCGGCAGCGGAGCCGGGATGCCCTGGGCCCGTTGGTGAAGCTGTGCGGCGACGCGGCGGTGTCGGTGCGGATTTCGGCGGTGCGTGCCCTGGGGGCGCTGGCCGACTCGGCTGCGCTGCCGCAGGCGCTGGCCGCGCTGGGGGACGCCGATCCGCACGCGCGCGAGACGGCGGCGACGACGCTCCAGGCGCTGCGTTCGCGCGACGCGCTGCCGGCGCTGAGAAAGGCGCTGGGCGACGCCGACGGCGGCGTGCGCCTGGCCGCCGCCCGCGCCATCGCCGGGCTCGCGCCCCAGACGGCGTGGGCGGACCTGGGGCCGCTCACGGCGGATCGCGAGCGCTGGGTGCGGGCGGGCGCGTTCGACGCGCTGGGGCGGGTCGAGGGGGAGGCGGCGCGGCAGACCCTGCGCAAGGTGGCGGCGGGGCTCAAGCCGATCGGCGGGACCGCGACGCCCGAGGAGCGGGCGGGCGCGTTCTCGGCGCTGGCGGCCGACCCGGCGGCGGCGCGGGCCGCACGGGCCGAGATCGTCTCGGGGCTCACCGATGCGGCGTGGCTGACCGCGGCGGCGGCGTGCGAGCCCGCCGGGGTGAGCCGCGACTCGACGCTCGTGCCGGCGCTCACGACGCTGCTCAGGCACAACCCGGCGCCTGCCGAGGTCGACGTGCCGCTGGCCGTGCTCGGTGGGCTGACGGCGATGGGCCCAGCCGCGGCGCATGGGCCCGGCGTGCCGGAGCTCACGGCCGCGCTCGACTCGCTGCTGACCGATGCGGACCCGCGGATCCGCGTGGCAGCGGGCGAGGCGTACGGTGCGATCTTCGGCGATTCAGCGGCGAAGGTGGCGCAGCGGGCTCATCCGGCGCCGGCGTGGAAGCCGGCGGCACTCTCGACCTACCGCGAAAGACTGGCGGCTGCCGACTCGACCGGCGCGGTCGGCCGGATGACCGGGGCCACGCTGGTGACCGCGCGGGGCACGATCGAGTGGGCCTTCGACCCGCGCGAGGCGCCGGAGACGGTCAGGAATTTTGCTGCGCTGGCCGATCGGGGCTACTTCGACGGGCTGCTGTTCCATCGCGTGGTGCCCTACTTCGTAGCCCAGGCTGGCGATCCCTCGGGGACTGGATCGGGCGGTCCGGGCTACGCGATCCGCTGCGAGTACAACCGCTTGCGCTACGACACGGGCGCGGTGGGCATGGCGTTGTCGGGGAAGGACACCGGCGGGTCGCAGTGGTTCGTCACGCACGGGCCGCAGCCGCACCTCGACGGGCGCTACACGATCTTCGCCCACGTGGTGCGCGGGCAGGACGTGGTGGATCGCCTGCGGCGCGGCGACCGGATCGAGCGGGTGACCATTCACCGCCGCTGACGCGGGTGACGCTGCCTGTGAGCCCGTGCGGCCGCGCTGTGCGCGCTCGCGGGGCGAGGGCGGCGAGTCAAGCCTCAACCGACGCTTTCGCAGCGGCTTTCCACCATGGTCCACGGTGGTCCACAGCGCGTGCCACGCGCGTTCGGCGCGTGTATTCGGCGCCTCGCGCGAAAAGTTTTCCTCGCCGGGCGAAACTCTTTGACACCGCGCGGGGCGCGGCGGTAATCGTCTTCCCTCAGCTCGGCGTCGCACACGGTCCCAACGAGCGTCTGCGCCTTTCCGAACCGACGTCGCCGGTCTGGAGGTTCCTTTCGGAGGGAAAGAGAAGAGCAGACCCTTGGCTCTCCTCCTTCCTTCCTCGTCAGCCTGGACCTCAGGACGGACCGAACACCTGTTCGATCCGGCCCCCGCGAACACGACGGCTTTCACCCATCGGACAGGCCCATGGTCGGCCGCGACTGGGTGCGGGCAGAGACCCTTAGAACAGTAGTGCAACCCCGGGGTCGGGATGGCCCTCCGCATCGGCTCGTGCACTTTCCGGGCCCATGGCGGATTGGAATCGCTTTCTCTTTCGTGAACTTCTGCGGAGGAGCGATCCGGGTCCCGGGGCGGTCACGTCTTGCGGGGGGAGGCGTCGGGTTTTCCCGTACCGTCCCCGAGGTCCCAACTCACTTGCCGAGCCCGCGGGCTCGTGCGGGGAGGCCGTTGTGAAGATCCGTCGTCGTTTCACCCAGGAGGGTTCCGGTCCCTACGCCGGAATGGCCTTCGATCAGCGCGTTTCCGAGATCAAGAATCCGGACGGTTCGATCGTCTTTCGCCTCGAAAACGTCGAAGTGCCTGCCGAGTGGTCGCAGGTCGCCACCGACATCCTCGCCCAGAAGTACTTCCGCAAGGCCGGCGTGAACCCGCCGGGAGCCGTCGACGCCGACGGCCGTGCCCTCCCCGCCGGGGAGACCAGCGCCCGCCAGGTGTTCCACCGCCTCGCCGGCTGCTGGGCCCACTGGGGCCGCCAGCACGGCTACTTCGACACCGACACCGATGCCCAGGCCTACTACGACGAGATGAGCTGGATGCTCGCCACCCAGGTGGCGGCCCCCAATTCGCCGCAGTGGTTCAACACCGGGCTGCACTATGCCTACGGGATCTCGGGCCCGGCGCAGGGTCACTACTACGTCGATCCGCAGACCGCGCAGCTGACCACCGCGTCGAGCGCCTACGAGCGCCCGCAGCCGTCGGCGTGCTTCATCCAGTCGGTCTCGGACGACCTCGTCAACCCGGGCGGCATCATGGACCTGTGGGTGCGCGAGGCGCGGCTCTTCAAGTACGGCTCGGGCACGGGCAGCGACTTCTCGCACCTGCGCGGCGAGAACGAGCCGCTGTCGGGCGGCGGGCGTTCGTCGGGCCTCATGTCGTTCCTGCGCATCGGCGATCGCGCCGCCGGCGCGATCAAGTCGGGCGGCACCACGCGCCGCGCGGCGAAGATGGTCGTGCTCAAGGCCGATCACCCGGACATCGAGACGTTCGTCGACTGGAAGGTGATCGAGGAGCAGAAGGTCGCTGCCCTCGTCGCCGGTTCGCGCGCCTGCCAGCGTCGCCTGCAGGCCATCGTCGACGCCACGCAGGTGAAGACCCAGGCCGGCCCCGCCGGCGCGCCGGGCTTCGCGCTCGATGACGCAGACGTCGAGGTCGTGATCGATCCGGCGAAGAACGTCGGGCTCAAGAACGCGGTGCGCGCCGCGCGCGCGGCCTACGTGCCCGAGGCGTACATCCAGCGCGTGCTGCAGATGGCCGCCCAGGGCGTGACCGAGGTCGACTTCCGCGAGTACGATACCGACTGGGACGGCGCCGCCTACGGCACCGTGTCGGGCCAGAACTCGAACAACTCGGTGCGCATCCCCAACGACTTCTTCGACGCGCTCGACGCCGACGGCGACTGGAAGCTGATCCGCCGCACCGACGGCAAGGTGGCGCGCACCGTGCCCGCGCGCAAGCTGTGGGACAAGATCTCGTACGCCGCGTGGGCCTGCGCCGATCCGGGCCTGCAGTACGACACGACGATCAACGACTGGCACACCTGCCCGAAGGACGGGCGGATCAATGCCAGTAATCCGTGCGTCACCGGCGACACGCTGGTCGCCACCGGCGATGGCTGGCAGCGGATCGACACGTTGGTTGGCCGCGCCACCGAGGTGATCGGTGCCGACGGCCAGTCGCATCCGACCGCCGGGTCGTTCATCACCGGGTTCAAGCCGGTGTTCCGCCTGCGCACGCGCGCGGGCTACTCGCTCAAGCTCACCGCCGATCACAAAGTGTGGACCAAGAACCGGGGCGACGTGCCGGCTTCGGAGCTCACGGCCGACGACGTGCTCGCGCTGGGGCGGCCGGGGTTCGGGACGCGCCCGCTCGATGTGCGCCTCGCCGAGTTTCTCGGGCTCGCCGTCGGCGACGGGTGCCTGATGGGCGAGGGAGAGCAAGCGATGGTCACGCTCGGCCCGGACGAGGAGCTCGTGGCTGCGCGCGTGCACGCCGGGCTCTCCGCGTATCGCGCCGAGCACGGCGCGGATGGCCGCGCTCGGCGGACCACCACGGTGAACCAGCCCCAGGCCACGCTCCGGATCGGCACCGGCTCGCGCTGCGTCGTCGACGAGTTGACGCGCTACGCATTCCTCGCTGAGGGAAGCCTCGCCAAGCGTTTCACCGACGAGATCCACGCCCTCGACCCCGCCTCGCTGGCGGCGGTCCTGCGCGGACTCTTCACCGCCGACGGGACGGTCGCGCACTACGGCGGGGAGTCGCAGTACGTGTCGCTCGACAGTGCCTCGGAGATCCTGCTCGAACAGGTGCAGCTCCTGCTGCTCTCATTCGGGATCAAGTCGAAGCTGTATCGCAATCGCCGGGAGGCGGGCACCTCGATGCTCCCCGACGGCAAGGGTGGCGAACGCCTCTATCCGGTCGCCGCGATGCACAGCCTGCGTATCAGCCGCTCGTCGCGCGTGCAGTTCGAGCAGGCGATCGGCTTCCTCGACGGCAGCCCGAAGGTCGCGAAGCTGGCCACACTCAACGACGAGGTCGGCGTCTATGCCGACTCCCTCGACGACACCTTCGCCTCGCTCGAGCCGCTCGGCGAGGAAGTCGTGTTCGACCTGACCGAGCCGGCGACGCACCACTTCGTCGCCGCGGGCCTGGTGGTCCACAACTGCTCGGAGTACTTGTTCCTCGACGACACCGCGTGCAACCTGGCGTCGAT
>JANOEH010000112.1:0-12532 GCA_031413115.1 Candidatus Eiseniibacteriota bacterium | reverse complement strand
CATCACGCTGGAGCCCGGCGCCTCGGCCACGTGGACGGTCCTCTTCGGCGACGCGTCCGATCGCGCCGCCGCCGACGCATTGCTCGCGCGCTATCGCACGCCGGGCGCGGTCGACGAAGCGCTCGCCACGGTGACCGCGTTCTGGTCCGACCTGGTCGGCGCGGTGCAGGTCACCACGCCCGCGCCCGCGCTCGATCGCATGATCAACGGCTGGGCGTTGTACCAGGCGATCGCCTGTCGCCTGTGGGGCCGTACCGCGTTCGCCCAGTCGGGTGGGGCGTATGGCTTCCGCGACCAGTTGCAGGATTCCTCGGCGCTGCTGCACTCGGACCCGACGCTGTTCCGCGCGCAGATCGTGCGCAACGCGCGTCACCAGTTCGAGACCGGCGACGTGCTCCACTGGTGGCACCCGCCCGATGCGCGCGGCCTGCGCACGCGCTTCGCCGACGATCTCCTGTGGCTGCCGTGGCTCGCGGCCACTTACGTCGCTGCGACCGGCGACGCGACCGTGCTCGACGAGGTTGCCCCCTTCGTGGTCGCGCGCGAACTGGCGCCCGGTGAGCAGGAGGTGTTCCTGGCGCCGACGGTCTCGTCCGCGACCGCCGACGTCTACGAGCACTGCCTGCGCGCGATCGAGCGCTCGCTCACGATCGGCAATGGCGCGCACGGGCTGCCGCTGTTCGGCTGCGGCGACTGGAACGACGGCATGAACCGCGTCGGCCACGACGGGAAGGGCGAGAGCACGTGGATGGCGATGTTCCTCCACGCCGTGCTCGCGGACTTCGCGCCGATCGTCCGCGACCGCGGCGACCTTGCGCGGGCCGAGCGCTACGACCTGGAGCGGGTTCGACTCGTCGCGGCACTCGAGACCGCCGGCTGGGACGGCGCATGGTACCGCCGCGGCTACTACGACGACGGCACGCCGCTGGGTACCGCCCAGGGCGACGAGTGCCGGATCGACGCGCTCGCCCAGGCGTGGGCCACGATCGCCGATACTGCGCCAGCTCCGCGCGCGGAGCGCGCGCTTGACGCGGTCGAGGAGCACCTGATCTCCGACGAAGCCGGCATCATCCGCCTCCTCGACCCGCCCTTCGAGAACACCCCGAATGACCCTGGATATATCAAGGGCTACGTGCGTGGCGTCCGCGAGAACGGCGGCCAGTACACGCACGCTGCGCTGTGGGTCGTCCGCGCGTTCGCCGAGCGCGGCCGCCGCGATCGCGCAGCGCACCTGCTCGAGCTGCTGAGCCCCGTGAGCCACTCCCAGACACCCGCGCAGGTCGCGACCTACCAGGTCGAGCCCTACGTGATCGCCGCCGACGTCTACGGCGCCGAGCCGCACGTCGGCCGCGGCGGCTGGACGTGGTACACCGGCTCGGCCGGCTGGCTGCTGCGCGTCGCACTCGAGTCCGTGCTCGGCGTGACCATCGACGGCGGCGACACGCTGGTCGTCAAGCCGTGCATCCCCGACGACTGGCCGGGCTACAAGGTGCGGCGGCGCTTGCCGGATGGCACCACCTACGTGATCGACGTCCGGGGTGGCATGACGGCCGCCGGCTCGGGCAAGTCGGCCGCGTCCGAGATCGTGTCGCGCGCCGCGGTCGACGGGTCGCCGACCCGCATCGTCGACGGTGCAGCCCGGATTCCGCTGCTGCACGATGGGCGCGAGCACGCGGTGACGATCCAGCTCGGACCGCGCGCATGAGATTGCTCGCGCGGGCAGGGACGCTCGCGGTGGTGGGGCTGTTCGCGGGCGGGCTCGCACTTGGCACCTTCCCGACGGCCGGCTGTGCGCGCCAGACGATCGCTCCCGATCCACCGCGGCCGAGCGCCGCCGATGAAGGCTTCCTCGACTCCCTCGCCGAGCGTACGTTCCGCTTCTTCTGGGAGACCACCGACTCCACGACGGGCCTTGCGCCCGATCGCTGGCCGACGAAGTCGTTCGTCTCGGTGGGGGCGATGGGCTTCGCGCTCACGGCGTATCCTATCGGCGTCGAGCGCGGCTGGATCACGCGCGAGGCGGCGGCGAAGCGCACCCGGACGACACTCGCCTTCATGCTGGCCGCGAAGCAGGACACCGCGCGGGCCGGCTCGACCGGCTACAAGGGCTTCTTTTATCACTTCCTGCATCCGGAGAACGGCCAGCGCTTCGAGCGGGTCGAGCTGTCGACCCAGGACACGGCGATGCTCATGGCGGGCACGCTGTTCTGCCAGAGCTACTTCGATCGCAGGACACCGGATGAGACCGCCATTCGCGACCTCGCCGAGGCGCTCTACACGCGCGTCGACTGGAAGTGGGCGTCGGTGCGCCCGCCGACGATCTCGCTCGGCTGGACGCCCGAGGGCGGTCACCTCGAGTGGGACTATCGCGGCTACAACGAGACGATGATCCTCTACCTGCTGGCGCTCGGCTCGCCGACCCATCCGGTGGACGACGGGGCGTGGGCGGCGTACACCGCGCACTACAAGTGGGGGACCTTCGAGGGTCAGGAGCACCTCGGGTTCGCGCCGTTGTTCGGGCACCAGTACAGCCAGGTCTGGGTCGACTACGAAGGCATCCGCGACATCGCGATGCGCGGCCGGGAGCTCGACTACTTCGAGAACTCGCGGCGCGCCACGCTGGCCCAGAGGGCCTATGCCGCGCGCAATCCTTCGGGCTTCCGGGACTACGGCGAGAACGTCTGGGGCCTCACCGCCTGCGACGGCCCGCTCGACACGACGATGACGATCGATGGACGGTCGCGGAAGTTCCAGACCTACAACGCGCGCGGTGCGAGCTTCACCGAAGTGATCGATGATGGCACCCTCGCGCCGACGGCGGTGGGCGGCTCGATCCCGTTCCTGCCTTACGAGACCATCACCACGCTCCGCCACATGCGCGACAAGTACGGCGCGCCGCTCTACGGCCAGTACGGCTTCGTCGACGCGTTTAATCCCACGTTCGACGCGCCCGTGCGCGTCCAGCACGGCCACGTGGTGCCTGGCGTCGGCTGGTTCGACACGGATTACCTGGGCATCGACCAGGGGCCGATCCTCGCCATGATCGAGAACTACCGCAGCGGCCTCGTGTGGAAGACGATGCGCAGGAACCCGCACCTGGTGCGGGGGCTGAAGCGGGCGGGCTTCGGCGGCGGGTGGCTGGATTCGACGGGGGTCGCGCGTTGAGGCTGGCGGCGATCATGACGCTCGTGTTCCTGGGAAGCGGCTGCACCCCCAGGGGCCCGGGGGGCCACGAAGTCACCACGATCCGCTTCTGGGGGATGGGCCGCGAGGGCGAGGTCGTCGCGGACTTGGCGCGCGACTTCGAGCGCGACAACCCCGACGTGCGCGTGGACGTCCAGCAGATCCCGTGGTCGGCGGCGCACGAGAAGTTCCTCACCGCACACGTGGGTGGCTCTTCGCCCGACGTCTCGCAGCTCGGCAACACGTGGATCGCCGAGTTCGCAGCCCTGAAGGCCGTCGCGCCGCTCGATACGCGCGTGGCCGCCGCGGGCGAGGTGAAGCGCGACGACTACTTCGACGGCATCTGGGACACCAACGTGGTCGACGGCGTCACCTACGGCGTGCCGTGGTACGTCGACACGCGCGTCCTGTTCTACCGCAGCGACCTGCTCCACGCCGCCGGCTTCGACTCGGTGCCGGGGACGTGGGAGGGCTTCCGCGCCGCGCTGGCCGCGCTCAAGCGCACGATGCCCGCGGGCACCGACGCGATCTTCCTCCCCGCCAACGAGTGGACGCAGCCCGCGGTCTTCGGGGCGCAGGCCGGCTCGGCGCTGCTGGCCGATCACGACACGCGTGGGGCGTTCTCGGCCCCGGAGTTTCGCCGGGGCTTCGATTTCTATCTGAGCCTGTTCAAGGATGGCTACGCGTCGCCGATGGGCAACCAGGAGATGTCGAACCTGTACCAGGAGTTCGCGCGCGGCTCGTTCGCCATGTACATCACCGGCCCGTGGAACCTGGGCGAGTTTCGCTCGCGCCTGCCCGACTCCCTGCAGAACTCATGGGCCACCGCGCCGCTGCCCGGTCCCGACGGCCCGGAGTCGGGCACGTCGACTGCCGGCGGCTCGAGCCTCGTCCTGTTCCGCTCGTCCAAGCATCCCGAGGCGGCCTGGCGCTTCCTGTCGTACCTGTCGCGGTCGGACGTCCAGGCGCGCTTCTTCCGCCTGACGGGTTCGCTGCCGGCGCGGCGCTCGGCGTGGAACGACTCGGCGCTGGTGGCCGATCCGCGGGCGCGCGCGTTCCGCGTCCAGCTCGAGCGCGTCCGCCCGCTGGCCAAGATCCCCGAGGCCGAGCAGATCTCGATTCGATTGCAGGAGCGCGCCGAGGCGGCGATCCGCGGGGCGCAGACCTCGGAGCAGGCGCTGGCGCAGCTCGATCGCGAGGTCGACCAGATCCTCGAGAAGCGCCGCTGGCTCGTTACGCGCGCCCTCCCGGCGACGGGGGCGAAGCCGTGAGCGCCACCCGCGCGCTGCCCGAGGGAGCCCGCCGCGAGGCGCGTGCCGCGCGCTGGTTTCTCGCTCCCGCACTGGGCCTGATCACGCTGTTCTTCGTGTTCCCGGTGCTGGCAGGGCTCGTGCTGTCGTTCACGGACTTCGATATCTATGCGATCGCCGATCCCTCGACCGCCCGCCTTGTGGGCTTCGAGAACTACCGTGCCGTGCTGGCCAACCCGCTGTTCTGGAAGGCGCTCGGCAACACGTTCTATTTCGTGCTCGTTGCCGGTCCGTTGTCGGTGGCCGTTTCGTTAGGAGCTGCGCTCCTGGTTCATGCCCGCGCGACGCGGCTGCGCGGGCTCTTCCGCACGATCTACTTCGTCCCCGTCGTGACCACGCTGGTCGCGGTCGCCATCGTCTTCCGGTACCTCGAACACCCCAAGTATGGCCTCGTGAACTACGCGCTGGGCCTGATCGGCATCCCGCCGGTCGACTGGCTGGGTGACCCGACCTTCGCCATGCCCGCGATCGTGCTGCTCGCGGTGTGGAAGAACTTCGGCTACAACATGCTGATCTTCGTCGCCGGGCTGTCGAACATCCCCGAGGAGCAGTACGAGGCCGCGCGGCTCGACGGCGCGTCGTGGTGGGAGCAGTTCCGGAACATCACCCTGCCCAACCTGATGCCCACGTTCCTGTTCGTGATCCTGATCACCATGCTGGGCAACTTCCAGATCTTCGCCGAGCCCTACGTCATGACCCAGGGCGGCCCGCTGCGGGCGACGACGACGGTCGTGCTGCTGATGTACGAGGAGGGCTTCCGCTGGTGGCGGATGGGCCTCGCCGCAGCGATCGCGTTCGTGCTGTTCGTCATCATGCTCGCCGGCACGCTGATCCAGTTGCGCCTGACCAGGGAGCGCCCGTCGTGAGCCGCGCCCGTCCCGCGATGGGGCTCCACGCCGCGCTGATCGCCGGCGCGGCGATCACGCTCGTCCCGCTCGTGTGGATGCTGTCGGCGTCGCTGATGCCGCCGGGCGAGGCGACGACGTTCCCGCCGAAGCTGTTCCCGAGCACAGTCACGTTCGAGCACTACACGGCACTGTTCACGCGGCTCGACCTGGCGCGGCACCTCGGCAACAGCCTGTTCGTCGCGGTCTTCACCACGTTGCTCTCCCTGATGATCAACGGCGCCGCCGGCTATGCCTTCGCCAAGCTGCGCTTCAAGGGCCGCGAGCCGCTGTTCCGCACCCTGCTGGCGGCGCTGGTGATCCCGGGGCAGGTGGGCATGCTGCCGCTGTTTCTCCTGCTGCAGAAGATGGGGCTGGTGAACACCCTCGCCGGCGTGATGATCCCGGGCCTGGCCAGCATCTTCGGCATCTTCATGGTGCGGCAGTACGCACTGTCGATCCCCGACGAACTGCTCGATGCCGCGCGCATGGACGGGGCGGGGGAGTTCCACATCTTCCGCACGATCGTCCTGCCGCTGCTGGCGCCGATCCTCGTCACCCTGGCCGCGTTCACCTTCCTCTCCATGTGGAATGACTTCATGTGGCCGCTGATCGTGCTCTCGGACGAGAGCAAGTACACCCCTGCCGGTCGCGCTGGCCGGCCTCGTCGGCGAGCACGTGCAGGACACGGAACTGATGATGGCCGGCTCGGTGATCACGATCACGCCGGTCCTGATCGTGTTCCTCTTCCTGCAGCGGGCGTACGTGCGCGGGGTCATGATGGGCGGGGTGAAGGGATGATGTCGCGGAGCCGGGTGTTCCTGTGTGCGTTCGCGATGGCCCTCTCCGCAGCGGGTCCGGCTTCCCCCGCGGCTCCGCCGCGCGTACTGGTCGACGACTTCGAGAACGCGAGCACTTGGAGCGCACACCCCGCGGACGGCGTCGAGCTCGAGATCTCCTCCGACGAGGGCGTCCACGGCCGCTCCCTGCGCCTCGACTACAAGTTCGTGCGCGGCGGCGGCTACGCCGTGGCGCGCAAGGCGTTCGATGTCCCCCTGCCGGCGGACTACCGCTTCCATCTCGCCGTGCGGGGCGCCTCGAAGTCCCAGAACTTCGAGTTCAAGCTGATTGATTCCACGGGCGCAAACGTCTGGTGGAACAACCGGAGGGACTTCGTCTTTCCTGCGCAGTGGGATTCGATCGCGACCAAGAAACGAAAAATCGAGTTCGCCTGGGGCCCGATCGGCGGCGGCACGCTCGGCAAGATCGCCGCGATCGAGTTCGCGATCACCGCGGGCTCGGGCGGCGAAGGCACCGTCTGGCTCGACGACCTGACGCTCGAGGAGCTGCCGCCCGCGGTCGATCCGCCGCCGGCGCCCGTCCTCCGCGGCGGCTTCTCGAACGTGATCGCCGACCTGGGTGGCAACCGCGACCTTTCGGCCGTGCGCATCCAGTGGGCGCCGGGACGAGCCGTGCGCGACTACACCGTCGCGCTGGTCGACGATGACGGGCGCATCACCAGCGCCCCGCGCGAGGTGCGCGGGGGCAATGGCGGCACCGACCTGCTCCATTTCCCCGACGCCGAGGCCAGCTCCGTGCGCCTGCGCGCCCTCGACGGCGACACCTCGCTCCAGGGCGCGGTCGCGGCCCTCGATGTCCTTCCCCCGACGTGGGCCCCCGGCATCAACGACTTCTTCGCCCGCGTCGCAGCGGACGCGCCCGCCGGGACGTACCCGCGCGGCATCGTCGGCGAGCAGCCGTACTGGACCGCGATCGGGGCCGACCGCGACCGTGCCGAGGCACTGGTCGACGAAGACGGGCGCATCGAGCCGTGGAAGCAGGGGCCCTCGCTCGAGGCGTTCGTGCGGCTCGGCGACAAGCTGCTCACCTGGCGCGACGGCAACCATGCGCAGCGCCTGGTCGACGGTGACCTGCCCATGCCGATCGTCGAGTGGAATTGCCCGGAGGGCCTGGTTCTCCTTACCACTGCCTTCGTCGCGGGCGACAGCGGGGCGGCACATCTGCGCGGGCGCTACCGGCTCGAGAACCGCGGAAAGGCGCGCGCGATCGGCACCCTGGGCCTGGCGCTCCGCCCGTTCCAGGTCAACCCGCCGGCGCAGTTCCTCAACACGACCGGCGGCGCGGCCCGCGTCGATTCGTTGTTCGTGACTCCTGCATCGATCGCCGTCGCCGGCCGCCCGCCGATCCACGTCACGCCGCCGGCGGAACGCGCTGGGGCGTCGACGTTCGACCAGGGCGATGTCGTCGCCGATTTCATGGTCGCCGGCCGCGTGCCGCCGTCGGGGGGCGCTCAGGACCCCTTCGGCTTCGCCTCCGGGCTCGTCATGTGGGCGTTCGACCTGAAACCGGGCGAAGCCCGTCAGGTCGAGATCGCGACGGCCATGGACGGGTCGGCGGCAGGAGCCGCCGCGGCCGCACGGCCGGGCGACTTCAACAAGGCGCACGCCGCGAGCGCGGCAGAGTGGCGCGCCCTTCGGGGCGACCTGGTCATCGAGCTGCCTCCGGCAGGGGATGAGGCTCTCCAGACCTTCCGCGCACAACTGGGATGGCTGCGCGTCACCCGGGACGGCTCGGCTGTCCAGCCCGGCGCCCGCTCCTACGAGCGCTCGTGGATCCGCGACGGCGCCCTGAGCTCCTCGGCCATGCTGCGCGTCGGCGAGCCCGACATCGCCAGGGAGTTCGCGCGTTGGTTTGCCCGGTTCGTGCCGGCCGACGGCGCGGTCCCGTGCTGCGTCGACCAGCGCGGCCCCGATCCCACGCCCGAGCACGACAGCCACGGCCAGTTCGTGTTCCTCGTGGCCGAGGTGCTGCGCTACACCGGCGACACTGCGCTGGCCGCCGACCTGTGGCCCGCCGTGCGCCGCGCCGCCGACCACATCGATGCCCTGCGCGCGACCCGCCGCACCGCCGAGTGGCGCACGCCCGAGAACGCGCACTTCTACGGCCTGCTCCCGCCGTCGATCAGCCACGAGGGTTACTCGGCCAAGCCCATGCACTCGTACTGGGACGACTTCTTCGCGCTGCGCGGGTTGACCGATGCTGTCTGGCTGGCCGGCCGGTTGGGCCACGCGGAGGACGCGACGCGCTTCGCCGCCAGTCGCGCCGAGTTCGCCGCGGACTTCGCCGCCTCGATCGTCGCGGCCCAGAAGGTGCACGGGATCGAGTACGTGCCGGGCTGCGCCGACCTCGGCGACTTCGACGCGACCTCGACCACGATCGCGCTCGACCCGGTCGCTGCCGGGGCGGACGTCGTCTCGCGCGCCGCGCTCGAGCGGACGTTCGAGCGCTACTGGGAGTTCTTCCTCAAGCGCCGCGACGGGGTCGAGACGTGGGACGCCTACACGCCCTACGAGCTGCGCACGATCGGCGCGTTCGTCCGCCTGGGCCAGCGCGACCGGGCCAACGCCGCGCTCGACTGGTTCCTGCGCGACCGCCGCCCGGCCGGCTTCCGCCACTGGGCCGAGGTCGTCTCGAGCCAGGAGCGCAAGCCGCGCTTCCTCGGCGACATGCCCCACACCTGGTGCGGCACCGACTACGTGCGCTCGTTCGTGGACCTCTTGGCCTACGCCGAAGGCGTAGGGGGGAACGGCGGCGCCGACAGCGTGCTGGTGCTCGGCGCGGGCGTGCGGCGCGAGTGGATCGCGGGGGAGGGCGGCGTGCGCATTAGCGGGTTGCCGACGCCCTACGGTCCGCTGAGCTATCGCATGAGACAGGCTGGCCAAAGCGTTGTCGTGGAGATCGATGCGGGAGTGCGGGTGCCGGCCGGTGGGATCCTCGTGCGGCCGCCCATTGGCAACGCCGTCGAGCAAGTCGTGCGCACGCTTCCGGCGAAGGTGACGTTTCCGCTCGAGTGACTCGATGCGTGCTCGCAGCGCCGCGCGTAGGTCTGCACCAGGTCGCGGGCGCGATCTTCTTCGATCCGGGATGAGTCTCCGGTCACGGCGCGTCGGGCGCTTCCAGCAGGATGTCCTGAAAGACTAACGCGTTGTGGCTGAGCGCACTATGGATGCACTCGAATGTCTCTGCTGAACTGGTTCCGGGGCGAGTTCGCTAGACCTCGCGATCCGGCGAAGCGCGCTTTCTCGCCGCCGCGAGGTAGGCCGGCCGGAGGTCGAGCAGGTGCGCGATCTTCTGCATCATCCCGTCCTCATGCCGTGAAAGCACGCCGTCGGCGTCGACGACCCGCCACATGAGTTCCGCCAGGACCATGCGCTGGCCTTCGTCGTAGCGCGTCGAGACGATGCGGGTGAACCCGTGGAGGTCGATTGCCTCGCGCCGGCGCTCCTCGGCGAGCGCCATGAGGCCGCGCCCCTCCTCGGCGGAGAGGCCGAAGTGACGGCCAAGGGCCTCCTCGATCAGGCGCTGCTCCTCGGGGCTGAACGTGTCGTCGGAGTGGGCGAGCTCGAGGAGCAGGGCGCAGGCAGCGACGCGGAGTTCCTCCTCGGCGGTCGGGACGGCGCTGTCGGGGCCGGGGGCGCCCGCGGCGCCGGCGGCTCCTGCGAGAAAGCGACGAATGGCTTCGAGCATGGTTCTCAGGCCTCCGGGAGTTCCTGGGTTTCCGCGTGCGCATCATCCAGCGCCGCCCCGTTCGTCGTCGCCAGCGCGCGCAGGAACGAAGCACTCGCCTTGGGCGTGCGCACCTGCGTCCTGTGATCGACGTGGAGCAAGCCGAAGCGCTTGGTGAATCCGTGGCCCCACTCCAGGTTGTCGAGCAGGGACCAGGCAAAGTAGCCGCGCACGTCGACGCCGGAGGCGAGAGCTTCCCGTACCGCGCCCACGTGTGAGCGCAGGTACGCGACGCGATCGGGGTCCTCGAGCCGCGTCGTGCCCGCCGGGAGCACCGCCGGCTCGGGCATCGCGCAGCCGTTCTCGGACACATACAACGGGAGGGTCGTGTAACGATCGCGAACCCACTTCAGCGCGCGGGTCAGCCCCTCCGGGTAGACCTCCCAATCGAGGTCGGTGTAGCGGGCGCCCGGGTTCTTCGCCGTGCGCGAGCGCGTCGGCCACACCTCCGGCGCGTCGACGGTCAGCCCGCGCGAGTAGTAGTTCACGCCGACGAAATCCATGGGCGTGCCGATCCGCGCGAAGTCGGCCGGGTCGAACGCGGGCCAGCCCAAGCCGTAGACCTCGGCCAGCTCGTCGGGATAGCGGCCCAGGAACAGCGCGTCGAGATAGTGCCGATTGAACTGGGCGTCGGCCCGAGCCGTCGCGGCCAGATCCTCCGGCCGGCCGGTCGCCGCGTCCTTGGGCTCGATATTCAGCACGATCCCGATCTTGCCCGTGGCTTGCGACGCGCGGAAGGCCCGCACCGCCGCGCCATGCGCCAGCAGCAGGTGGTGCGCCGCGCGGGGCGCCTCGAACGCGCTGCGATGCCCCGGCGCGAGCGTGCCGTGCAGGTAGCCGCCGTCGACGATGACCCAGGGCTCGTTGATCGTCGCCCACAGTTGGACGCGGTCGCCGAGCGCGTCGAACAGCACGGCGGCGTAGTCGGCGAACCACGACTCGATGTCGCGATTGAGCCAGCCGCCCCGGTCGTCGAGCGCGGCCGGCAGGTCCCAGTGGTAGAGCGTCACCATGGGCGCGATGCCGGCGGCGAGCAGCGCATCGATCAGGCGCGAGTATTCGTCGAGTCCGGCCTGGTTGACGACACCAGTCCCGGACGGCAGGATTCGCGACCACGAGATGCTCAGGCGATACGCGCCGAGGCCCATGCGCTTCATCCACGCGATGTCCTCTGGCCAGCGGCGCCAGTGATCGCAGGCGAGGTCCCCGGTCGAGCCGTCGTCGATCCGGCCGGGCGTGTGGGCGAAGCGATGCCAGATCGAGGGCCCGGCGCCATCGGCCAGCGGCGAGCCCTCGATCTGCCAGGCGGACGTGGCGGCGCCCCAGAGGAAGCCGGGAGGGAAGGCGGATGCCGGCGTGGGTGGGTTCATGCGCGCATCCTAGCCGCGGAACGCCGCGCGATTCCACGGTGAACTCGCCGCGGGGCGTGCGCTAGACTGCCGCGCATGTCCGACGACCGTTACCCCGTCAAACCCCACATCCAGAAGAACGCGCACATCTCCTCCTGGGAGGAGTACGAGCGCATGTACAAACGCTCGATCGAGCAGCCGGAGGCGTTCTGGGCCGAGCAGGCGAAGACGCTCGACTGGTTCCACCCGTGGCATCGCGTGTTCGACGCCGACTACGAGGCGGTCGATTTCGCGTGGTACTCGGGCGGGCGGCTCAACGTGGCGCACAACTGCGTCGATCGCCACGTGGCCGCGGGGCTGGGCGATCGAACGGCGATCATCTGGGCCGCCGACGAGCCGGGCGTCTACCGCCACATCTCGTATCGCGAGCTCAAGCACGAGGTTTGCCGCCTCGCCAACGTTCTCCTGGCGCACGGCGTCAAGAAGGGCGATCGCGTATGCATCTACATGCCGATGATCCCCGAGACCGTCTACGCCATGCTCGCCTGCGCGCGCATCGGCGCGATCCACTCGGTCGTCTTCGGCGGCTTCAGCGCCGACTCCCTTCGCGACCGCATCCTCGATGCCGGCTGCAAGGTGCTGCTCACCGCGAACGAGGGTCTGCGCGGCGGGCGCGCGATCCCGCTCAAGACGATCGCCGATCGCGCCGTCGAGGGACTCGACCTGGTGACCACCGTGCTCGTCGCGCGGCGCACCGAGACCGTGGTGCCGATGAAGGCTGGCCGCGATCACTGGCTCGCCGAGGAGATGGCGAAGCAGCGCTCGACCGCGACTGCGGCGTGGATGGGGGCCGAGGATCCGCTGTTCATCCTGTACACCTCCGGGAGCACGGGCAAGCCCAAGGGTTTGCTGCACACCACCGCGGGATACCTCGTCTACGCGGCCATGACGCACAAGCTCGTGTTCGACTACCAGGACGGGGACGTCTACTGCTGTGCGGCCGACGTCGGCTGGATCACCGGGCATAGCTACATCGTCTATGGGCCGCTCGGCAACGGTGCCACATCCGTTATGTTTGAATCCATCCCGATGCAGCGGCTCGGCCATGGCCGGGCAAGGCTAGCAGGGCTCGGGCCTGCCTCGCGCGAATGTCAGCAGCTAAAATCGCCAGTTGTTTTGCATCGAGACGAGCACCTCATGGCGGGTCATTCCAAATGGG
>JANOEH010000111.1:0-40874 GCA_031413115.1 Candidatus Eiseniibacteriota bacterium | reverse complement strand
TGGCGCAGGTTCGACGAGACGCCGAACATCCGGTTGCCGAGCAGCAGGAGCGCCGCCGGCACGAGGCCGACGAGCGGGCCGACCACCCACCATGGCCATGGCCGGCGGACGAGTTCGAGCAGGGAGTCCATGGCCGGGAGGATCGCGCGCTCAGCCGCGTTCGACAAGCGATTCGAGCGCGGTGAGTCGCCGCTCGACCTTTTCCATGTAGGCCGGCATCTCGGCCGCGGGAATGAACTCCCGGTCGAGGATGAAGGCCAGCAGGTCGAGCTGCCGCCCGGCGATCAACTGGTGGAGCAAGCGCCGGTCGGGCACGTTCCCGCGTACCGACGCGTAACCCTCGAGGAACGCCGCGACCAGGCGCTCCCCGTTCTCGCGGACCCAGAAGTAGAACAGCGGGATGCCGACATCCTGCACCGGGTGCGCCCACTGGCTGTCGTCGAAGTCGAGCACCGCGAGCCCGTCCGGGATGCGCATCACGTTGCCCGAGTGCAGGTCGATGTGCAGGAAGCGCAGGGCCGCGCGATCGGCATGCAGCGTGTCGATCACGGCCTGGGTGCGAGCGACCGCACGCCGCACCAACCCCCGACGCGCGTCGGTCCACAGCGCGTCGGTGCCCGTCTCGGCGAGCGCGCGCGGCTCCTTGCCGAAAACCCACGCGCTGTCGAGCGTGAGGCCGGTGAACGCCTTCGGCAGCACGAAGCGATCGGCGTGATCCTGCAGGTGCCCGAGCGCGACGCCCATCTGGCGCAGGACCGGTCGGCCCAGGGCGTCGCCCACGACGCGCCCGTCGATCCAGTCGAAGACCGCGACGGACCGCGGCTCGGGCACGCCGGGGGCCGTGGCGACCGTCATCAGGCTCCCGTCGCGCGTGGCCAGCGGACGCGGCACGACGAGGTCGGTGTCGCGGTGGAGCGCCGCGAGCCACGCCATCTCGGAGGCGATGTCGAGTGTGGTGCGCATGCCCGGAATGTTGACGCGCACGACGAAACGGCGGCCGTCCGTGGTGACCAGCTTGAACATCGTGTTCTGGTGCCGGCCGAGCAGGGTGAGGCGGTCGATCCTCACGTCGTACGCCGCGAGCGCATTCCGGGCGAGCACGGCGAGCCGCCGCGGTGAGTCCCGGTGCACGAATCCCAGCAGGCGGACCGGCGGAGGCGCGGGAGCGGGTGACGCAGCGGACATCGGAATCCTCTCGTCGTGGAAGCGGGTAGGATAGCCGGGAGCCGCCTTACGTTCCAATCCACCCGCAAGGAGCCGACCGATGTTCCGCACCCCCCGCCACGTCACCATGGGCCTCGTCGGACTGGCGCTGGCAGTGTCCCCGGTCACGGCGGCGCCTGCATGCAAAGGTGCGGTCAAGTATGCCGGCCCGGCATTGCATGCGCCGCCGTCGGGCGGGCAGTTCCCGGATCGGTCCGCCTCGATCGCGACGACCAACGCGTTCGCGCCGGCGATCGCCGAGAGTCTCGATGCGATCGCCGACTGGATCCTCGCGCGGACGAAGGCCCCGGCGCTCGCCGCCGCGGTCGTCGTGCCCGGCCGGGGACGATGGTCGACGGCGCGCGGCGTCGCCGACGCCGACTCGCGAACGGCGCTGCCGGCCGCTCCGTTGTTCTACTGGGGCAGCGTCGGCAAGGCGATCACCGGAGTGCTCGTGCTGCAGATGATCGAGGAGGGCCGGCTCGCCTACGACACGAAACTGGCGAAGTGGTTCCCCGACATCGTGAACGCCGACGCGATCACGATCGACATGCTGCTCAAGCACACGAGCGGCCTCTACAGCTTCCAGAACGACTCCACGCTCCACTTCACGCCGGGCTACTCGCCTCCCGAAACCCTGCTCGCGATCGCCGAGCGCCACGGGCCGATCCACTGTCCCGGCGAGGCATGGTCGTACTGCAATACCGGCTACGTCCTGCTCGCCCGCATCCTCGAGCGGATCGAGGGCCGCCCGTACCACGAGATCGCGCGCGAGCGTATCGTGCGCAAGCTCGGGCTCACGCACACGATCGTGCTGGCGCCGCGTGAGTCCCCCATCGCGCTGGTGCGCGGGACCCGCGACAGCCGCGTCGATCGCGCGTTCGACCCGTCGATGCCCTACGGCGCGGGCTGCGTTGCGGCGAGTGCCGGGGACATGGCGCGCTTCTGGCAGGCCGCGTTGACCGGTGAGCTGCTGAAACCGAAGACCACGCGCGGCGCGTTCGCGCGGCTCTACCCCATGTTCGGCTCGGGTGCGCAGTGCTACGGAAGGGCGGTGATGCTCTACGACGTGCCGGCGCCGGGTGGGTCGAGGACGTGGCTGGGCCACAGCGGGGGAACCGAGACGGCGAAGGCGGTCGTCCTCTACGACACGACCAGCGGCGCGTTCGTCGCCGTGGCGATCAACGCGGCGGTGTCGGCCGAGGCGGCGGCGTTCCGCCTTCTCCAGGCGTTACCCCCGCGGTGGTGATCGCGGCGACGAGCTCCGCGGCGCGTGCCTCGAGGGCGAGTGCGGCGGCATTCTCGCCGCGCAGCCGCCGCGCGGCCGCTTCGACACGCAGCAGCTCGACCCATGCGCGCGCCTGGCGCGGATCGCGCAGCAGCGTGACCGCGCTCGCCGCGTCGACCTGCGGCAGCGCCGCGGCCAGCGACCCCAGCAGCTCGCCCTGTGCAGCCTGCGCGCCGAGCACGACCTCGTCGGCCGCGTCAGGCGTTCCGGCGCCGAGGCGTCCCACCAGCCGCGCGACGACCGCCGCCAGCTCCTCGATCATGCGCTCGACGTAGTCGCGCCGCTCCTGGGCCACCCTCGCCTGCCCTCAGCGCCGCGCCGGCCGCAGCTCGAGCCGGTGCAGCTCGACGCCCAGCGCCCACGCGATCCAGCCGTCGCCATCGCGGAGCACGCGGATCTTGTTCACCGCATTGCCCATGTCGGCGCGGGTCCACGTGCGCCCGCCGTCCGTCGTGGCGAAGCCGTGCGGCGCCGCGCCCACCCAGCCCGTGTCGGGGGTGGCGAAGCCCACACCGAACTCGCGCACGCGATGATTCTCGACCAGCGGAAGCTCGGTCCACGTCGTGCCGCCGTCGGTCGTCTTCGTGACGAAGCGCGCGGCGTGGGTCGAGTCGGGGTCGTAGCTCTGGATCGTGACGTAGCCCGTGGCGCGGCTCGGGAAGGAGGCCTTCCACGTCAGCTCGTACGGTCGCTTCGACTCGTAGCGCCGCGCCCACGTGCGGCCGCCGTCGTTGGTCGAGAGGATGAGCGCATGCGAGCGCGCGACGTCGGCGTCGCTCGCGGCGCAGACGAGCCCGTTCATCGCGTCGAAGAACTTCACGTCGAGGATCATGGCGCAGTGGGGATTCATGTCGATCGAAGTCCACGTCGCCCCACCGTTGAGCGAGCGCAGCAGCCAGGCCGGCCCGCCGACGCGACCCGCGGCGTGCACGATCGTGCGCGGCGCCGGGCGACCGGCGTCGATCGCCGTGGTGTGCAGCACGTCGATCGCGCACAGGCCCTTCACCGGCGGCCCCGGCAGGGCCACGGGCGTCCAGGTCGCGCCCGCGTCGTCGCTGCGGTAGAGGGGAATCGTGTCGGTCACGCCCGGGAAGTACTCGGTGCCGATGTTGCCCGCGAAGCCGGTCGTCGAGTCGACGAAGCCGACCGCGCGGAAGAACGTTCCCGGCTTCTCGGCGACCTGCGTCCACGTCGCGCCGCCGTCGCCGGTGCGGAACATCTTTCCCGCGCCGTTGCCGTACCAGCCGTGGCGAGCGTCGACAAAGTGGACGTCGTCCTGCTTGCCCTTGGAGGGCGCGGTCGCGAGCTTCGTCCACGCCGGAAGCGCGGAGAGCGCGGGCGCGACGGCGGCGATCGCGAGCGAGACGGCGACGGCGAGCGTCAGCGGAAGCATGCAGTCGACTCCGACGAAGTGGGTCGAGATGAAAACGGGGGCGAGCCGCGAGGCCCGCCCCCGCCGTGAAATCGTGAACCCGTGCAGCCTAGAGCATCGACAGGTAGCGTTCGATCTCGTACTTGGTGACCTGGATCCGGAAGCGATCCCACTCGATGCGCTTGTTCTCGACGAACTTGCCGAACACGTGATCGCCGAGGCAGGCGCGGACCAGTTCGCTCTTCTCGGCGAGCTTGACCGCCTCGTCGAGCGAGCCCGGAAGCTCCTCGATGTGCGCCTTCTTCCGCTCGTCGGCGCTGAGGTGGAACACGTCCTCCTCGAACGGCGCGCGCAGGTCGTACTTGCCGTTGACGCCCGCCATGCCCGCCGCCAGCAGCACGGCGAACGCCAGGTACGGGTTCGCGGCCGGATCCGGGAAGCGCACCTCGATGCGGGTCGCCTTCTCGTTGCCGGGCTTGTACATCGGCACGCGGATGAGCGCCGAGCGATTCTTCTGGCCCCACGCCAGGTAGGCCGGGGCCTCGTAGCCCGGCACCAGGCGCTTGTACGAGTTCACCCACTGGTTCGTCACCGCGACCAGCTCGCGCGCGTGCTTGAGCACGCCCGCGGTGTACGAGCGGGCGAACTTCGACAGATGATAGGGCGCGCCCTTCTCGTACATCAGGTTCTTGCCACCCTCGAAGATCGACTGGTGGACGTGCATGCCCGAGCCGTTGACGCCGAAGATCGGCTTCGGCATGAAGGTGGCGTGCACACCGTGCCGGCGCGCGATCTCACGCACCAGGTATCGGTAGGTCATCACCTGGTCGGCCATCTTGAGCGCTTCGCAGTAGCGCAGGTCGATCTCGTGCTGGCTGGGAGCGACCTCGTGGTGGCCGCACTCGACGATGATCCCCATCGAGGCCATGGCCGCCATCGTCTTCTGGCGCAGCTCGGTCCCCAGGTTGTCGTCGATCATGTCGAAGTAGCCGGCGTCGTCGAGCAAAGTCGGATCCGTCGGCGACTTCATGTAGAAGAACTCGAGTTCGGGACCCGTGTACATGGTCAGGCCCTTCGCCGAAAGCGCCTCGAGGTTCTTCTTCAGCACCCAGCGCGGGTCGCCCTGATAGGGCCTGCCGTCGGGGTGATGGATGTCGCAGATCAGGCGGCAGGCCACCTGGCCGTCGACCTGGAACGGCAGGATCGCGAACGTCGACGGATCCGGAACGGCGAGCAGGTCCGACTCGTAGATGCGCGCGAATCCCTCGACCGACGAACCGTCGAAGCCCAGCCCCTCCTCGAGCGCTTCCTCGAGCTGGTGGCGCGGCACGACGAAGCTCTTGAGCTGACCGACGATGTCGGTGAACCACAGGTTGACGACCTGCACCTGGTGCCGATCGGCGCGCTCGATCACTTCCTGGCGCAGGCGACGGGCGGCGTCGGTCTGCGGCGCGATCTTGTGCACGCCGGGGGTCGGGCCGGCCTTGAGCGGTGCGGTCTTCTTCACCGCGGCGGTGGAACGGGACTTCGGCTTGCTGCGCTTCATCGTGGGCACGTCCGTTTCTCCTCTACTCGCTGCGAGATCCGTCCGGAAGCACGGGGGCGATCCGGGTCTGAGGCAGGGGGGTGAGGTCCGACCGCGATCCGGCCGTTTGCAGCCGGCACAACGCCTGGGGCAGCGCAGCGGTCACGTCGCCGGCCACCAGGGCAAGGGTTCCCACGCGAGCGTGGGCGATGTCGGCCGCGAGGCCGTGAACGTGAACGGCGGCGCGGGCCGCGTCATAGGGCGAGAGCCCCTGCGCCACGAATCCCGCGAGAACTCCGGTCAGGACGTCGCCCGTGCCGGCCGTGGCCAGCCCCGGGTTGCCCGTCGCATTGACGGTCGTCCGTCCGTCGGGTGCAGCGGTCACGGTCGGCACGCCCTTGAGCACGACCACCGCATTCCACCGCTTCGCCATCTGCGCCGGCAGCGTCAGCCGCTCGCGCTCGATCGTCGCCGCGTCGAGCCCGCTCAGGCGCGCCATCTCGCCGACGTGCGGCGTGATCACCAACGCCACGCCCGCGGCGCGCTCGGCCAGCGCGTCACCGTGCCCGGCGAACGCGTTCAGGCCGTCGGCGTCGAGCACGATCGGCGCGTGCGCCGCGGCGACGACGTGGCGCGCCAGCGCGGCGGCCTCGGGCGAGCGCGACAGTCCAGGGCCCAGCGCCAAGACCTGCGACTGCTCCGCGCGGGCCAGCACCATCGGCGCGGCGGCCTCGGACAGCGCCCGCTCCGGCGACTCGGGAAGCGGCCACGTCATGGGCTCGATCATCGCCGCCTCCAGCACGTCGTTGAGACTCGTCGGCACGCCGGCGGTGACGAGCCCGGCGCCGGCGCGCAGCGCGGCGGTCGACGCGAGCACGACCGCGCCCGTCAGCCCGACCGAGCCGCCGATGAGCAAAACGCGACCGCATGCGCTCTTGTGCGCGTCGGCAGCACGCTCCGGCAGCAGCCCGGCGATCGCCGCATCGCTCGACAGCTCCGGATCCAGGTCGTCTACCGGCTCGACCCCGATGTCGACCACCGCGATCGCCCCGCACTGCGCCCGCCCCGCCACGAGCACGTGCACCGGTTTGAGGTGCGCGAACGCGACGGTCAGGTCGGCGCGGACGAACGGCCCGCCGTCGACCAGCGGACACCCCGTGTCGGCATCGAGGCCGCTGGGCAGGTCGAGCGCGACGACGTGTGCGCCGCGCGCCCGCGCCGTGGCGATCGCCGCGACGGCGGCGGCGTACGGCGGCGCCAGCGCGCCGCGACTGCCCGTGCCCAGCATCGCATCGACTACCAGGTCGATCTCGGGTGCGAGCTCGACCGCGCCCTCCTCGACCGCGTGAACGGTGACACGCGCGCCGCGCGCCGTCAGCAGTCGCGCGACGACACGCCCGTCGCCGCCGTTGTTTCCCTTCCCCGCGACCACCGCGACGCGCCAGCCATGCACGCGCCCGAAGTGACGCTCGATCGCCTGCGCCGTGCCCGCGCCCGCGCGCTCCATGAGCGTCGCGACCGGCGTGCCCGCCGCCGTCGCCGCCGCGTCGGCCGCGCGCATGCGGGCCGCCGTGAGGACGAGGAGGCGGGGCGCGGTCATGGCCGAGGCTCTCCGACCCCGCCACGGTCGCGCACGATCCCCGGCGGCCGCGGCGCGGGAGGGCCCGCGGGCAACACGGTGTCGACCACCGGGCGGACCTCGAGCGGGCGGCCGTTGATCGTGTCGACCACGTCGAGCAGCTCGATGATGTCGTTCACGTCGTAATCGGCGCCCGACTCGACGGTGCCGAAGGTGTCACCATAACGCGCGAAGACGGTGCGGATGCCCACCTGTGCGGCGCCGACGACGTCGCGGTCGGCCCAGTCCCCGATCATCAGCGCCTGGTCCGCGGTGACACCCAGGCGCTCGAGCGCCTTCGTGAACGGCTCGGGCGAGGGCTTGCGCGCGTTCGTGTCCTCGAAGGTGACGACCACGTCGAAGACATTGTGCAGCTGCAACGAGGCAAGGCGCAGCCACGCCTGGTTGCGCGGGGCGTCGCTGACCACGGCGAGCTTGAGCCCGCGCTTCAGCAGGCCGAGCATCGTGTACTGCACGTGCGGATAGAGCACGAGCGTCGACTCGCGCGCGCGGCGATAGGCGACGATGCCCGCGGCGAGCACCCGCGGATCGATGCTCCCGGCGGCGGCGGCGAGCGCCTCGTCGAACACCTGCTGGTACTCGATGCCCCTGGCGGTGTAGACGCGCCAGATGTGCTCGCGCAGCACGTCGCGCGAGACGGTCAGCCCCGCGTCGGCCATGCCGTCGAGGCCGGCCTCGATCGCCGCGCCCTTCATCTTCATGAAGTCGGTCAGCGTGTTGTCGAGATCGAAGATGATGGCGCGGATCATCGGTCCCCACGGCGAGTCGGGCCGGAAAGGACGAACAGGCGCGTCGGCCGGAGCCGGGGCGCCTGTTCGCACGCGTTGGAGCTGGGAAGGAGGGGCACGCCCGATTCTCCACGGCGCGCCCCTTGCGGTCAAGGGCGAGTGCCGGGTTTTCCTCCCGACGGGGCCGGGCCCCGGGTCCCGCCGCCCCGCTCGACGCGGCGGAACTCGGCCGGCGGCTCGAACAGCGCCGCGGGGACCGGCGCGGCGTCGACCGCCACCGCTTCGCGGATCGTCTGCTGGATGATCGCCGTGCCGTCGGGCAGGCGCTCCACTCCGACGAGGCCGCGCGGCAACCCCTTGAGCAGGTTCGAGAAGTGAGAGGCGAGGACCGTCCCGGACTGCCGTCGCAGCTCCCTCTGGATGAGCGCGACCAGCCCCAGCCCGCGCTGGCCGGCGATCTGCACCGCATTGCCGGCCGCGAGCAGGCTGTCGCCCCCCGTCGCCTGCGCCAGGTCGCGCTCGAAGCGGCCGAGTTCCCCGGCCGGGGAGTCGGGCGGAGCGAGCCACACGGTGTCGGCGAGAATTCCCACGAGGTCATCCTCCGGGTTCATCGCGCTGTCGCGGTAGGCAAACGTCAGTTCGAGCAGGACCCCACGGCAGTCGATCCCCGCGATGCGGCGGGTCCGCGGCAGGTCGACGACGCGCACGGCAGCAAGGGTGTCCTTCGGCGCCGTGCCCGCGGCCAGCGACGAGCGCATCGTGGCCGAACGCGCGGCGTTCTGCGCGCGTCCCGGCGCGTAGGAGACCGGGATGTACGCGCGCTCGGCCGGTCGCACGAAGTACGAGCTGTCGCGATCGAGGCGATCGATCTGCGTGAAGCTCGTGGCCCGCAGCACGCTGTCGCTCACCGCGCCGACGAGCTGGCTCTCGAGTCGTCGCCGCGGTCCTTGCACCCATGTGCGCACCAGCGTCTCGAGGGCGGTGGGCGTCTGCCCCGCCGACCACGCGCTCTCGCGGATGTCGATGCGAACGTCGGCCTGTGCTCTCGGCGGCAGCATCGCGACGAGAATCAGGGCTGTCACTCCGCGTGAAAGTACTCCGATCAGGTTGATAGGTAATCCTCGGTTAAGTGTCGTATCCGGCCGATGTTTGGGGGTGCCCGGACAGTATCTCCCGGCCGGGCCGGCCACGTCCACGACTGCGCGCCCGAACTCGCTCGGCAGTCTTGCGATAAACCGTTTGACTGCTGCGAGTTCACTCCCATAGGTTGTGCAGGTTGCCCGACTTTTCGAAGGGCCTGGCGCCGCACTCGCACGGAAGCCGAGGCCACAGGTTCGCACGTCGACTCCCTCGACTGGCGAACCCCTGGAGATTCAACCGAGGAGGAATGAATGCGTTCAATCCGTGCTCGTCTCGCCGCGTTGTTCATCGCGACGATCGGGTTCGTGGTCTGTATGCCCCCCGCCAGCCAGGCCGAGGTGGGAGGCTTCCACGTCAACCTGACCCCATACGCCGGTTTCGCGACGTGGGCCAAGGACATCAACCTGCAGGACAAGCTGATGTACGGCGGCAAGCTCGGCCTTGGCCTCGGCAAGACGTTCGGCATCGAAGGCACCTACGGCATGAGCTCGACGGACACGCAGGAAGGTGCCGGGACGGAGTCGTACGTCCAGAGCATCGCCGGCAGCCCCACCAGCGCCGACTTCACGCACATGGCCGGTGACCTGCAGATCAACCTCGCGCCCAGCTCGTCGGTCAACCCGTACATCTTCGGCGGCTACGGCAGCCACAAGATCGACATCGAGAACGCGGGCGACGAGAGCTACAGCGGCCCGAACTTCGGTGGTGGTTTCAAGCTGCACTTCTCGCCGCGCACCGCCCTTCGCCTCGAAGCCCGCGACATGATGTTCAACTTCACGGACGAGGAGCAGACCGCCGGCGCGCCCGATGGCAGCCAGCACAACCTGGTCTACACCGGCGGCCTCCAGTTCTCGCTCGGCGGCACCAGCGAGACGGTGGACACGGACATGGACGGCGTCGGGGACAAGAAGGACGAGTGCCCGAACACGCCGGCCGGTTGCGTGGTCGATGCCAAGGGCTGCCCGATCGATTCGGACGGCGACGGCGTCTGCGACGGCGTCGACATGTGCCCGGGAACGCCGGCCGGTACGAAGGTCGACGAGAAGGGCTGCCCGATGGATTCGGACGGCGACGGCGTCAACGATGGAGTCGATCAGTGCGCCAATACGCCGGCCGGTTGCCAGGTCGACGCGAACGGTTGCCCGGTCGACAGCGACAAGGACGGCGTCTGCGACGGCCTGGATCAGTGCGCGAACACGCCGACCGGCGCTGGCGTCGATGCGAAGGGCTGCCCGACCGACGCCGACGGCGACGGTGTCTCCGACGGAATCGACCTGTGCCCGAACACTCCGGCCGGCGCCCGCGTCGATGCGACGGGTTGCCCGATCGAGATCTCGGTCCAGGAGCAGGAGCTCCTCGACAAGGGCATGATCACGGCACGCAACATCTACTTCGACACGGCGAAGTCGACGATCAAGCCGGAGTCGGAGCAGGCGCTGCGCGAACTCTGCACCATCTTCCAGCAGTGGCCGACGTTGAAGATCGAAGTCGGCGGCCACACGGATTCGCAGGGTGGCGACGCCTACAACCAGAAGCTCTCCGAGGAGCGCGCCGCGGCCGTCGGTGAATGGGCCCGCGGGGGGAACTGCACGGGCCTGGCCCAGGACAACTTCTCCTCGGCCGGCTACGGCGAGAAGAAGCCCGTCGCCACGAACGGCACGGCGAAGGGCCGCGCCATGAACCGTCGTGTGGAGTTCAAGGTCCTGAATCCCGAGGAGCTCAAGCGGCTGAAGGAACGCCGCGAGATGCTGATGAAGGATCCGGCGGCCAAGTAGTCCGCACACTGGAGCAAGGCTGAACAGGAGGGGGCGGCTCCGCTGAGGAGCCGCCCCCTTTCTGCTGCATCGACCCGGACCCTCTCTGCATCTGAATGAGACGATGACCCTCCAGACCCTCGAAGCCGCCCGTCCCGCCCTCCTCACCCTGCAGGCCATCCTGCTGCAAGCCGAGCGCCGGGAGCGCGAACGCCTGTACGGCCGCATGGCCCTGGGCAGTTGGTACGCCGCCGTGCTCGAGGACCCCTCGCTCGCGTGGCTGCGCCCGCTCGGACAGCTCGTCGCCGATATCGACGCCGCGATGGACGATGCCGTCCGCCACGAGACGCCGCTCACCCCGCAGGCGATCGAAGCGTTCGTCATGCAGGCCCGCGCCTGTCTCGTGCCGGGACCTCGTTACCTGCAGTTGCTGCAGGAGTATCCGGACGTGGTGTTCGCGCACCGCGATGCGGTGCGGGCGCTGCCAGCCAGGCGGAGCCATTCGGGCGGAGGCATCTAGGCGAAGCCATGCTGGCGAAGCCATGCAAGCGAAGCCATCAAACAGAAAAGCCCCCGAGGTCGTGACCCCGGGGGCTTTCTGCTGGTTCTTCTCGTTCTCGTTCTCGTTCTCGTTCTCGTTCTCGTTCCGGCTCTGCCGGAACGGGGTGTTCGGTCGTGCCGGCACGGAAACAGTGTTCTGTGCCGGCTCTCGCCGGCACCTCACAGAGCTACATAGCCGTATTCGTCGGGGCGGGATCTCCGGCCTGGCGGGCGCGATCGAACGCGTCCTTCCCGGCGACGAGCGCCTTCTGCAAGTCGCCCTTGTGCGCCTTCACCTCTTCCTTCACGCCCTGCAGCTTGTGGTCGAGCTCGTCGCCGAGCCGGCGCGTCTTGTCCGCGATCTGCTTGCGCGTCTCCTCGCCGCTCTGCGGCGCGAGTAGCAGGGCCACGCCGGCGCCGACGGCGGCGCCGAGCAGGAAGGCGAGAAGGGTATCGGCACGCTGGTCACTCATAGTGGTTTCCTCCCTGGTTCGAGGCGGCCGAATCGGCGCCTCGTTTCTTGAAGAACGTTCCAGCGAGCGACGAAGCGCCCGCCCGCACTCCCTTGACGAGCGCCGCGATCTGCACGGCGGGTTCGACAACTTCGTTCACCATCAACGACGACGCGCGGGCCAGCTTGCTTCCGGTCGTGACGAAGTCCTTCGTCAGTCCGTCGACGCGCGTGGCCGTGGTGCCGAGGATGTCGAGCACTTCGCGGGCCTCGACGACCGTGCGTTCGATCTCGGGGATCGTGGTGTCGAGATGCGCCATGGTGCGCTCGAGCTGGGCCGCCGTCGAGCGCAACTGGGCGATGGCGCGGATGAGGACGACCGCCATGGCGACGAACGCGATCGTGGCGGCGACGATGCAAATCTGGACGAGAAGGGGCATCTTTCGACCTCCGGGAGGGGTAGCTGGATTGCACACCCGCACGGCCCCGCTGTCAAGGAGCCTTGCGATCTCCCGTCGTGTCGCGGATCAGGTCTTCTGCTTCTTCTTCTCGGCGGCGGGGAACAGGATGTTGTTGAGGATCAGGCGGTAGCCTGGCGAGCTCTTGTGCAACGACAGGTTCGACGGCGGGTCGCCGACCGCGTGCTGGTAGTCCTCGGGGTCGTGACCGCCAAGGAAGGTGAACGTTCCCTTGCCGAACTTGCCGTGGATGTAGCGTGCCTCGTCGGTGCCCTCGGTCTCGCCGAGCACCGTGATCCCGGGCTTGAGGAACCCCTTCCGGTAGCCGGTCGTCTGGCCCAGGAACTCGGGAACGGCGTTGGTGTGGTCCTGCGTGAGCATCGTCGGGATCGGGTCGTTCTTCGCCGAGAAGTCGAACAGCGTGAAGAACGACGTGCGCCCACGCGGCACCGCGTCGTTGGTGACGTCGAGATCCGAGTACTCGTACACGTAGGGATCGGTGAACAGCGTGAAGTTGCGGAACGCGAGCGTGCGCGAGTAGTCGAGGCGCCGCTGCGCGGCCGGATCCGGCGGATCGCCGTCGTACGGCACGTCGACGATGTCCACGCCCTCGGCGGCCAGCGCGATGTCGTAGGAGTCGGTCGCCGAGCACATGCCGAACAGGAACCCGCCCCGCGCGACGTACTCCTTGATCGTGCGCGCGACCGCCTTCTTGCACTCGCTGACCTTGGCGAAGCCCAGGGAGCGCGCCGTGCTCTCCTGCAGCTTTTTCTCGGCGCGATACCAGTCAGCGCCGGCGTAGGCGGCGTAGAATTTGCCCTGCTGGCCGGTGAAGTCCTCGTGGTGCAGGTGGAGCCAGTCGTATTTCTGCAGGTCGCCCTTGAGCACCTCGGGATCCCACAGCGTGGCGTACGGCACCTCGGCGTAGTCGAGGGCGAGGCGCACCGCGTCGTCCCACGGGACGGCGTTCGGCGGCACGTAGACGGCGATGCGTGGCGCCTTCTCGAGCACCACCTTCTCCATGTTCGCGTCCTCGATCGTGGCGAGGATCGCGGCCTCGTCTGCGGGGCCCGCGGGCTCGGTCTTCACGCCGCGGATGCGCGCCTCGCGCTCGAGCGCCGCGTCGTCGGGCAGGAGGAACGAGCCGCCGCGATAGTTGAGCAACCAGTCGAGCTTGCCGCCGCGCTCGAGCACCCAGAACGCGAGTCCGTACGCCTTGAGGTGATCGGTCTGCGACGCGTCCATCGGCACGAGCAGCTTCGCTGTCGCGGGAGCGGCGGCGAGAACGATGCCGAAGATCGGCAACAGGACCGCGAAGGAGACGCGCCTCCGGCGCGTGACATGGCTCACGGCGTCCCGCCCTGCTTCGCGCGGAGCGACTGCACGCGACGCCGCGTCTCGGGCGCCAGCCACGAGCGCGGATAGCGATCGAGCAACTCCTCGTACTGCGTCAGCGCCCCGGCCTGGTCGCCCCCGGCGAGAAGGAGGTCCCCGGTGCGACGGCGCGCGGTCGGCGCGAGGCGATCCTCGGGCACGGTCTCGGCGATAGCGCGCGCCTTGGCCGCGGCCTCGGCGAGCCGGCCCTTCGTCTCCAACAGGCTGGCGACGAGCAGGCCGGCGTGCGACCACGCCGGGCCGCCGACGGACGCCGTCTCGGCCTCGCGCGCGCGGGCCAGCGCCTCGTCGGTCCGGCCGATGCGCGTCAGGCGCGACGCATCGGCGAACGCGGCCAGCCCGGGCGCGCCCGGGCCGCCGGACTCGATCAGGTAGGCGCGCTCGAGCGCGTCGTTGGCGTGCGCGTTCCCCGGGTAGGCGCGTGCGAACGCATCGTAGCCACCGCCCGCGCTGTCGAACGCGCCCGCGAAGAAGCGCGCCTCGCAGGCCTGGAAGTTCGCGTCCTCGCGCAGGGCATCGGGACCGTCACCGTCGCGCACCGCATCGTAGGCTCGCGTCGCCGCGTCGAGGTCCCCGCGGCGCAGCGCCTCCTCACCCGCGGCGAGCGTGAGCCGCGCCGCGACCTCGGGATCGTCCGTCGCGCCGGGCGTGCGCGCGGCGATCGCCCCGGCATCGCGGGCGACCCGCAGGGCAGCTTCGGTCTCGCCGGCGCGCTCGAGCCGATCGGCCAGGTCGAGCCCGCGCCGCACCGACTCGGGTCCGCCCGGCAGCCCGCGCCACACGCCCTCGAGCCCACGCAGCCGATCGCGCTCGGCGCTCCCCGGATCCGGCGGCGGGGATGTCTTCGCGGTCGACGGGTTCGGCGAAGCGCGCACGGGCGTCGGGTCGAGCCCGAGGAAGTGCGTGCTCGTTTCCATCCACTCCGCACCGGGTCCCCGGTCGCCACGCGTGCGGTCCTCGAACAACCGCGCCACGGCCCGCTCGCGCAGCTCCGGGTCGTACGGGCCCACCGCCAGCGCGACGAGCGCGGAATCGGCCCCGCGCACCGAGACATCGTCCCGCGAACGCAGCGACAGCGCCAGCTGCCAGAGCAGCGAGCCCGCGGGCATCGCCCCCGCCTCGCCGCCACCGGCCGCGACCTGCTTCGCCCCCCGTGCCTCGGCCCGCACGATGCGCTCGACCGCCGGGCGCGGCCGGCCGGCCATCGCCTCGAGGCGCGAGGCTTCGAGCGCCAGGTCGGTGCGCGCCGGATCCTTCGCCGCGAGCTTCGCCACGTCCTTCGCCAGTGTCTCGAGGTTGCCATCGCTCCACTGCTCGAGCCGGACCCGCGCCCACGACGCCTGCTCGGGGCTGCGTTCCCAGGCTTCGAGCGCGCGCGCGCGCGCTTCGGGCACCTGCCCCGCGGCGGCGTACGAGTCGGCCGCGAAGCGGGACCAGAAACCGGCGCGGAACGGACGCTCGCGCAGCGCCTTCGCCACCGACGACTGCTTCGCCCGTGCGTCGAGGAACCGGGCGACGGCCGGCGCGGGTTCCCGCCGCTGCATGAACTCGGCGCGGGCGAGCAGCACGTCGAGATCCTCGGGGTGGCGCGTTTCGAGATCCGAGATGGTGCGGTCGGCCGCGGAGGACTGCTTGCCGCGCAGCAGCGTCCGGGCGCTCTCGAGCAACTGCTCGTCGGGCAGCGGCAGCAGGCTCGGCTCGGTCGACGGAAAGTTGGTGGCGTTGCCGATCAGGATCGAGCGCACGCGCGGCGGCTCGACGCCCTGCGCGGCGCTCGGGCGCGGCGCGGCCGCGAGCAGAACGACCAATGCGAGAAGCACGGGTTTCGCGGCGGGCACAACGCGACGGCGATCGCTCACTCGCTGGCCCCCAGGCGGCGGAGATAGGCCTCGACCAGCGTGCGGTACTCGCCCGGATACTTTTCGGCCCGGGCGCGGAGCAGGTCGTAGCGTGCGCGCTGCTCGCGCTCGAGCAGGCCGGCGCGCAGGTCGGCCGGCGCGGTGCGCGGCACGGTGAGGCCGGTGCGCGACTCGCGCTTCTCGTCGAAATCGCGCCGGTTGAGGCTGCGTTGCGCGTCGAGCATGCGCGAGAGGATCTTCTCCTGGCGCGCCATCGTCCCGGGATCGAGCTCACCCTTGCGCAGCGATTCCTCCACCTGCTTCATGTCGTCCTTCGTCGGCTCGAGCCGCCCGAGCAGGTTGTCCTCGGGCTTCGCACTCTGCATCGCCTCCTCGAGGCCCTGGCGGATGGCTCGCTGCTCGGCGGCCAGGCGCTCCATCGTCGCCTGGTCGCCGGCGGCGAGGCGCTGCTGCTGCGCCAGGCGTTCGGCCAGCCGCTGGGTCTGGCCGTTCATCTCGCCCTGCTGTCCGGCCAGGCCCTGCATCTTCTCGCGCGCGCTCTTGCCGTCCTTGCCGCTGCCCGGCTTGGAGCCCGGCTTGTTGCACGCGGCGGCCGACTCGCGCAGCGACAGGACGGCGCGATCCAGCGCTTCGCCCGCCGACTCGCCGGCCTGCTTGCCGCGTCCCGGGTTGCCCTGCGCGAACGCGTCGCGCGACTGCTCGAGCGCGTTGATCGCCTTGCCCAGTTGCTGCGTCGCCTCGGGGCTCAGGTACGGCGTGTCCTTGCCGGTCTCGATCAGGTCCTCGACGACGCGCGACGCACCCTCCTTGAGGTCCTCCTGCCTCTCGGCCCGCTCGTCGTCCCCGCCGGCCTGGGAGAGCGACTGCTCACCAGCGCGCGACAGGTCGACCAGGTCCTGCGCCGACCGCTTGATCGCCGCGGCCGCCGCCTCGTTCTCTTCGTTCGACATGCCCTCGGCCGACTCCTGCAGCTGCTGCGCCATCTGCTCGAGCTTCTGCTGCGCCTGCCGGCCCGACTGCTGCGCCTTCTTCTGCGCGCCCTTGTTCTGCGGCGACTGGCGGTGGTTCTGCTCGGCCTGGTCCATCTGCGGCTTGACCTCGTTCTCCAGCTTCTCGGCCGACTGCTGCATCGACTCCTGCTCCCTGGCCTCGAGCTCCTTCGCCAGCTCCTCGAGCTGCTGCTTGAGCGCGTCGGCCGCGGACTCGAGCTTCTGCTGCTCGGCGGCGAGCTTCTCGGCCTGCGGGGCATCGGCAGGAGGCTTGTTCTCGGCCTTGTCGTTCAGCTCCTTCTGCCGCTCGGCCAGCTCCTTGGCGCGCTGCGCGACCTCGTGCGCCTGTTCCTCCTGGCGGATCTTCTTCATCAGCTCGATCGATCGCTCGAGTCCCTCGAGCATCTCCTTCTGCTGCTGGGCGAGGTCCTTCATCTGCTGCTGCAACTGCCGCGGATCGGTCCTTTCGATCCGGCGGTTGATGTCTTCGATCGACTTCTTCAGGTCCTCGTTCTGCAGCTCGGCGACCAGCTTCGACAGCTCCTGCATCTTCTCGAGGAGCTGCTGGTCGTAGGCTTCGTGCTCGGCCGCCTTCGCCGCCTGCTCCTGCAACTGCGCCGCCTGCTCGGCGATCCTCTCGGCAACCTTCTTTTGCGCCTCGGTCGCCTCGCGGGCGGCCTCCTTCTTCTCCCACGTGAGCTGGCGCTCGTTCTGCAGGTCGCGCGCCAGCTTCTCGCTCTGCCGCGCGGCCTCCTCGGCTTCCTTCTTCAGCTCTTCAAGCGCGACCTTCGTCTCCTCGCGCTCCTGGCCCAGCTCCTCGAACAGTTCCGAGAGCAGCGGGAAGCGCAGCGTGAAGGTGCGGCTCACCGTGACGTTGGGCCCGCCCACCGCGTCGTTGTCGCGCAGCTCGAAGTGGAATGTCGCGCTCCTCCCCGGCAGCAGCGCCAGCGGCGCGGCATCCCAGTCGGCGCCGACGCTCGCCTCGCGTGGCTTCTCGGGCCAGCGTGCCAGCGGCGTGCGCAGCACGGCGCCATCCTCGGGCTTCGCCACCAGAATGAGGTCGGCGACGCCGAAGTCGTCGGACACGACGATCCACACCGGGATGCGCGAGCCGGCCGGCAGGTCGAGATCCCCGGCGGGCTCGATCACGGTGAGCATCGGCGGCTGGTCGGCGATCGGCTGCACGTTGTACGTGGCCTCGACGGTGCGCGTCTCGACGTCGGCGGCGAGCGTCCACGGACCGGCGGCGCCGACGGTGAAGGTGCCGGTCCAGCGCCGCGGCGACAGCGCGCGCAGCGCGACCGGCGGGCGGGTGGGCAGCGTCCAGCGCACGGACTTTGCGCTGCGATCGAGGTTGACCACCACCTCGACCTCGGTGCCGTCGAGTGCGGTCACGTCGCCGCGCGTGGCCGAGCGGCTCTCGGCAGGCAGGCCGGTATACGCCGGGTAGCGATAGGTGAGGTCGAAGGAAACCACGCCGGCCTGGCCGGCGAGGGCGACCGCGTACAGCGGAGACTTCACGCCGGCCACCTCGACCTGGTAGGTGCCGGGCTCGGCGACGCCGCGCACCGACGCCTCGAAGCGGCCGTCCGCCGCGGCGGGCTCCATGCGCACGCGGTCGCGCGTGCCGCCGTGCTCGAACACGAGCGTCGGCGCACGGCCGGTGCCGTCGACCTTCGCGCGCACGAACAGCGTGGCGCCCGGCGGCAGGGTGACGTCGCCCGGCTCGACGGTGAGCGACACCAGCGTCGCGGCGGCAGCGCGCGGATGGAACAGGCGATCGAGCGCGCCACCCAGCGGCCCCGGTGCGAGTCCGAAGGCCAGCGCCCACGCGGCGGTGGCGGCCCCGAGGCCGAGCAGCGCGGGCCGCGGCAGCGCGCGCGGCAGCAGCGGCGCCAGGTCGAGGCTGCCGGCACGGCGATTGGCTTCGGCGACGAGCGCGCCGGCGAGACTGCCCGGACCCGCCGCGGCCGGCGCCAGCTCGAGTGCATTGACCAGCAGCGAACGATGTTCGGGGAAGCGCGTCTCGGCGGCCAGCGCGAAGCCCTTGAGCGACGGCTGTGCCCGCAGGGGCCGAACGACGAACCAGGCGACCAGCCCGAGCGCCATCGCCGCACCGAGCGACGCCAGCGCCAGCGGCGCCTCGGCAACGCGGGCCAGCGCGATCGCGAGCCCGGCGAGGACGAGCAGCGCGGCGGCCGCGGCGGCGGCGAGCGCGAGGATACCGGCGACGAACGTGTGCACGAACCAGCGGCGACGGCCGGCGTCGAGGCGGTCGGCGAGCGGTGCGGAAGCGTCGTGAGCGATCATGGCCGGACCCCGAGTCCTACTGCGTGAGCGCGAACAGCGCGATGTTGATCGCCATCTGCAGCGCCTGCGCGCGCTTCTCCGGCGGATCGGAATGGACGCCGGCATCCTCGAGCCCGTCGCCCAGGTCGGTGTCGAACGTGAACAGCACGGCCAGCCGTCCGTCGCGGAACGCGCCAAACGCCTTGGGCGCGCCGCCGTCATGCTCGTGGATCTTCGGCAGGCCGCGCGGGAACGCGTAGGGCGAACGGAAGATCGGGTGCGACCACGGCAGCTCGACGAGTTCGTTCTCGGGCAGGACGCGCTTCATCTCGCGGCGGAACGAATCGGCCAGCCCGAAGTCGTCGTCGCACCACAGGAACCCGCCCGCGTTGAGGTAGCGGCGCAGGCGCTCGACCTCGGCCGGCGTGAACTTCACGTTGCCGTGGCCGGACATGAACAGCATCGGGTGATTGAACAGCTCGTCGTCGGTGGGCGTGACGACCGGCGCCTCGCCGGCCGCGATCGGAACGCCGCGCTCGCGCACCGCGGCGAGCAGGTTGGTCAGCGAGGTCTCGTTGCCGTACCAGTCGCCGCCGCCGCCATACTTGAGACGCGCGATCCCGAAGCGGGCGCGGTCCGGCTCGCCCGGCGCGCCAGCCGTCCGGCCGGGCGCAAGGACGCCGACCAGCGCTCCGAGGAGCACGAGGGCCAGGGCGGAACGGGTCGGACGAGGCAGGCGCACGCAGGCTCCGAACACGCGGCGGAGGCCCGCGTCGGCGATCGCCGCGCGCGGAGCTCCGCGTCCACATCGAGTCTACCCGCCCCCCCCACCGGAGATGCCCCGGAAATCGGGTCCCGCGGGGAGAGTTTGCGTGGCCCGGACAGGCACCCGTTCGTGCGATCATGGCGCCCCGGACAAGGAGGCGCCGTTGACCCGAATCCCCCAATTTCGCCCGGTGCATGCCCTGTGCCTCGCCGCCCTCGCCCTCGGCCTGGTGTGCGCCCGGGACCACGGCCGGGTGGGCGCTCCCGACCCGGCGCAGTGGCCGGCCGCGCAGCTCGCAACTGGCGGCCGAATCGACGGGGTGACGGTCGGGAGCGAGGCCGAGGCACGTTTCCGCGTCCAGGGGACGCGCCCGGGGGGCGTGGTCCGCGTCGAGACTGCGACCGGCTCGACCGACGTGCGCGTCGTTCGCGCCTACACGCCGTTCCACCTGTTCGTCTCGTTTGCCACGGCCCTCCTGTTCTGGTCCGCGTGCTTCTTCATCTTCGCGGCGCGCTCCGAGAGCGAACCGGCGCGGACCTTCCTGTGGGCCAGCCTGGGCTACGGGCTCGCGGTCGTCTCGGGCGCCGTGCACTTTCCGGGCGCCGCGTCGCCGGCCGCGCTCGTGGCCCCGCTCACCCGGATGGCCTCCCTGGTCGCCACGCCGGTCCTCTTCCTGCGCATCGCCTTCCTGTTTCCGCGCCCGGATCCGCAGGTGAGAGGGGAACGACTCGTTTTCGCGATGGGCGCGCTCGCCGCGATCCTGATCGCCCTCGAGGCCGGCGGCCTCGTGTTCTACGCGCAGCGGGGCGGACCCGCGGCCTACGAACGCTTCATCATCGCGACGCGACTGGCCAGCGGCTTCCTCGCCCTGCTCGTACTGTGCGGCTCGGGGTACCTGGCGAGCGCGACCCGGCGCGCCGTGCTCACGCGCGAGCGCCAGCAGGTGAAGTGGGTCGCCTGGGGCAGCGTGGTCGGGGCGTTTCCATTCGGCCTTCTCTACGCGTTGCCGGCGGCGCTCGGTCGCGCGCCGTTGATCCCGCTCGAGATCGCACGCCTGTGCGCCGGCATCCTCCCCGTGTCGTACGCGATCGCGGTCGCGCGCTACCAGTTCCTGGACATCGACGTCATCATCCGCCGCTCGCTGCTCTACGGGTCGATGGCCGCCCTGCTCACCGTCACCTACCTCCTGCTCGCCGTCTATCTCGGCGGCCCCTCGCCCGGGCCGCTGGCCGGGATCGACCTGCTGCGCATCGGCGCGGCCGGTGGCGCCGTGGCGCTGTTCACGCCGACGCGGCGCATCCTCGGGCAGTGGATCGATCGCGCGTTCTTCAAGCTGCGCACCGACCACCACGAGCGCGCGGCGAGCTTTCGCGCCGAGCTCCTCGATGTCGCCGGTCCCGCCACGCTCGGAGTGCGCCTCGAGGCGTGTGTGCGAGACGCGCTGCAGCCGACTCGCGTCGTCGTGCGCCTCGACGGGCCGCTCGAGTCGTCGCCCATGCAGGCGCTCGCGGGCGCGACGAGTCGACCCGAAGTGGAACTCGAACCCGGACGATGGTCCGACGAGGATCTTGCAGATGGAATCGTGCTCGTCCAGCCGCTGGCGGCCGGCGGCGCGCAGACGGGCACGCTTCGCCTGGGTCCGCGCGCCAGCGGTCGGCGTTACGTCGAGGAGGACCTCGCCTTCCTCGCGACCGTCGGCGAGGATGCCGGCCGGGCGCTCGACCGCCTGAACCTCGTGCGGCGGGCCGCGGAGGAGTCGTTGCGCCGGGCGGAGCGCGACGCGCTGGACCGGCAGAAGAACGAGTTCCTGTCGCAGGTCGCGCACGACCTGCGAACTCCGCTCACGTCGATCCTGTGGTCGGCGCAGAACGTGCTCGACGGCGTCGCGGGTCCCGTACCCGAGGCCGCCGCCGAGAACGTGCGAGTGATCCGCGGCGCCGCCAGCCACCTGGGTCGCCTGGTCAACAACCTGCTCGAGATCGCCCGCCTCGAGACCGATGCCGCACCACCCGAGCTCGAGCGCGTCGCAGCCGGATCGATCGTGACCGCGGCCCTGACCACGCTCGGTCCCATCGCCCGGGCGTGGAATGTCGCGATCGTCGCCGAGCTGCCCGGAGACCTGCCGGCGCTGGCCGCCCGGCGCGAGGGATTGGCCCGCATCGTCATCAACCTCACCGAGAACGCACTCAAGTATTCTCCTCCGGGCTCCGCGGTCACGGTTGCCTTGCGCCGCGTGCCGGGCGGCCGGCAGGAGCTGTCCGTGCGCGACCACGGCCCGGGCATTCCGCCCGGGGACCGCGAGGCGGTGTTCGAGCGCTTCCGCCGTGGACGCGGGCCCTCCGCGCACGACGCAGACGCGGCCGCAGTGGACACCGAGGAGACCGCGGGACCGGGACTCGGGCTCGGGCTCGCCGTCGTCCGCGCCTGGATGGACCGTTGTGGCGGCACGGTCGTGATCGAGGCGCCCTCGGATGGCGGGGCGCGATTCGTCTGTCAGTTCAACGAGTGGACCCCCGCTCCCGAGGAGGAAGCCGCATGGCCCGCATCCTGATCGTCGACGACGACCCGGCGCTCCGCCGCGCCCTGGCCGAGCGCCTGCGCTTCTGGGAGCACGATGTCGAGGAAGCCGCGGGCGTGCGGGCCGGGGGCGAGGCGGTGCGCGCCCGCCGCTTCGACCTGCTTCTGCTCGACCTCGAACTGCCCGACGGCTCGGGGCTCGACCTGCTGCGCGGCCTGCGCGGTGACGAGGAGACGCTGGCGAGCGCGCCCGACGTCATCGTCCTCACGGCGCACGGCTCGATCGAGTCGGCGGTCGAGGCGATCCGCGCGGGCGCGACCGACTTCCTGCTCAAGCCGGCCGACTTCGACCTGCTGCGCGCGGTGCTCGACCGCACGCTCGAGAAGCGCCGCCTCACGTCCGTCCACCGCGCCCGCGTCGAGCGCGACGAGGACGACGACGGCGATCTCGTCGTCGCCTCGCCGCGCATGAACGCGGTGCTCGCGACCGCGGCCCAGGCGGCACGCTCGAAGGCCCTGATCCTGCTCACCGGCGAGAGCGGCACGGGCAAGCAGAAGGTCGCCGAGTACGTGCACCGCAAGAGCGACCGCGCAGACGGCCCGTTCGTCTACGTGAACTGCGTCGCGGTGAACGACGAGATGATCGAGTCGACGCTGTTCGGCCACGAGAAGGGTGCGTTCACGGGCGCGATCTCGCGGCGCATCGGCCGGCTCGAGACCGCCCACGGCGGCACGGCGTTCCTCGACGAGATCGGCGATATCAGCGCGAAGATGCAGGCCAAGCTGCTGCACTTCCTCGAGACGGGCGAGTTCGAGCGCCTGGGCGGGACGCGCACGCTGCGGGTCGACTGCCGGATCGTCGCGGCGACCCACCGCGACCTGCCGGCCGAGATTCGCGCGGGACGGTTCCGCGAGGACCTGTACTTCCGGCTCAACGTGATCGGGATCCACCTGCCCCCACTGCGCGAGCGGCGCGAGGACATCGCTGCCCTGGCCGACCGCTTCGTCGCCCGTTACGCCCGCGACGCGAAGCGCACGGGGATGGTGCTCGATCCGGTGACGCGCGCGCGCCTCGAGTCCCACGACTGGCCCGGCAACGTGCGCCAGCTCAAGAACGCGATCGAGCGCATGGTCGTTCTCGCGCCCGACGAGTGGCTCACTCCCGACCTGCTGCCCGTCGAAATATCGGGCGACGCGCCCGGCGCACCTGGATCCCCCCCGGAATCCGGCACCGAAGCCACGCCGCCCGAATTCGACCTGCGCGCCGCCGTCGAGGTGTTTCGCCGCGACCACATCGCCGCAGCGCTCGCCCGCACCGGCGGCAACCGCACCCGTGCGGCTGCGCTGCTCGGTATCCAGCGCACGCACCTGAGCCTGCTGCTGCGCCAGTCCGGTTCGGCGGCCCCGGACATCGAGGCCGCCGAACCCGAGGCCTGATCGCGACCGCTACTGGCAGCGCGTGTGCACGTCGTAGCGCTTCGCGCCGTCGCTGCCCACGCGCAGCTGGATGGTGGCGAATTCCGTGCCGCCCGCGCCCGGGATGAGGCGCCGCGAGAGCGCCGTCACGTCGCTGCCGCCGGCCGAGACCGCGCCCTTCTGCTGCTCGCCGACCATCGCCTCGAACGACGCCCCGGCCGGGATCGGCGGACTCTGCGTCACGTCGACCGGCGTCGCAGTCAGGCGTCCCGAGTACTTCGAGTCGAACCGATAGCCACCACGGTCGTCGACGACGGCGGTCTTCTCGAAGCGCACCGGCCCCGCCACGTGGATCCAATCGGTCGGTCCGTCGGCACAGAACGGTCGCGGCACGACCTGGTCGTACGTGATGGTGAAGCTCTGGCTGCGGTTGCCCGCGCGCGGCGCACGACCGGCGAGGTGCAGGATGGTGGCGCGCCCGTCGGTCGGGATGCCCACGCCGGCGGAGGCCGGCTGCGCCGGGCCCCCGACGAGCCCGATCAACTCGGCGGGCAGCGCGTTGTAGATGAACGGCGGAATCTCGCGGAACGTCGGGGCGTCGTGCAGCATCCCGGTCTGCGACAGCGGCGTCGCGGAATCGAGCAGCCCGCTGCGCACGAGGTCGGCGATGACCACCTGCTCGGCCAGCTCCCAGCTCAGGACCTGGTGATCGGCCGTGCCCGGAATCATCACCTCGAAGTGCGCCGCGCCCACCGTCCAGGTGCCCCCGCCGCCGGACGGCGCACCGGTGCGAAAGAGGCGCAGGTGCACACGCAGCGGTTCGTAGTCGCCAAGCTGCAACTGGATCGCACTGCCGGTCCAGCCTTCGCCCTCGACCCAGTTGGTCTGCGCGTCGCCGATCGCATCCGACCACTTCGCGTCGAACGGAGGCACCGGCGGGAAGCCGGCCGCGCTGCGATTTCCATCCAGCGACAGGAGTGCATCGCGGATCGCGACCGGGTCGGCGTTGCCGACGAACAGCAGGTTCACGGGGTCCGACGGGGTGCCGTCGAACGACGTCCCGGTGTAGGGCCACAGCTGCAGCGTCGACTCGCCGAACGTGACCGTAGCGACACCGGCGGGCGGATCGAGACCGTCCCGGCCCGCAATGGCCGGCCCGGATCCCGCGGCGCCACCCGGCACCAGATTCGAGCGCTCGAGTCCGGCGGTGATGGGGGAGACAACATCGTTGAGGCTGTTCGTGTCCCGACCGCAGCCGGTGAAGGCACAGACCACGGCGAGCGAGAACAGCAGCGGGATGACGAACTGCGGCGCCGGGCGGCGCGAGCGCGACGTGACGGGCGGAGGGGACGGACGGCGGAGGAATCTCATGGGAACGGCCTCGCGAACGGGGTGAAGGAGCAGGACCCGGCGGTCCGGGCGGCCGCGATCCGGATCGATCGCGGCGATGCTCACTCAAACCACGCTTCGTGCCACTCCCTGGTCGCCCGCGACCGCATGGCCGCCGCCGCGGGCAAGCCCTTGTCCGACATCCGGTTCGCCGGTTGTCCCTGGGCCTGTGGCGCGCCCTGCCCGGGGCGCGGGGAGGGCCTCGCCGTCGGATCAACCCGACGCCTGCGAGGGGGTCCGTCCGAAGACGCCGACGGCCCGCGAGCGCAAGACCCGCGGGCCGTCGTGAATGCTCCTCATCGCGGGGGGATCAGCGCTGCTTCGTTCCCACCTGGATTGCGACCTGGCCTGCCCGCGCGTCCTCCGACGGTACGTACTGGACCAGACGCTGCGGCGAGACGGCAAACGCCCGGCCGCCCGCGTCGTAGGCGATCACCTGCCAGCGATACGGAACCTGGTCTTGGATCGACGTCTCCAGGTCCGTCGTCGGCCCGCCGTCCGCCGGAACAAGGATGACCATGCCCACCTCCCCGGTCGAGGCATTGAACGCCTGCAGCACGTAGCTCCCGGCCCCGGGCACCGGCGCCCAGGCGAAGTTGAACGAGTCGATGACCGCGGAGTCTTGCGGTGCCGTCAGCGTGACCGCAAGCCGCCGTGCGAGTTCCAGCGCGGGCGCCGCCAGGATGGTGCTCGTCGATGTCACCGGCGCGTACGTCGACTCGATGCCGCGGCGCGCCCCGCGCGCGATCAGGCTCAGGGACGTCGTCGTCGGATCGTAGCCGTCGAGCGAGGACTGGAAGAGGCTCCACCCCGAATTAAACGTGGTGCTCGGCGGGATCGGCGCACCGGTCGCGGGGCGGAAACCCTCGTCGTTCGGGCTGACATAGAAACGAATCCCGTCGGACGGCGGCGGCGCCACCACGAGCATCTGGACGTAGACCTCGGTCGTGTCCGCGTTCAGCGGCTGCACGTCGGTGAGAAGGATCGCCGGGCTGACCTGCCCCTCGGGCACGTAACCGGTCGGGTTGCCCGAGTTGTCGCCACAGCCGAGCGCGACGAGCGCAAGCCCCGCCGCCGTTGCGGCGAGCAGCGCGGCGGCCCCGCGCACCGATCGTCCCTGCATCCGCTTCGTCATGAATTGTGTCTCCCTCGGACACCCGGGCGGCTCAGGCCGCCTTGGCTTTCCGTGCGGCATTCTTGCGGTTGTCGAGCCAGATCCAGATGTCGAGCGCCAGCGCGCTGGCCACGTAGATCGAGGAGTAAGTGCCGAAGATCACGCCGGCCAGCATGCACAGCGCGAAGTCGTTGATCACCTCACCGCCCCACACGTAGAGGGCGAGAGTGGCGAGGAACACGGTCATCGAGGTGATGAGCGTCCGCGACAGGGTCTCGTTCATCGCCGTGTTCATCAGGTCCTCGTGCGACAGCTTGTGCAGTGTCTTCCCCCGCTCGCGAATGCGGTCGAAAACGACGATCGTGTCGTTCACGGAGTAGCCTGCGAGCGTCAGGAGGGCGGCGACGACGGTGAGCGAGATTTCGCGCTGCATGAACATCAGCACGCCGAAGGCGGCGAACACATCATGAAAGATGGCGATGATCGCGCCGACGGCGAACTTGAACTCGTAGCGCAGCCCGACGTACAGCAGGATACCCATGATGGAGAGGATCACCGCCCAGAAGGCCTTGTCGCGCAACTCGGCGCCGATGCGCGGTCCGACCGTCTCCGCGCGCCGCAGTTCGGGACTGGAGTCGGGAAAGCGCGCCAGCAGGGCCTGGGCGATCCGCGGAAACGGATCGACCTTCTGGACCGGAAGGCGAATGAGCAGCTCGTCGCCCGCGCCGGCCGCCTGGAGTTCGGCGCCGCGGAAGCCGACCTCGTCGAGCACCTTCCGGACCTCGTCGGTCGGCAGGACCCGCGCCGTCTGGATCTGCATCAGCGTGCCGCCCGTGAAGTCGACGGAGTACCTCGGGCCCTTGACGACGATCCAGGCGACGGTCGCCACGATGAGGAGCGCCGAGACCATGTAGGCGTACTTTCGGTACTTCATGAACGGAATGTTGGGATTGGTCGGCAGAAGCGAGAAGAACTTGTGCTGGGTCTGGGTCTGCGTCTTGTCGGCCATGTCGTTTCCTCCCGGCTCGGCGGCCTAGATGCTGAGCCGGGTCAGGGACCGGCGATGCGTGATCAGGTCGAAGATCATCCGCGTGAAGAACACCGCGGTGAACATGTTCGCGATCAAGCCGATGGACAGGGTGATGGCGAAGCCCTTGATCGGCCCCGTCCCGAACTGGAACAGGAAGGCCGAGGAAATCAGCGTCGTCACGTGCGCGTCGAGAATCGTGCGGAACGCCCGGTCGTAACCGACCTCGATGGCGGTCCGGACGGTCTTCCCGTTGCGCAGCTCTTCGCGAATGCGCTCGAAGATGAGGACGTTCGTGTCGACCGCCATGCCGATCGTCAGCACGATTCCGGCGATGCCGGGCAGCGTGAGCGTGGCCCCCAGACTGGCGAGACCCGCGAAGAGAAACAGGATGTTGAGCAGCAGCGCCGCGATCGCGATCAGTCCCGATCCCTGGTAGTAGACGAGGACGAAGGCGATCACGAGCAGCGTGCCGATGAGGGCCGCCTTGAATCCGGCGTCGATCGAATCCTGCCCCAGCGACGGCCCGACCGAGCGCTCCTCGCCGATCGACACCGGCGCGGGCAACGCACCGGCCTTGAGCACGATCTCGAGGTCCTTCGCATCCTTCGCGTCGAACGAGCCCGAGATCCGCGCCTCGCCGCCCGGGATCCGTTCATCGATGCGCGGGGCCGAACGGACGGTGTTGTCGAGCACGATGGCGAGTTGGCGGTTGACGTTCGCCGCGGTGACCCGCGCGAAATCCGACGCCCCCTTGCCGGCCAGCCGCATGTTCACCATCCAGCCGCCGGGGTTCTGGTCGTCGGGGTTGGCGATCGCGTTGGAGACCGAGCCGCCGGTCATCTCGGGCTCGCGCTTGACCGCGTAGAGCCAGCGGCCGGTGCGGCCGGCATAGCCCTCCTCCGAACCCCACAGAAGCTGGGTGTCGCGCGACAGCGCCGAATCCGGGCCGACCGCGGCGAGCAGCTCGTTCGCCCGCGGAACGTCGGCCACGCCGATGAACGCCCCCCCGGCCTGGAAATCGAGGAACAGCGACGACATCGCGCGGTTGACCAGCGCGGTGTCCACCTGCACCTGGCCCGCCCGCGCCTTGGCCGCCAGCACGGCGTCGAGGCGGGTGAACAGGGCGGCGGCCTCGTCCTGGTTGCGCACCAGCTTGAACTCGAGGAGAGCGGTCTGGCCGATCAGGTCCTTCGCCCGTTCGCGATCCGACAGGCCCGGGAGCTGGACGACGATGCGATCCTCGCCCTGCTTCTGGATGATCGGCTCGGCCACGCCGAACTGGTCGATGCGATTGCGGATGACCTCGATGGCACGGTCGACGGCCCCCGCCGCCTCTTCGGGCGGAAGCTTGGAGCGGTCGACCTCGAGCACGAGGTGCATGCCCCCCTGGAGGTCGAGCCCGAGCGGGATCGACTTGTCCCGCAGCTTCGCGGTGGGTGTGTCCTTGGGCGCGCCGATGCGCTCTTCGCGCGGGAGCTGGTAGAACTGGAACGAGGGCCAGAGCGTCCACAGCGACAGCAGGACGGCCCCGACCACGAGGAGTGACTTCCAGAGATCGTTACGCGGCATCGGAGTACCCGGGACGACGGGGAGAGGACCGGCGACAGTTCAGCCGGAAGACACGCGCGCCGGACCCCGCCCCCGGATGCGGCAAAGGGCGCGAAGCCCGGCGCGCGAAACCAAAAGACCGACACGGGAGGATATCCACCCCGGGGGGCCGATGTCAACGAGCGGTTCGGCCACGACTTACGGGCGAAAGGCCCCTGCAGGCGTACCGACCCTGCTTGCCCGGCTCCTACCCCAGGCGTAGCATCGGGGTCGCCTTGCCTCCCTTGGCGAGCCATCTGGAGGGGAGTCCCCGCTCCCGGTAGTCAATCCTGGAATCCTTGAGGAGGGCCGCGTCTTGGACATCCGCCTTCGCACCCCGCTCGTGCTGGCCCTGGCCGTCGCCACCCTCGGCTCCGCCGGAGCTGCCGAGGCCAGTTTCCACTTCATGCAGGTCGAGCAGATCATCGCCGGCGTCGACGGCTCGACCGCCGCGCAGGCCGTCCAGTTGCGCATGCGCTTCGTCAACCAGAACCTGGTCTCTGGCGCCCGGCTGGTCGTCCACGATGCGGGCGGGGCGAACCCGGTCGTCCTGCACTCGATCCCGACCAATGTCTCCGGCTTCGCGGCCGGATCGCGGGTGCTGCTGGCCACCGCTGGTTTCGCGAGCGCGACCAATCCCGCCATCACGCCCGATTTCACGCTCATCACGCCGATTCCGGACACCTACATCGCAGCGGGCTCGCTGACGTTCGAGAGCGACGGCGGGTTGATCTACTGGCGTGTGAGCTGGGGCGGCGCGGCCTACACCGGTGCGACGACCGGTTCGACGACGAACGATGCCGACGGCAACTTCGGGCCGGCGTTCGGCGATCCCCTGCCCACCGATGCGGGCCAGGCGCTGGGCTTCCAGGGCGCCGCCTCGGCGCTGAGCACCAGCAACGCCGCCGACTACGCCCTGTCGGCCGGCCCGTCCGTGTTCACCAACAATGCCGGTGCCAGCGGCACGGTGGTGAGCCTGGTCGGCGTGCCGGAGGTGCCGGCCGGCGGGCTCGCCCTGTCCGCGCCGATGCCGAACCCTGTGCGCGGCGCGATGACCTACGGACTGACACTGACTCGCGCTTCGCGCGTTCATGTCGACGTGTTCGATCTCGCCGGGCGGCGGGTGCGGGCGCTCGAGGACCGCGACCTGCCGGCCGGGCGCAACAGCCTGACGTGGGATCCCGCGGCGAGCAATGCGGGGATGCTCCCGGGCGGCGTCTACTTCCTGCGGGTGCGGGCCGGTGGCGAGCAGCGCACGACGCGCTTCGTCCTGCTCGGACGAGGCGCGCCGATGGTGCACCACGATGACGACTAGGGTCCCGCGCTAGCGCAGCTTCGCCGGCACGACGGTCTTCAGCAGCCGGCCGCGCGCAATCGCATCGCCCACTTCGACCCCATTGAGGATCGCCGTCTCCTCGATCGAGAGGCCCTGGGCGCCCATCGCCGAGACGATCTGGCCGAACGTGCCGGCCTGCGGGGCCGCGGTGATCCGGATCCGGGCCGGCGTCGGGTTCAGCCGCGCCGGATCGGTGAGCGCGCGAAACGAGCGACACGAGGCGAGGAATGCCTGCTCCGGCGCGGACCCCGGCGCGACCTGACCGAGCATGCGGAACATCACCGTCGGGCTCTGCCGCAGGAGGATCAGCGCCAGCCGGCCGGCCTGCCCCTGCTCGTCCTTCACCCCGATCGAGCCGCTCCACGCCTCGTAGCCGCCGATCGTCTCGGCGCGCCCGTCGGCGCTCGTCACCTGGCCGTCGGCGACCAGCTTCTGCGCGAGAGCGGAAGGCGAGAGCGTTCCCGCCGCGACCAGCGAGACCTGCATCACCGCCTTCTGTGCCTGGTTGACGGCGGTCACCGCGCTCCGCGCATTCTGCGTCTGCCAGCCGGCGGGGAAGTCCATGGTGAATGCGAGTTCCGGGTGATAGAACCGCCCGGCCTCGAAGTAGCCCTGCCGCGGATCGACTCCGTAGACGAGGCCGTCGAGCCGCCGCAGATACGTGTCGCGACCGACGACCAGGTCGGTGCGCGCGCCGACCTGCGCGGTCGCCAGCGTGCGCACGGTGGCCTCGCGCGAAGACGGATCGGGGTGTGTCGACAGGTAGGTCGGCAGCCGGGCGCCCGCGGCCGCATCGATGCGGGCGAGCATGTGGTAGGTCGCCGGCATTTCACGCGGGTCGTAGCCGGCCTTGATCGAGTAGTCGACACCCAGGCGATCCGATTCGTTCTCCTGGTCGCGGCCATACTTGAGGAAGAGCAGGCCGAGCCCCTGCGAGGCGGTCTCTCCGTAGCGCGCGATCGACTCGGAGACGACGCTGCCGATGAGGAGCCCGAGTCCGGCCAGTTGCTGGCGGCTGGCCGACGTCGCGTAGTGGCGCGCGGTGACGTGTCCGATTTCGTGACCGAGCACGCCGGCGAGCTGCGCCTCGTCGTTGAATTGCGCGAGGATCCCGCGCGTGACGTAGATGAATCCGCCCGGCGCGGCGAAGGCGTTGACCGCCGCATCGTCGACCACGTGGAATTCCCAGGGGAGGCCCGGCCGATGCGATCTTGCGGCCAGGGCCTGGCCCATCGAGTCGACCTTCGCGGTCCAGCGGGCGTCCGCGTAGAAGCCGTACTCGGCATCCACTGCCGCGCGGCTTTCCTGGCCCGTCGCGATCTCCTGCGCTTCGGAGACGAACGACAGCTCCTGCTTGCCGGTGACGGGATTGGTGGCGCAACCAAAGACGAAGAGCGCCAGAGCGAGCGGGAGAATGAACGGACTGCGGGCGTGAGCGGGGATCGGGCGCATGCGGTGCCTCCGGGAACATCGACGCTTCAGAGCGTGCGTGTCAGGGAGCGCACGGCGGACGACTCGAGCTCACCGACGAGCACGATGGACGCCATGCCGACGAAGAGACCGTGTGCGACGACGCCGGGAATGGCGTCGACTGCAGCCGCGAGGGTGGCGGAATCGGCGATGAGCGGAAACTGCGCATCGAGGAGATGGTGACCGAGATCCGTGATCCACGGCCCACCGGCTGCCCCCGGAGCATACCGCAGCCGGGACGCCGCACCGAGGGAATCGAGTCGCCGCGTCACCAGCCCGATCGCCTCGGGCACGATCTCCACCGCGACCGGGAACGCGCCCAGGCGGTCGACCAGCTTCGAGGAGTCGACCAGCACGACGAACCGCGCTGCCGAGGCGGCGACGATCTTCTCGCGCGTCTGCGCACCGCCACCGCCCTTGACCAGGTCGAGCCGCGGGTCCACCTCGTCGGCGCCGTCGAACGCAAGGTCGAGCGACGCGACTTCGGGCAGCGCACACACGTCGAGCCCCGCGGCGCGGGCCGCGACTTCGGTCGCCTTCGAGGTGACGACGCAGCGCACACGCAGCGACTCCTCGCGCCCGCGCCGGCCCAGCGCCGTGACGAAGCGTCGCGCGGTGTCGCCGGTGCCCAGGCCGATGGTCATGCCGTCTCCGACCAGCGCCACGGCGGCGGCGGCGGCGACGCGATCGCGCGCGGCGTCCATTGCCGGGGTCATCGAGCGTCGTCCTCGTGCGGGTGGTCGGCGCTGCCGGCGCGAACGGCCGCGCCGAGGTGATTCTCGGCGGGCGGCACCGGGCAGTTGTAGTGCGGGGAGATCGCGCAGTTCGGGTCGTAGGCCAGGTTGAAGTCGAGAACGTAGCGCCCGTCGGGCAGCCGCTCGGGGTCGATGTAGCGCCCCATGCCGTACGAGCCCTTCCCGCTGGTCGCGTCGCGAAAGAACACCGAGAGATCGTCGCCACCGGCGCCGGGCTCGAGCAGGCGCACGGCGGCGAGCTTGCGCACCCGGCCGCCGAGCGCGAAGCGGAACCAGCCGGCCCGGAGCGACGCCCGGGGGGCGCTGTTCGTCGACTCGATCCACAGCGTGTCGGGCGTGGGATCCGGCTCGAGCGACACGACGAAGCGGTACTTGAAATCGATCGGCCACCACGCCGACCCCGGGTACGCGGCCTTCGCGGGCGCGTCGGGATCGCAGGCGATCAAGGCGGGCGCGTTCTGGTGCGACAGGCGCACACGGTAGCGGCCCACGCCGATCCACGAGGGCGGCAGCGTCGCGCTGGTCGTGTCGCGCCCGCCGGCCGCATGGGCAACGAAGGTCGCGCCGGGGTCGAGGGCGGCGACGTGGAACGAATCGCCCTCCACCGTGATGCGCACGTGCTGGGCGCGCACGCTCGCGTCGTCGAGCACCAGGTCGCAGGTCGGCGCCGCGCCGACGATGAGCACCCGCGACGACCGGTTGAACGGCACGCGCGCGATCGCCCCGAGCGCCGAAGTCGGGCTCGTGCGCAACGCGACATCGGTGTCGGCGCGGTCCTTCTCGCAGGCGCTGCGCAGCGAATCGCGCTCGGCGGCGGTGAGCGACACGGCGAGGGCGGCGGCGGCCGGCGCCGCGTGGACGGCGAACGGCCCCAGGCAGGTCGTGGCGACGACCACGAGGACGAGTGCAGGTTCCACGAAACGCGGCTTCGCCGGTCGGAGCGCGCGTCCCAGCACCCACGTGCCGAGCACGCCCGAGACCAGCGAACCGAGCAGCACGCCGAGCTTCGCCAGGTCCTCGCCGCCGGCGCCGCCGCGGAACGACAGCGAGGCGACGAACAGCGACATGGTGAAGCCGATGCCGGCGATCATCGCCACGCCCCACAGCTTGCCCCAGTCGGCGCCGCGCGGCAGCACCGCGAGACCGCTGCGCACCGCGAGCCAGGCCACGCCGAAGATGCCGATGGGCTTGCCCACGAGCAGCCCCAGCGCGCAGCCGGCCGTGATCGGGTGGGCCAGCGAGTTCGCGGCCATGCCACCCATCGCCACCCCGGCGTTGGCCAGCGCGAAGAGCGGCATGACGAGCCAGGTGATCCACGGCTTGAGCGCGTGCTCGAGCGTCTCCAGCGGCGAGTCCGCGATGTCGGGGTCCCCCGCCTTCCCCAGCGGGATGACGAAGCCAAGCAGCACGCCGGCGATGGTCGCGTGCACGCCCGAGGCGAACATGCAGGCCCACAGCACCGGCGCCGCGACGAGGTAGACGGCCAGGCGCTGAACGCCGAGCCGGGCGAGGAGTGCGAGACCGACAACGATGGCGAGCGCGACAAACAACGCCGCCAGGTCGAGCTTCGCGGTGTAGAAGATCGCGATCACGCTCACCGCGCCCAGGTCGTCGACGATGGCGAGCGCGGCGAGGAACACGGTGAGCCCGCGCGGGACGCGCGGCCCGAGCAGCGCGAGCACGCCGAGCGAGAACGCGATGTCGGTCGCCATCGGGATGCCCCAGCCCCGCGCGCCCGGCCCGCCGGCGTTGAAGCCCGCGTAGATCGCCGCCGGCACGAGCATCCCGCCGAGGGCGCCCGCGATGGGCAGCGCGGCGCGGCGCGGGTCGGCCAGTTCACCGGCGACGAACTCGCGCTTGATCTCGAGGCCGACCACGAGGAAGAACACCGCCATCACCAGGTCGTTGATCCAGTGCAGCAGCGAGAGGCGAAGCGCGAATGGCCCGAGCGAGAACGGCAGCTCGTGGTGCAGCGCGGCGAAGTACGTCGCAGCCCACGGCGAGTTTGCCCATGCCATGGCGAGCGCGGCGCAGGCGATGAGCACGACCCCGCCGATCGCGTCGCCGGGGAACAGCTCGCGCAAGGCATCCCAGCCGGGGACGCGCGGCGCAGGCGAAGGCGGGTGCGGCTGTGCGTGGGCCATGGAGCGAACCTACCCGAGGCCCGTCGGCGGCGTCCACTCCGCGGCCTCGCGCCTGACCACGCGCAGGCTCGCGACCGCGACGGCGGCCAGGACCAGGCCCGTGAGCGCCAGCACGACGCGCGGCACGGGCGTCTCGAGCCCGGCGAAGCCCGCGGCGATGCTGAGCACGGAGACCGTGTTGTTGACCACGTGCATGGCGATGGCCGGGGCCGTGCTGTCGCTCCACCGGGCCACGGCCCCGACGAAGACGCCGAAGGAAAACGCGAATGCCGCGTGCCGCGGATCCCCGTGCGCCAGCGCGAAGAGTGCCGCGGCGATTGCGATGCCGAGCGGAGCACCGTAGCGCGCCACGAGGCGGCGCTGCGCGAACCCGCGGAAGAACAGCTCCTCGACCGTGCCCGCTCCCACGCCGACGATCAGGAGGGCGAGCGCGAGCCCGCGACCGTGGGCCCCGCTTAGCGCCTCGATCATGAAGCCGAGCGCCGGTCCGCGTCCGGCGCCCGAGAGCTGCAGCGCAAGATCGGCCGCCTGGCTGAGGGCCAGCCCGCCGAGGATCGCGGCCCACCAACCGCGGCGCGACAGCCGCGCGCGCGCGAGTCCCAGGCGCGCGGCCGACGGCACCGGCGAGAGCCCCGCGACCACGAGCGTGACCAGGCTGATCCACAGGACCGCGACCCCGGCCGCACAGAGGAATCCGCGGAGAGGATCCGGGCCCACCGCCTGGATCAGCTCGACCGTGACCGACGCGCCGAGCAGGACCAGCCCGACGAGGAGCCCCGCCGTCGCGACGTAGACGACACCAACGGGTGGTCGAGGCGTGGACTGCGCGGGGTCCCGGGGGTCGGTGGGATCCGCAGCTTCGGCGGCGGGACGGCTCGTCTGGGGCACGGTTCGGTTCTCCGGAAGAGTCGATGCCGCAGGACGTTACCGGGCGACCCATCCGCCCGAAAGGAGCCCTCTGCTAGGATAGCCGCACTCGCTGTCGACCGCGCCGGTCCGTTCCCGGGCCGGCCGAGCCCTGGAGGTGCCGACATGTCCACCGCAGAACCGGCCGCCGCGTCGGCCCCTCGCTCCGTCACGACGCAGGTCCTCGAGGACGGGTTCTTCGCCGGAATGATCGGCGCCGGCCTCGTCGCCGCCTGGTACCTGGTCCTCGACCTGCTCGCCCAGCGGCCCTTCTACACCCCGTCGATGCTCGGCGCCGTGCTGTTCCGTGGCGCGACCGACCCGACCGTCGTGCCCATCCAGCCCGAGCTGGTGGCGTGGTACACCGCGGTCCACTTCCTCGCCTTCCTCGGCGCCGGCTTCATCACGTCGTGGCTCGCGGTGCAGTTCGAGCGCTTCCCGACGGTGGGCGTGGCGATCCTGTTCCTGTTCGTGATCTACCAGACCGCCTTCTTCGTCTTCGCGTTCACGATCGGCCGCGCCATCCTGGGCACGCTGGGCCTGTGGACGATCACGGTGGCGAACCTGATCGCCGCGGCGGGCATGTCGGTCTACCTGCTCCGCCGCCACCCGACCGCCCTGTCCAACATAAACCGGATCTGGACCGATCAGGAGTGATCGGCGGCGGGTGAGTTGCCGAGCGCGCGACGCATCTCGTCGCGCTCGGCAAGCACCAGCGCCTGCACGCGCGCGGCGAGCTCGCCGGCGTCGTCGACCGTCAACCCCGCCACGGGAATCGGGTCGAGAACGCGAATGCCGATGTGCGCGGGGCGGAAGAGGGACTCACCGGGCGGGAGCGCGTCGCGCGTTCCGGCGAACACCACCGGCCGGATCGGCGCGCCGGCCTCGATGGCGAGGCGGAAGGCGCCGTCCTTGAAGCGCGCCAGCTCCCCGGTGCGGGAGCGTGTTCCCTCCGGAAAGAACAGCACCGGCATCCCCTTCGCCAGCCACCAGCGACAGCGCTCGAACGCCTCGAGCCGGCTGCGACGATCCCCGCGGATGACCGAGATGTCCCCCACAAGCTTCATCCCGGGGCCGAAGACCGGCACGTCGAAGAGTGACTTCTTCGACAGGTACTTCATGTTCCAGCCGAGGGTCGCGAGCCAGCTGCTGGCGTACACGTCGCAGTCGGACTCGTGGTTGGCCACCACCACGCAGGGCTCGCTGTAAGGAGCGGTGGTGCGAACGTCGAAGTGCACGCGGACGAAGGGCTGCAGTCGGAGGATGGTCACGCCGAAACCGTGCAACCAGCGCCCCATGCGCCGCCGATCGGGATCGCCGCGATCGAGGAACGGGCGCACGAGGAACATGATGAGGATGACGCTGAACAGGCCGAGGAGCGCCAGGCCCCAGGCGATGCCCGAGGCGGCTCGATGGACGAAGGACATGGCGGGAATGTAGCAGAACCGTTGGGCTGACCCGCCGCGGCCCCGCGCGAAAACTCACGCCCCGTCGAGCATCTCCCGCCGGGCTCGCCACGCCATCGTGGCGAAATCGAGCGCGGTCTCGACCCCGGAAAAAGCGCCGCCGCCGGCCGGATCGAGATCGGGATGCGCGATCCACGCTTCGACCTCGGCACCGAGCCCGTGCACCGCCTCGGCGACCGCGATGTCCGCCCGGTAGAGCAGCTCGAGGCGCCGCTCGTCGACGCGGCCTGGAGCGAAGAACCCGGGAGCGCCGTCGGCGGCCTCGACCACGTCGGCAATCAGGGCATCGAGGCGGAGCGAAAGCTCTCCCAGTCGCGCAAGTCCCGGCGCGGTGGCCTCGAAGCGGGCGCCGCGCACGGTCCGATGGAGATCATGCGATGCGTCGCGCAGGCAGCGAACGACCTGGGTGCGCAGGCGCCGGTCCTCCTCGCCCCGGTCCTCTCTCGCGGCGTAGCCACGATAGCCGGGCACCAGACGCGCCACCGCCGAGAGAGCGAGCGGCAGCGAGCGCGGGAAGTTGCGGATCTTGGTCTCGGTCATGGCTTCTCCAGGGGGCGAAGCCACGACGCGCCCGGGGGGGAACGCGCCGGGCCCGCCCGACGCCGACATCATCGGCGCGCCGCGCACACCACTGAAGGCGCCGACGTCCGGAGAACGCAAGATCACTCCAACCGCGCCTTAGGCGGTCGAAATGCAATGCTCCTCGAGCGCGGCGACGACCTGCTCGGCCACCATCGCGGAGTTCTTCCCCTCGATCTGGTGGCGCGCCACGAACGCGACGAGCTCGCCGTCCTTCAGCAGGGCGATCGACGGCGACGACGGCGCCGCCGCCGCGAAGTGCTCGCGTGCGCGCGCGGTCGCCTCGCGATCCTGCCCCGCGAACACCGTGAGCAGCCGATCTGGTCGGACGCCCGCACCTGCCAGCGCCTGGGCGATCCCGGGCCGCGCCATGCCGGCGGCACAACCACAGACCGAGTTGACGAACACGAGCGTGGTGCCGGTCTTTCCGCCCAGCGCGGCGTCGACCTCGGCGGGAGTACGCAGTTCGGTGAACCCGATGCGGGTCAGCTCGTCGCGCATCGGCTGGACGAATCCGGCGTTGAGATCCATGGGATTTCTCTCCTCGACGGGGCACGCCCGTGGCGGTCCGTCTGCAAGTTGCGGCATTCGCGCCGTGCGGATTGCACCCTCGGGGGTCCCGGCAGAGCAAGCACGGGGGTGCCCGGAAATCGTGGTGTTGCTTCAAGTTATTTTCCAGCAATCACTTAACAGTTGTGACCGAGGCTGGACACAGTGTGGCACAACCCCTGCACCCAAGGATAGCGTGCCGACGTTGGATGCGTCGGACGTTGTGAGCGTGGCGGAGTGCGCTACTTCAGCGCGTGACACCCGTGACCCCGGCGCCTCCGCCCGCTCCACTCCGCAGCAAGGTATCCTCGCAGGACCTCCAGGTTGGCCCCGGGCGCGTGGCTCGGGGCCAATCCCTTTCCTTGTTCCCTCACGATTGTGTGTGGGGCGGTTCAGATCCCAAATCCGCCGGGACCCGCCGCGTAACCCTTTGTCGCGCAACAACCGACTTTCCAGCAACCGGCCACACACAATCCTCAGGGCACCGCTTGACAGCCTCCAGAGCCGGGGGCACCATGCCTGCCGACCACTTCGTTCCGGCTGGCCGCACTTCAGAATGGAACAGCAGCCCCGACGCTAATTCCGTGATTCCTCCTCCTGCCCGAGGTTCGGAGATGCCGCAGCCGCATCGTGTTGATGCCGTGCCGCTTGCCCTGCTGCTGAGCTTCGTGCTGGTTTCCGGCTGTTCCCGGGGTAGCCCGGAGGGTGCGGCCGCCCCGGATCCGGGAGGCAGCCCGGCCGTCGATGTGGTCGCCGTGCGGCCCGGGCTGGGGAGCGCGGATGCGTTTCTCACCTATCTCGAGCCTGCGGTGGATGCGCCCGTGATCGCCCGCTCCGACGGGATCGTGCGGACCGTTCTCGCCGTCGAGGGGCAACGCGTCGCCGCCGGACAGCCGCTCGCCCGGCTCGATGCCGAGGAGCAGAGGCTCGAGGTCGACTACGTCGGCGCCCTCGCCGCCCAGGCGCAGGCCGAGCTTGATCGGGCCGAGAAGGGCGCGCAGGGCGAGTGGATTTCGCGGCAGACCCTCGATGCGTCGCGGGCCAAGGCGCAGGCGACGCGGGCCGATCTCGAGCTGGCGCGGCTCGCCCTCGCGCGGCGCACGCTGCGCGCGCCGGTGGCCGGGATCGTGTGGCAGGTGCGCGCCGAGGTGCACCGTCCGGTGAAGGCGCAGGACATCCTCTTCCGCGTGACCGAGCCCTCGCGCCTGAAGGCTGATCTGTATCTTCCGGCTGCGCTGCAGGGCCGCATCAAGGCCGGCGACCCGGTGTCGCTCGTCGCGACCGAGGCGGCCGTCGATCCCGTCGAGGGCCGCGTGCGTCGCGTGAGCCCGGTGATCGATCCGGTCACCGCGCGATTCCGCGTGGAGATCGAGGCCAACGCAAAGGCGCCGGGACTGGCGGGCGCGAGCGTGCGAGCCGAGTTCCCTGCCGTCGGGTCCGCCGGCGCGGCGGCGGGGCGCGCGATCGCGAGTGGCGCGATCCTGCCGCTCGGCGCCCACCTCGAACGGAGTGGTGACCAGTTGTTCGTGGTGCGCGTCGACGGGGGGCAGGCGCACCGCGTCGCGGTCGAACTGGGCGCCAGCCGGCCCGACGGCTACGAGATCCTGGCCGGTCTCGTGCCCGGCGACCTCGTCGCTGCCGGCAGCGCGCCCGCTCCCGCCGCCGGCAGCCGGGTCACCGCCCGGCTCGTCGACGCGGCGCGCTAGGCCCGCACACCCATGCCGGCCGAACGTCCGTACCCGCGCTTCCGGCGCGACATCGTGGTGCGGCCCGTCCTCGAGTCGGGCGAAGTGGCGTGGACGGTCCACGACCCGATGCGCAACTACTACTTCCGCCACGACCGGCTGACCCACGAGCTGTGCGAGCTGCTCGACGGCAACCGCGGCCCGAGCGACGTCTCGGCCGCCCTTGGGCAGATCTATCCGCAGTACGACTTCCCGCTCGAGTGGGTCGACGAGCGCGTGGGTGAGATGAAGCGCGGCGGCTTCCTCGAAGAGACGTTCAGCATGAACGAGATGCAGCGCGCCCGTGCCCGCGAGGCGCGCCGCAAGTTCGCGCCCGAATCGCTGAAGAACGTCTTCAGCATCCAGTTCGGCGTCTTCGACCCGACGGTCGCCTTCAACTTCGTGTACCCGGTGGCGCGCATCGCGTTCAACCGCTGGTTCGTGATCGGCGCGGTCCTCGCCTTCTTCGCCGCCTGCGGCCTGCTGTGGGACAAGCGGGACGCGCTCAGCGTCGGGCTGGAGACGATCTTCACACTGCAGGACTCGAGTTGGCTCGGCATCAGCCTGTTGTGGATCATCCTGTTCCTGATCGTGGTCGCCCACGAGTTCGGGCACGGTCTGGCGTGCAAGCATTTCGGGGGGCAGCCGAAACGGCTCGGCCTCATGCTCATGTACTTCATGCCCGCGATGTTCTGCGACACGTCGGATATCTACTTCTTCTCGAGCCGCTGGCAGCGCGCCGCCGTCGCCCTGGCGGGCGGCTACGTCGAGATCCTGTGCTTCACGGCGGCGACGTTCGTCTGGATCGGCACCCCACCGGATCTGCTCCTCCACGAGCTGGCCTTTCGCGTCATGCTGTTCTCCGGCGCAACCGGGCTGGTCTTCAACTACAACCCGCTGATCAAGCTCGACGGCTACTTCGTGCTCATGAGCTGGCTCGACATCCCCGAGCTGCGCGAGCGCTCGTTCAAGTACCTCGGCGATCGCTTCCGCCGCCACGTCCTGCGCCTGCCCGTCGAGTTCGAGCGCATCACCCGGCACGAACGCCGCGCGTTCGTGATCTACGGCACGCTCGCGCTGGCCTACTCGCTGTTCTATTCGATCATCATGCTGCTGTTCGTCCGCCAGATCCTCGTCGGCAACTTCCGCGAGGCTGGCTTCGCCATGTTCGCCCTCCTGTTCGTCTACGCGACGCGCGGCATGTGGAAGAAGTTGTTCAGCGGCGCACGTTACCTCGCGCTCGAGAAGGGCGGGCTCGTGCAGCGCCACGTCGCCGCGGCGATGGGCGTCGCCGTCCTCGCGCTCGGCGCCTTGTTCGTGCCACTGCCGCACCGGGTGAAGATCCCCGCGACGCTGGCCGCGGTCGATCGTCGCGCCATCGTCGCGCCGTACGACGGCCGGGTCGATGAAGTGCTCGTCGACGCGGGCTCACTCGTCGGCGCAGGGACGGTCGTCGCGCTGGTGCGCGCGAGCCTCGACGGCGGCGAGGCCACGGC
>JANOEH010000110.1:0-11951 GCA_031413115.1 Candidatus Eiseniibacteriota bacterium | reverse complement strand
GAGCAGGCGGCCGCCGTGGTACGCGACATGGGCGCGTACGCAGGCGCGCCCGTCCGCGGAATAGAAGCAGACGAACCCGCCGCACATCCCGACGCAGTGCGCGCTGCCCAGAAGGCTTGCCGCAAGCACGCTGGCGACAAGCGCGATCACGGCGTGCCCCGCACCGCGTCCGCGCGCAGGCTCGTCGTGAAGCGCGCCTCGCCGCGGACCGCGTCCACGCGCAGCTCCCACATGCCGGAGCGCGGCAATGGGAGCGTCGCCTCGTAGACACCGTCACCGCGGCCGACGAGTCCGGCCGACGGGCGGCGCAGCTCGCGATTGTGGATCGCCTCGACTTTCGTCCGCGCACCGTCGACCGGCAGGCCCGCACGGTCGACCAGGCGCAGGCGCACGACGGCGCGGGCCGCGTCGCCAGCGCCGGTGATCGGCTCGATCGTCGCGACGGCGCTCCAGCCCAGGGCCTGCGAGGCGTCCCTTCGCGCCGCGGTCGAGTCCCACGCGACGGCCTTCGGGTACGCATCGGGCTCGACGATCGCGGCATCGGGATCGTGCGCGAGGCGCAGCACGGCAATGTTGGCGATCACCGTGAGCGCGAGCACGGCGATCATCGCCGCCGGCCAGAGCCGCCCGGGGCTCACGGTCGCCCCCCGCCGGCGGTCGGGCCGACCAGGCACCACGCATAGTTGCGGGCGAATGCGCCGGAACCGGGAGCGTCCTCGATGCGGAACGTGACCTCGCGCCGGCCGTCGGCCAGCGCGCCGGCCGGGACGACGACGAATACGCTCGTCTCGGCAGTGCGGTGCGCGGGCACCGGGAACGGGTTGATCGGCGCGATCAGGTGCGCATCGGCGCCCCCCTCGAGCGCGATCACATAGCGCCGTCCGACGTCGGAGCGGTTCGCGATCTTGAGGCGGACCTGGTTGACCACGCTGCCGTCGGCCTCGAACGTGTACGGCGCGCCCCGGCTGCGCAGCATCGTGACCTCCGTGTCGGCGCGCGTGCCCAGCTGCCACACGAACAGCCCGAGCACGACGCCGAGGGCGGCCGGATACAGGAGCACGCGCGGGCGCAGCCACGACGACGGACGACCCTCCATCGAGTCGCGCGAGCCGTAGCGGATGAGGCCCGGCGCGCGCCCGACCTTCGTCATGACGGCGTCGCAGGCGTCCATGCACTGCGTGCAGTGGATGCACTCCATCTGCAGCCCGTCGCGGATGTCGATGCCCGTGGGGCACGTCTGCACGCACATCCCGCAGTCGACGCAATCGCCCATGCCCTTCGGCATCACGTGCCCGCGCGGCTCGCCGCGTCGGGTGTCGTAGGCGACGACGAGCGAACGCCGGTCGAGCAGCACGGACTGCAGCCGCCCGTACGGACAGGCGACGAGGCAGGTCTGCTCGCGGAACCAGGTGAAGTCGAGGAAGATCAGCGCCGTCGTCCCGAGCATGACGAGGAACGCCGTCGGGTGCTCGACCGGCGAGCGCTGCACCCATTGCGCCAGCTGCTCGACCCCGACGAAGTAGCCGAGGAACGTGTGGGCGAGGAACATCGCGAGCAATGCGAACACGACGTACTTGAGCGCGCGTCGCGCCGGCAGGCCGCCGGCCGCGTCGAGACGGCGCACGCTCGCGGGCCCACCCTCGAGCGCGTACTCGATGGGACGGAACAGGAACTCCATGTAGACGGTCTGCGGACAGGCCCACCCGCACCAGACGCGGCCGAGCAGCGCGGTGAACAGGAAGATCGCGATCGCCGCCGAGAGGAACAGCAACTGGAAGAGCACCGTCTCGGTCGGCAGGAACGTGGTGCCGAACAGGTGGAACTCGCGGCGCGGCAGGTCGAGCAGGATGAGCGGCCGCCCGTTCATCCGCAGGTACGGGATGACGAAGAAGACGAACATGAGCACCCACGACAAGACGCGCCGGCGCTTCCAGAACGACCCGAACGAGGGCCGCGGCCGGATCCAGCGCCGCGAGCCGTCCTGGTTCAGGGTCGGCAGGACCCGCTCGGGCGCGTCGATGAGGTGGGGAACCGGTTCGCTCAAGGGGTGTCGTCCTCCACTTCCTCGCCCTGCGGAGCCTTCGGGTTCGCGGGATGCGTGTCGTGCACGGAAAGCACGTATGCCGTGACGCGATCGACGTCTTCGGGGGCGAGGACGGCGCCCCACGCGGGCATGCCCTTGTCGAGCACGCCGGCCGACACGACGCGGTGCACGTCCCCCGGCCTCGCCCCGTGGATCCAGAAGTCGTCGGTCAGGTCGGGCCCGATCACGCCGCCGGCGTCGGCGCGGTGACAGGGCATGCAGTTCTTCATGAAGACGACCTTGCCCGATGCGAGCACGCCGGGATCCGCCGCGAGCGCGACCAGCACGTCGTCCGCCGGCGCCGGCTTCGGCGCGCGCAAGGCGGCGTACTTCTTCTCGGCCGCCGCCATCTCGTCGGCGTAGTTCGCGTGCCAGCCCTTGCCCGATCCGGCCACCGGGATGACGTTCGCGACGTAGATCGCGGAGAACACGATCGTGGCCCAGAAGATCAGCACCCACCAGCGCGGCATCGGGTTGTCGTACTCCTGGATGCCGTCGTAGGTGTGCTCGAACAGCGGCTCGTCGGGCACGGTCCCTCCCGAGGAGGGCGACGGGGCGGCGGGCGTCTGGTCGGGCGTCATCGCGGATCTCCCGGGCGCGGCAGGTTCGCGCTCTCGTCGTCGAACGGCAGGCGGCTGGCTTCGTCCATCGCGCGCGACGCGCCGGGACGGAAGGTCGCGATCGCGACGGCGACGAAGGCCAGCAGGAACAGCACGAGCGCGACCTCGGCGTAACCCGAGAGGCCGGCGTGGCTCATGATCTCGGAGAGCTTCATCGCACGGCCACCTTCGCGGGCTTCCGGATGTCGGTGCCCAGGCGCTGCAGGTACGCGACCATCGCCACGATCTCGCGATCCTCGAGGCCGGCTTGTCCGCCCTGCTCGACGATGCGACGCCCGATCTCCTTCGCCTGCGCCCGCGCCGCGCCGGGCGCGTCGCGCACGGCGTCGCCGTAGGGCACGCCGAGCATGGCCATCGCGTCGACGCGGTTCTGGATCGCCGGGAAGTCGAGCGGGTCGCGGAGCATGTGGGCGTAGCCCGGCATGATCGATTGCGGCACGAGCGCGCGCGGATTCTCCATGTGGCGCACGTGCCAGAGATCGGGATACTTGCCCCCCTCGCGCGCCAGGTCCGGTCCGATGCGCCGCGAGCCCCACAGGAACGGATGGTCGTAGACGAACTCACCGGGCTTCGAGTACTCGCCATAGCGCTCCGTCTCGTGGCGCAGCGGGCGGATCATCTGTGAGTGACAGTTGAAACAGCCCTCGCGGATGTACAGATCGCGGCCGGCGAGCTCGAGCGGCGTGTACGGTTTCACGGAGGCGATCGTCGGCACGTTCGAGCGGATGAGGAACGTCGGCAGGATCTCGAACAGCGAGGCGACGACGACGGCCACGATCACCATCACCGTGAACAGCAGCGGCAGGCCCTCCCACCGCCGGTGCCAGCCGAGTCCCGTGAAGCGGCTCCACGCCGACGTCGGGATGGCGTGCCCGGGCGCGTAGCCCGCGTTCTTCGGCTCGTGGAAGGCGCGCGGCAGCGGCGCCGCCTGGATCACCGGCTCGTCGTACACCTTCGGACGCGCCTGCCAGGTGCGCAGGATGTTCCAGCCGAACACCAGCATGCCCGCCACGTAGAGCGTCCCGCCGATGGCCCGTCCCCAGTACATCGGCATCAGCTTCATCGTGGTCTCGACGAAGTCGGGGAACTGCAGGCGGCCCGTCTCGTCGAACGCGCGCCACATGAGGCCCTGGGTCAGCCCGGCGCTGTAGATCGACGTCGCGTAGAGGATCATGCCGAACGTCGCCAGCCAGAAGTGCACCTCGGCCATCCGCGTGCTGTGCAGCTTTGTCTGGAACAGGCGTGGCAGCAGCCAGTAGATCATGCCGAAGGTCAGGAACCCGTTCCAGCCCAGCGCCCCCGTGTGCACGTGGGCGATGATCCAGTCGGTGTAGTGCGCGAGCGCGTTGACGCTCTTCACCGAGAGCATCGGCCCCTCGAACGTCGCCATGCCGTAGGCGGTCACCGCGACGACGAAGAACTTGAGGATCGGGTCCTCGGCGACCCGGTGCCACGCGCCGCGCAGCGTCAGCAGCCCGTTGATCATGCCGCCCCACGAGGGCATCCACAGCATGATCGAGAACACCATGCCGGTGGTCGAGGCCCATTCCGGCAGCGCCGTGTAGTGCAGGTGGTGCGGGCCCGCCCAGATGTAGAGGAACACGATCGTCCAGAAGTGGAGGATCGACAGGCGGTACGAGTACACGGGGCGCCCGATCGCCTTGGGCATGAAGTAGTACATGAGCCCGAGGAACGGCGTGGTCAGGAAGAACGCGACGGCGTTGTGCCCGTACCACCACTGCATGAACGCGTCCTGCACGCCGGCGTAGATCGAGTAGCTCTTGAACGGGAACACCGGCAGCGACAGGTTGTTGAAGATGTGGAGCACCGCGACCGTCACGACGGAGGCGATGTAGAACCAGATCGCCACGTAGAGGTGCCGCTCGCGCCGCCGGGCGATGGTGCCGAACAGGTTGACCGCGAACACGACCCAGATGACCGTGATCGCGATGTCGATCGGCCACTCGAGCTCGGCGTACTCCTTCGCCTGGGTGAAGCCGAGCGGCAGCGTCACGGCGGCGGCGACGATGATCGCCTGCCAACCCCAGAAGTGGATCTTCGACAGGAGGTCCGAGAACATGCGCGCCTTGAGCAGGCGCTGCGTCGAGTAGTAGACGCCCGTGAAGATCGCGTTGCCCGCGAAGGCGAAGATGACGGCGTTCGTGTGCAGCGGGCGGAGGCGCCCGAAGGACAGCCACGGCACGTCGAAGTTGAGCCCGGGGAACGCGAGCTGCAGGCCGATCAGCAGGCCCGCGAGCATGCCGACGAGTCCCCACACGAACGTGGCGACGAGGAACTTCCGGACGATCGCGTCGTCGTAACGGAAGGAGTCGAGACGGCCTTCGTTCATCGAGCCTCCGGGGTGAACACGAATGGACCGCCGAGACGAGAGGTCCGGGCGGTCGGAGCGGATACTGGACGGATGTGTCGGCTATTCGGCTGTCGGCGGGTGCGGCGCGGGCGGGGATGAAATGCCGCCGTCGCGCGGGAGTCCGGCGAGGGCTGGTACGGCCGTCGTCGCATGCACGATCCCGTCGAATTGCGATCGCCGGCCGGGGGAACACAAGGCGGGGACGCTCGCGGGAATGGTCTTCGGGCGGATCGTGCCGCGACCGCGCTTCGGCGTCAAGCGCATCGTCGCCGTCATCAGCGTCTCAGCGTGAGCGCACGATCTCGCCGCGCACCCCGTCGACACTCGCCCGGTAGACGCCAGCGGGCAGCCCCGCCGCCGGCGACCAGCGCCACCGTCCGGCCCCCGTCGCCGCCAGGCGCGCGACGATCCGCCCGCGCGCGTCGTAGATGCACAGCGGTCCGGTGTCGCGGGGCGTGCCACCGGTCTCGAGCGACGCCCCGGCGAGGTCGATCGCGAAGTCGCCGCGGCCCGGGTTCGGCGTCACCCGGAGCCACGCGCGCGGCGGAGACGCCGGAGCCACGCCGACCGTGCCCATGCGCTCGAAGGCGCCCAGGTCGGCCGCAACGCCGGTCAGGAAGCGCGGCGCGCCCGCCTGGTGCTTCACGTAGGCGAGGGTCGGCGCGTGCGCGGGCTGGCACGCCGCGTCGAGCGCGACCGCCTGGTCGAGGCAAAGAGACGCGGCCGCGAGCATGAAGTCCTCGCCCGGCTCGTCGACGAACCCGGGAGCCGATCCGGTGACCTGCCCCGCGTTCGTCACGCTGACCGGGCCCCCGCCGTGGCTGGCGACCCAGCCGGTCTTCATCCAGTTACGGGTCGCGAGGAGGACACCGTCCTGGTCGACGAGCGCGAGGCGGTTTCCCGTCGCGGTCACGTACAGCACGTTGTCGCGCACGTCGGCCGACTCGTCGTCGGTCGACAGGCGCACCAGCGTCGTGTTCCCGGCGCGGCGCGAGACCAGCGTGTTGTGGTGGAACCACAGCGTGCCCTTCCTGTACTTCGCCGCCTGGCCGTTGTCGCCGCCGTAGTGGATGACCTGGCTGTTGCCGTCGCCGTCGCGCTCGATGAGCACGTTGCCGTAGACGAACGTGTTCCGGTAACGCGGGTCGTCGATCAGTTCGGCGTAGTCGCTCTCGACCAGGTCGAGCTGGCGATTGCCGCCCTCGATCCAGTTGTAGCGCACGACCGTGCCGGCCGAGCGGTCCTTGAGGTTGTTGCCGCCCGCTCCGACGAGCAGCGGGCCGAAGCGGTTGAACTGGAATGTCGCCCCGAGCGCCTCGGTGTAGTTGTTGTGCTCGTAGATCGAGCCGACGTTGCCGTTGCCCTCGATCCAGTTGCCCTCGACGAGCAGGTCGCTCGTCTCCGCCGCGGCGAACAGCCCGTTGCCGCATCCGGTGAGCTTGCAGCCGCGGATCGTCACGTGGCTGCCCTTCTCGACGAAGATGGCGGCGGCGTTCGCCGTGTACGCGGTGAGGCCCGCCCGCCCGGTGAACGTGTTCGGCGTGTGACCGCCGCGGATCTCGAGGTTCTCGACGACGATCCACGCCGGCATTCCATCGGGCGGCGTGTTCGAGCCGCCGATCTTGATCACGCCGCGGCCCTCGCTCCAGAAGTTCAGCTGCGGGCGCGTCACCGCGTTCGCGCCGTCGATCACGGGCAGCGCGCCGGTGCCGGGATCGGCGACGCCGCGCACGACGATCGGCGCGCTCTCCGTGCCCACGCGGTTGATCACCCACTTGTCGCGGTACGGCGTCGCGCGCCAGGCGATCAGGACCGAGTCCCCCGCGGCGAGCGACTCCCACGGCACGTCCGAGGGCGCGGCCAGCGGATGCCCGGGGCCGACGCGATGGGTCACGGCGGCGGCGTCCCGCGCTGCGAACGGGGACGCGAGGATTGCGAGTTGCATGGCGGCAGCGGCGAGGCGGCGCGCAACCACGGACGAATGGCGCATGAAACGACCCTCCGGGGCGCGGGGCGCGCTCCCGCCACGGAGGGGGAGCAAGGTCCGGGCCGCTTCGGGTAGGCTGCGAGCATGATCTCTCGTTACTACTTTCTCGACTGGCTCGGCATGGCGCTCGGATTCGTCGCCATGTGGCAACTGGGCAACCGCGACCGCCGCGGCTTCGTTCCGTTCATGCTGTCGAACGTCATCTGGGTCGTCATCGGGTTCTGGGTCTCGAGCCTGGCGATGATCCTCGGCAATGCGATCTTCCTCGGCGTCAACCTGCGCGGCTGGTTCCGCTGGAGCAAAGAGGAGCGGCAGCGCGAGGCGGCGTAGCCCGGGTCAGGGACCGGGTCACGGCCCGTGTCACAGCCCGTCTGCCGGTGCTAGAATCCCCGACCATGAAGACCCGCCTGCTGCACGCGCTCTGTGCCGTCACCGTTCTGTTGTTCGCTGCGCCCGGGGCTGCCCCCGCGCAATCTTCGGGAGCGGTCGATCCCGCCATCGACTCGCTCCGCGCCGTCGTCCGCGCCGAGCCTGCAAACGGCCGCGCCCGACTCCGACTGGCGCAATCGCTGCTCATCGCCGGCCGGCTCGACGAGGCCGAAGCCGGCTACCGGCAGGTCGACTCGCTCGGCTTCGCCCGTCTCATCGCCCGCTACAACCTGGCTGCGATCGCGGCGCGGCGCGGAGAACCCGACTCGGCGTGCGCCTGGCTCGGACGCGCGTTCGCAGCCGGCTACGGAAACTTCGCGGCACTCGACGCCGACGCCGACTTCCTCCCGCTCCATGGCACTGCGTGCTACGACACCGTGGTCGCGCGCGCCCGCGCCCAGGTATACCCCTGCGACACGGACCCACGCTTTCGCGCCTTCGACTTCTGGATCGGCGACTGGGACGTGATGGCGAACGGCGTGCGCGTCGGCACGAACACGATCTCGCGCGAGCTCGAGGGCTGCGCGCTGTACGAGCGCTGGCGCGCGAACCCGGCGTCGGGCTCGTACGGGCACAGCGTCAATCGCTTCGACCCGGCAAGCGGCAAGTGGCGCCAGCTGTGGATCGACGCGAACGGTAACCAGACCGACTACGAAGGCGAGGTCACCGCCGCCGGCCTCAAGTTCACGGGGGTCGTGGTCACCTCCAGCGGGGCGGGCCAGCGCAGCGAGATGACGTTCTCCCGGCAGCCCGACGGTAGCGTGCGACAGTTCATCCGCTCGTCGCCGCTCGATCACGAGGAGTGGACGGTTGCATTCGACGCGATGTACGTGCGGCGCGTCCCCGCGCCCTAGAGCGGGCGCCGCGGCGGCATCACGAAGTTGGCGAGCAGGATCCCCGCGGCCAGCGCGGCGGCGAGCACGACGAGCGTGAACAGCGCTTCGATCCCCGGCACGACTTCCTTCGCCACCAGCGCCGACACGCTGCGTACGCCCAGGCTCCCCGGGACGAGCAGGATCAGCGACGGAACGATCGCCACGGCCGCCGGGCGGCGCCGCAGTCGCGCGTACAGGTTCCCCACCAGGCCGACGGCGAACGCCGCGACGAGGATGCCGATCTCGGGGCCGGCCACCTGGCTCGCGACGCGCTGCGTTCCGTACGCCACGGCACCCGCGACCGCGATCACGAACACGTCCCTGGGCCGCGCGCGAAAGAGCACGGTCAGCGCCAGCGGCGTGACCGCCAGGGCGAGGGCCTCGGTCCACGCCGGCAGGGGCGACGAGGGGGCGGCCACCGACGCGGCGCCGACGAGCGGCTCGAGGCGCGCGCCGAGCGCCAGCCCGAAGCCGATGGCGAGGAAGGTGAGTGCCGCTCCCGCCATGCGCGCCGTCCCCGAGACGAGGTGGCGCGTGGCCAGCTCGGTCAGCGCGACGGTAAGCGTGAGCCCGGGCACGAGCACGATGAGGCCTGCTACCGCCGCCATCGCCGGCACGAGCGGAGCGAAGACCAGCGCCCAGCCGACGGCCGCCGCGGCCGCCGCGAACGAGGCGATCCACTCGAAGACGCGCGCCGCGTCGCGGTGCCGCGAGGCGAGCAGCGCGAACACGCCGGTCTGGGCGCCGATGAGCGCGCCGACGACGACCTCGTGCCAGCCGCCGCCGAGGAAGCGCGCGACGGTCGCCGCCGCGAGGCCGTACGCCGCGATCGTGAGCACGGGGCCGTAGCGCGGCGGCCGCGCGGCGAGCGCATCGAGTTGGGCGATCGCGGCCGCGGGCGTGAGGCGATCCGCCTGCACCTCGGCGATCACCTCGTCGACGTGCACCATCCGCTCGAGGCCGACCCCCGTGGGCTCGACGCGCAGCAGCGTCGTCCGCGACTCCTCCTCGCTGCCGAAGGAGACGAAGATCGAGGTGGGCGTCGAGAAGAAGCGGCCCTCGATCCCGAGCCGCGGCGCGAGGACGGCCATCGCCTCCTCGATGCGGTGCGAGGGCGCGCCGGACTCGTGGAGGGCCCGGGCGAGGCGCAACAGGAAGCGCTCGGCCCCCGGCCGGGGTCCTCCTGCAAGTTCGCTCGGTGCGCCGGTTCCGCCGTTCACGCTGCCCCTTTCGTCGGGTGAAGCGACAGCGTAGCACAACCCCCGAAAGCGTTGCGGGTCCGCAGCTTCGCCACGGACCCGCCGACCGCCGTTCAAGTGAGTTCTGAAGTCGGAAACCGCTCCTAGGCGGCGCGCTGCTCACCCTCGCCATCCCCTGCAACCACGGTGGGAACCACCCCGCGCTTCCACTCGGCGCGCACGCTTTCGATCTCGGAGTCGAGCGCCGCAATGCCGGCCTCGACCTCGTCGAGACCGTTGCCGACGGCAAGCGTGGCGATTCGGTCGAGCACCCACTCGGCACGTCCCGCCCCCACCGAGCGGCACATGCCGGCCAGCGCCTGGGCCTGGAACTCGATCGCCCGCGCGTCCCTCCACTCGGCAGCCTTCTTGAGGCGCTCGATGGGCTGGCGCGTGCGGGTGAGGAATGCATCGATGAGCAGGCCGCGGATCTCGTCGTTGCCCATGCTGACCGCGTCGAGGCTGGCCGCGTCGATCACCGCGAGGTCGCCCGCATCCCACGGACCGGGCACCGGCACCAGCGACGGCGCCGGCGCTTCGTTCCAGGCCGGCTCGGGCAGGGACTCGGCGATCGGCTCGTTCACCGGCTCGGCGACGAACTCGGCCTCCGCCATGACCTCGGGCACGAACTCGGGCACGAACTCCGCCGCGGGCTCAGGCTCTGCCGCGGCTTCGGGCACGACGAAGTCCTTGTCTACGTTGACCCGCGACTCGGCGGGCGCCGGTGCCGGTGCTTCGGCCGCAGAAGCGGCCTCGGCCCAGCGGGCGACCGTGGCGACGAGCGCCTCGAGATCGACCGGCTTGCCGAGCAGGTCGTCGATGCCGGCCTCGGCGCAGCGCGTGCGATCCTCCTCGCGCACGCGGCCGACCAGCGCGACGATCGGCGTGCGCCGTCCGCCGGCGAGATCGCACGAGGCGCGCAGGGCGCGGGCGCGTTCGATGCCCTCGTCCCCCGCCGAGGCGACGTCGACGAACACGACGTCGGCCGGTTGCGTGGCCAGCGTCACCGCGGCGGCCTCGACGTCGCCCACCATCTCGGGCGCGTAGCCGACCCGACGCAGCGCCGAGGCGATGACCAGCTGGTCGATCGGGTTGTCCTCGACGACGACCACGCGAACGCGGCTCTTCTTGAGCTCGGCCACCGTGTGTCGAGTCACCAGGCGACCGGCGGTTCCCGGCTCGTGCCCGATCAGCTCAGTCAGCGCAGCGCGCAGTTCGCCGCTCTCGATCGGGCGCACGAAGTAGGCGCCGTAGCCCCAGCTCTCGGCCCGGGCGGCGTCGCCCGGGCGGCCCATCGCGGTCACCAGGGCGAGCGGCGTCGTGGCGAGCGACGCGTCTTCGCGCACCGTGCGCGCGAACGTGTCGGCGTCGAGCTCGGCCAGCTCCAGGTCGACCAGAACTGCGCCGTACGGCGCCCCGGCGGCAGCCGCGGCCTTCATCGCCTCGATCGCCTCGAGCCCGCCGCGTGCCTCGTCGCAGGTCGCGCCCCAGGCGCCGATCGCCTCGCGAATGGCGCCGCGCGAGGCGGCTTCAGCGTGGATCACCAGCGCCTTCAGGCGCGTGACATCGCCGCGCTCGGCCGACCACGGGGCTGTCGCCGGGCGCTCGGCCTGCTTGCCGAGCGGAATCCGGAACCACAGCTTGGCACCCAGTTCCGGAATGCTCGTCGCGCCCGAATCGCCGCCCATCAGCGCGACGAGGCGACGCGCGATGGTGAGGCCCAGCGCCCGGCCGCCGAAGCGGCTGCCGGGAGCGGGCTCGCCGCGGTACAGCGCGAGCAGGCCGGCCTCGACCTCGGGATCGCCGCCGAGCGACGAGCCGATGCGGTTCACCCAGATGCGGACGACCGCCTGGTGCGCGGTCTCCTCGACCAGTTCGACGCGCAGCTGCACTTCGCCGCCCTCGGTCTGGTCGAGCGCGCACTGCGCGAGCTGCAGCAGGATCTGGCGGACGCGACCCGGGTCGCCGTTGACCAGCGACGGCACGCGATGGTGCACGAGGCTCGAGAACTGCACCTTCGAGTCGTGCGCCTGCGTCGCCAGCAGCGAGGCGACCGCATCGACGGTGACGCGCAGGTCGAAGTCCATCGAGCCGATCGCGAGCTGGCCGGACTCGATGCGCGAATAGTCGAGGATGTCGTCAATCAGGCGCAGCAGGTCGGAGCCCGCTTTATTGACATGGCCAAGATCGGCTACCGATTCGCTGTCGTTTTCGTCAGCCGCTTCTTCGAGGAGCAACTGACTGGAACCGATGATGGCGTTTAGCGGTGTGCGCAATTCGTGGCTCATGCTTGCCACGAAATCAGCTTTGGCCGCGCTTGCCTGATTGGCAGCTGCGGTGAGGTTGCG
>JANOEH010000109.1:0-9150 GCA_031413115.1 Candidatus Eiseniibacteriota bacterium | reverse complement strand
TGGCGGACCCGGAGATCCCATGCGCCGCCAACCTGCCGAACCGTTCCCCCGCCCGTGACCGAGTCCGACCCGATCCACCCGATCCACCCGTTCGCCCGGCTCACCGCGCGCGGCATCGCCGTCGTCGCGGCCCTCGGGCTGGTGCCGGTCGCGGCGGTCGGGTACTTCGGCCACTGGCCGCTCGCCCGCGACGTGGGCTTCATGACGATCGTGGTCTACGCCTGCCTCGGGCTCGTCCTGCACGCCTATGCGTGGCTGCGCGGCGTCGACGTGGCGCGGGTCTACGGCCCGCGTCCCGCGACCGCGGACGTCCTTTCGGCAATCGGGTTCGGGGTGGCCACGATTGGGCTCAACATCGGGATCCTCGCGCTCTTCTCGGGCCTGGTGGGGCTGTTCGCGCCGGCCACGTTCGACACCGCGCTGTCCGACGAGAGCTCGTTCCTCTACCGCCAGATCCACGCGCTCCAGCCGGGCGCGCGCCTGCTGCTCGGGGTCGGGGTGTCGGTGTTCGCGCCGTGGATCGAGGAGTTCATCTTCCGCGGCCTCCTGTTCACCCGCTGGGCGCGAAAGTTCGGCCTGCGCACCGGCGTGTTCGCCTCGGCGGCGATCTTCGGCGCGTTGCACTTCACCACCAGCCCGTTCACCGCGTTCCTCATCGGGATCGCGCTCGCGGTGCTCTACGCGCGGACGGGCTCGCTGTGGGTGCCCATCGCTGCACACGCGACGAACAACGGCCTGATCTACGCCGCAACGTTGATGCTTGGCCCGGGCGCCGACGCGGGCGTTGCGGCCGCAGCCTCCTCCGTGCGTGACGACGCGGGCTGGCTCGTCGCGGGCGGCCTGGTGCTGGTCCTGATCGTGCTTCCGTTCTACGTGCGCACGCTCAAGCGCTGGTGGCCGGCCGCGGACGCGCCGCTGCCCTACGACCGCAACGCCGGAGCATGAGCTCTGGTCCGGTCGCGGCGCTGGCGTCGTGCCGCCCGCGGGTGCATGCTGGGGGCGATCGGGTCAGGGGGCGTGCGCGCCCCGGGAGATCCCCATGTCACCTCGTTCCATTTCGCGTTTCTGCTTCGCCCTGCCGCTGTTGATCATGGGCGGACCGTCCATCGCTGCCGGCGCTGGCCCTGCATCCTCGCCGCCGCCGTCGGATGTCGCGGAGTTCGTGGCGGCCGAGCGCGCCTTCGCGGCCGATGCCGCGGCGCGCGGGGTCACGCCCGCGTTCATCGCCGCGCTCGCACCGCAGGCAATCCTGTTCCGGCCGGGTCCCGTCGACGGGCAGGCGTGGCTGGCAACCCATCCAGGGAATCCCGATGCCCGGCTCGCCTGGGAGCCGTCCTACGCCGAGGTCTCGGTCGGCGGCGACCTGGGCTGGACGACGGGTCCGTGGGACTTCCGGCGCACGGCGGCCGACGCGCCGATCGCGTTCGGCCACTACGCAACCGTGTGGCGGCGCCAGGCCGACGGCACGCTGCGCGCGGTGATCGACGCCGGGCACGGACACGAGCGCGGCCCCGCCGAGTCGCTCACGTGGTCGCGGGCCGGCGATGCCGCGCGCAAGCCGAAGACGCCCCGGGCTTCACAGCGGAACGCCGACAGGACGTTGTTCGCGGCCGAAGGTATGTACGCCGCGGCCATCGGCCAGGGCGGTTGGGCACGCGCCCTCACGACGTACGCCGATCGCGACGTGCGCGTCGGTCGGGATGAATCGCCGCCCATGATCGGCTCGGCCGTCGCCGGGGAGGCGCCTGGCGCGGCGTGGGCGCAGACCGCGCTGCAATGGAGCGAGCCCGCCGGTGCTGCGTCGGCCGAGGGCGACGTGGGCTACACCTACGGAACGGTCACGCCGCCCGACGGCGCGCGGCAGGCGTTCCTGCACGTCTGGCGCAATCCCGATGGCAAGCGCTGGCGGCTGGCGCTCGACATCCTGACACCGGCGCCCGAGCCGGCCGCACACGATGCACCCGCTGCCGCACCGATTCCCACACCCCAGTGAGGACGCCATGAACTCCCGCGAACACGAAGCCCTGGCCACCATCGGTTTGCTCGCTGCGCAGTCGGACGGCCGGCGCGACCGTACCGAGCGCGATGTCCTGACCGCCACGTTCGAGTCGTTCGGCATCGCCGGGATCGCGAGCGTCAACGCGCACGTCGCACTCGGCACCGCGACGCTCGAGGAAGAGGCGCAGGCGCTGGTCACGCCCGAGTTGCGCACGGCGGCGTGGGAGCTCGCGCTCGGCGTCTGCCACGCCGACGGCGTGCTGACGCCCGCGGAGCGGGCATTCCTCGAGCAACTCCGTGTCGCTCTCGGAATGCCGGCCGAGCACGCCGCGCAGGTCGACGCGCCTGTGGCACCGCACCTCCTGCCAGCACCAATGTCGGCGATCGAGGCCGCGTTCCCCGCAGCGACGCCCGCAACTCCCGTGCTGGCGGACGAAGCCGCGCTCGACGAGACGATTCGCCAGGCCGCGGTGTTCGCCGCCGCGCTCGAACTGTTGCCGCAGGGACTGGCCACGCTCGGAATCGTGCCGCTGCAGCTGAAGCTCGTCGCCGACATCGGGACCGCCTATGGCCACCGGGTCGACGCGGGCCATGCGAAGGAACTGCTCGCCACCGTCGGGCTGGGCCTGGGCGGCCAGGCGATCGACGGCTTCGCGCGTCGGCTGCTCGGCCGGCTTGCGGGCCGCTTTGGCGGCGGGATGATCGGCGGGGTAGTCGACGCCGCGACCGGCGCGGCCGCGACGTTTGCCGCGACCTGGGCGATCGGCGAGGTGGCGAAGAGCTGGTACGCGAGCGGGCGCGCGCTCGACCGCGCCGACCTCGAGTCGCGTTTCGCGGGGGCGCTCGACGACGGGCGCGCGGCGTTCGAGCGGATGCGCGGGTCGGTCGAGGCGCAGGCGCGCACGCTCGGCGCGGGCGGTCCCGGCCGGCCTTGAGCGGGGGGCGTCCGCCCGCTACAATGCAGGGACACCGTCCTTTCTTGAACCCCCTGCGCCGCTCGTCCCTCCGGAGCGGGGCCGCCCGGCCCCATCCCGCGACGTGCCGCATCCAGGCCGACCCGGAGATCGCATGTCCACTGTGATGGAACAGCTGCTGCGCGAAGAGCACCTCCAGGTGCGCGACGCGGCGCGCAAGTTCGCCCTCGAGGCCGTGTTGCCCGGGGCGGCGCAGCGCGACGAGCGCGAGGAGTTCCCCGCCGACCTGGTCCGCCAGATGGCCGACCTCGGCTTCCTCGGCCTGCCCTACGCCGAGGAACTCGGCGGTTCCGGCCTCGACACGCTCGCCTACTGCATCGCGGTCGAGGAGATCGGCCGCGTCGACGCGTCGCTCGGGATCACGCTCGCCGCGCACGTCTCGCTCGGCTGCGGGCCGATCGCCGCGTTCGGCACCGACGCGCAGAAGAAGAAGTTCCTCACCCGCATGGCCAGCGGGAAGGCGCTGGGCGCCTTCGGGCTCACCGAGCCCAATGCCGGATCCGACGCCGGCGGGACGCAGACCACCGCGGTGCGCGACGACGGCGGCTGGCGCGTCAACGGCACGAAGATCTACATCACCAACGGCTCGGTGGCCGAGGTCATCGTCTTCACGGCGAAAACCGACAAGACGAAGGGCACGCGCGGCATCAGCTCGTTCATCATCGAGTCGAACACCCCCGGCTTCAAGGTGGGCAAGCGCGAGAACAAGATGGGCCTGCGCTCGTCCGACACCGTCGAGCTGCACTTCGCGGACATGTTCGTGCCGGCCGACCAGCTGCTGGGCGCCGAGAACATGGGCTACAAGCAGTTCCTCTCGACGCTCGCCGGCGGGCGCATCTCGATCGGTGCGCTGTCGCTGGGGATTGCCCAGGGCGCCTACGACGCGGCCGTGAAGTACGCGATGGGACGGAAGCAGTTCGGCAAGCCGATCGCCGAGTTCCAGGCGATCCAGTTCATGCTGGCCGACATGGCGCTCAAGATCCAGGCCGCGCGGCACCTCGTCTACGACGCGGCGTGGCGCAAGGATCACGGCCTGCCGTACCAGAAGGAGGGCGCGATGGCGAAGCTGTACGCCTCGGAAGCCTCGACCTGGTGCGCCGATCGCGCGATCCAGATCCACGGCGGCATGGGCTACATGCGCGAGATGCATGTCGAGCGCTACTACCGCGACGCCAAGCTCATGGAGATCGGCGAGGGCACGAGCGAGATCCAGCGCATCGTCATCGCCAAGCACCTGTTGAAGGACGCGGGCTATGCCTGGGAAGGAGAGAAGGGATGAGCTTCACCCCGGTCATCGTCGCGGGCGCACGGACGCCCATCGGAAAGTTCCTCGGCGGGCTGTCGCCGCTCGCGGCGCCGAAGCTCGGTGGCATCGCGATCGCCGAGGCCATGAAGCGCGCGGGCCTCGGTGCCTCCGATCCCGACGAGGTCATCATGGGCCACGTGGTCCAGGGCGGCGTCGGGCAGGCGCCGGCGCGGCAGGCACAGCTCGCCGCCGGCATCGATCCGGCGATCGGCGCGCTCACGATCAACAAGGTGTGCGGATCCGGCCTCAAGGCCGTGATGCTCGCTGCCCAGGCCGTGCGCGCGGGCGACGCGAAGATCATCGTAGCCGGAGGCATGGAGTCGATGTCGAACGTGCCGCACTACCTCTACACCGGCCGCACCGGCGTGAAGCTCGGCGACACCAAGCTGGTGGACGGCGTGGTCAAGGACGGGCTGTGGTGCTCGTTCAACGACTGTCACATGGGCGCGCTGGCCGAGTTCACCGCCGCCAACTCGAAGATCGGCCGCGCCGAACAGGACGAGTTCTCGGTGCAGTCGCACAAGAAGGCTGCCGCCGCGATGGCCGCGGGGAGATTCAAGGACGAGATCGTGTCCGTGAGCATCGCGCAGAGGAAGGGCGACCCGATCGTGATCGCCGACGACGAGCCGGTGCGCCCCGACACCACGATCGAAGGTCTCGCCAAGCTGCCGACCGCGTTCCAGAAGGACGGCACGGTCACCGCCGGCAACGCGCCGGGCCTCAACGACGGCGGTGCCGCGCTGATCGTGATGGAAGAGCAGGAGGCGCTGCGCCGCGGCCTCGTGCCGCTGGCGAAGATCACCGGCTACGCGACCGGCGGCGGCGACCCGAAGATGCTGTTCTACGCGCCGGTCGTGGCGGTGAACAAGCTGCTCGCGCAGAGCGGGAAGAAGATCGACTCGTTCGACCTGATCGAAGCCAACGAGGCGTTCGCCGTGCAGGCCCTGGCCGACGGCAAGGAACTGGGCTGGGACTGGGACCGCGTCAACGTCAACGGCGGCGCGGTCGCGCTGGGCCACCCGATCGGCGCCTCGGGCGCGCGCGTGCTGGTGACGCTGCTGTACGCGATGAAGGACCGCAAGGCGAAGTCGGGCCTGGCCACGCTGTGCCTGGGCGGCGGCAATGCCGTCGCGCTGTCCGTCGAGACGTACGCGTGAGCGTGATCGGCGTCGTCGGCGGCGGCACCATGGGGAACGGCATCGCGCAAGTGTTCGCGGCGAAGGGCCATGACGTGCTGCTCCTCGAGGTGGACGATGCGCGCATCGCCGTCGCCCAGAAGTCGATCCGGGGCTCGCTCGATCGCATCGTCAAGAAGGGCGCGCTGACCGAGGCCGACCGCGACGTCGTGCTGAGCCGCATTCGCGGCACGACGAAAGCCGCGGACCTTTCGCAGGCTTCGCTCTGCGTCGAGGCCATCCTCGAGGACGAGGCGATCAAGCGCTCGCTGTTCGCCACGCTCGACGGCATCCTCACGGCCGACGCGATCCTCGCCTCGAACACCTCCTCGATCTCGATTACTGCTCTCGCCGCGGCGACGAAGCGCCCCGATCGCGTGATCGGCATGCACTTCATGAACCCGGTGCCGGTCATGCAGCTGGTCGAGATCATCCGCGGGCTCGCCACCAGCGACGCGACCTATGCGGCGGTGAAGCAGTGGACCGAGGAGCTGGGCAAGACTCCGGTCGAGGTCCAGGACTACCCGGGCTTCGTCTCCAACCGCGTGCTCATGCCGATGATCAACGAGGCCGTGTTCTGCCTGATGGAGGGCGTGGCCACTCGCGAAGCCATCGACGCGGTCATGAAGCTGGGCATGAACCACCCGCTCGGCCCGCTCGCCCTCGCCGACCTGATCGGGCTCGACGTTTGCCTCAACATCATGCGCGTGCTGCACGACGGCCTGGGCGACTCGAAGTACCGCCCGTGCCCGCTGCTGGTCAAGATGGTCGCCGCCGGACGCCTGGGCCGCAAGTCGGGCGCCGGCTTCTACGACTACGCCACGGCCTGATGGAATTCGCGCTCCCGCCCGCGCACCTCGACCTGCAGGCCCGCGCCCGCTCCTTCGCGGAGCGAGTGCTCCGCCCCACGATCGCCGCGCTCGACGCGGAACGAACCTTTCCGGCCGAACACGTCGTCGCGCTCGCACGCGAAGGATTTCTCGCGATCCACTGGCCGGCCGAGCACGGGGGTGCTGGACTCGACACCGTCGCCTACGCGGTCGTGCTCGAGGAGATCAGCCGCGTCTCGCCGGCGCACGCGATCCTGGTCTCGGTGCACGCGACGCTGTTCGGTGTCCCGCTGCTCACGTTCGGCACGGCCGCGCAGAAAGCGGCCTGGCTGCCACCTCTTGCGCGCGGCGAGGTCCTCGGCGCGTTTGCGTTGACCGAGCGCGAGGCCGGCAGTGATGCCGGCGCGGTGCGCACGCACGCGCGGCGCGAAGGCGACGGCTGGGTGCTGAACGGCGAGAAAGTGATGGTCACCAACGGCGGCCCGGCAGGGCTCGTGCTGGTGATCGCGACGACCGACCCAGCCGCCGGAGGGAAGGGCCTTGCGGCATTCCTGGTCCCCGGCGACGTCGCCGGGATCACCCGCGGCGAGCGCGAGCGCACGATGGGTCTTCACCCGGCCGATGTGCGCACGCTCCACTTCGAGAACGTCCGCCTGCCCGCCGACGCGCTGCTGGGCGAGCCGGGGCAGGGGATGAAGATCGCGCTGGCTGCGCTCAACGTCGGCCGCATCGGCGTGGCCGCGCAGGCCGTGGGCATCGCCGCCGAGACGACGGATCGCGCCGTGGCCTATGCACGCACGCGGAAGCAGTTCGGCAAGGAGCTGGCGCACTTCGGCGGAGTGGGCGAGCTGCTCGCCGACATGGCCGTCGAGCGCGACGTGGCGCGGCTGTTCACCCACGAGGCGGCGACCGCGCGCGACCGCGGCGAGGACTTCGCCCACCTGTCGGCCCGCGCCAAGTGGACCGCGAGCGAGGCGGCCGTGCGCTGCGCCGACCGCTGCCTGCAGGTGCACGGCGGTTGGGGCTATCTCGAGTCGACGGGGATCGAGCGCTACGCCCGCGACGCCCGCGTTACCACCCTGTACGAGGGCACGAGCGAGATGCAGAAGCTGCTCGTTGCCCGGCATGCCGTCGCGGCGGGGGCCTGAGCATGGACTTCCGCCTCTCGCCCGACCACCAGCAGGTGCGCGACATGATTCGCGACCTCGCCACCAGCGAGTTCGCGCCGCATGCCGCCCGCTGGGACCACGAGAAGGAGCTGCCCACCGCGGCACTGGCCCAGCTCGCCGAGCTGGGCTTCTACGGCCTGCTCGTGCCCGAGGAGCACGGGGGCGTCGGCTACGACGCGCTGGCCTACGCCATCGCGCTCGAGGAGCTGGCCCGCGTGTCGGCCGCGCTGTCGGTCATGATTTCGGTGCACAACTCGGTGTGCTGCTGGCCGATCGTCACCTACGGCACGGACGAGCAGAAGGCACGCTTCCTCCCGCTCCTGACCGGCGGCACCCTCGGCGCGTTCTCGCTGTCCGAGCCTGGCGCGGGTTCCGACGCGGCGGCGCTCTCCTGTGCGGCGCGGCTCGACGGCGATCACTACGTCCTCAACGGCACGAAGAACTGGGTCACCAACGGAGCCCAGGCGGGCGTCATCGTGCTGTTCGCGCGCACGGATCCGGATCCCGCTGTGGGCCCGCGTGGCATCACCGCGTTCCTCGTCACGCCCGACCTGGCGGGGTTCTCGGTCGGGAAGCACGAGGACAAGATGGGGCTCAGGGCCTCGGACACGGTGGAGCTCGCGCTCGAGGACTGCCGCGTGCCCGTGGCGAACCGGCTCGGAGCCGAGGGCCAGGGCTTCAGGATCGCGATGAGCACACTCGACGGCGGGCGGATCGGCATCGGCGCCCAGTCGCTGGGGATCGCCGGCGCGGCCTTCGCCGAAGCGGTGAGGTATGCGGACACGCGCGTGACGTTCGGCAAGAAGCTGCACGAGCACCAGCCCGTCGCATTTCTCATCGCCGAGATGGAACGCCGCGTCGCCGGAGCCCGCCTGCTGGTCCACCGCGCTGCGTGGAAGAAGATGCACGGCCTGCCCCACCGCATCGACGCCTCGATGGCGAAGCTCTACGCCTCGGAGGCGGCGACGTTCGTCACCCATCGCGCGATCCAGATCCACGGCGGCTACGGTTACGTGAAGGAATACCCCGTCGAGCGCTACTACCGCGACGCGCGCGTGACCGAGATCTACGAGGGCGCCAGCGAGATCCAGCGCATCGTGATCGCCCGCGAGCTCGTCGCCGCCGCCGCAGCCCAGGCCGACACCGGCGCCATGTCCCGGACCCCGGAGACCGCCTCGTGATCCCCCGTTCGAAGGTCGCCGTCCTGTTCACGAAGCCGGAGACCGTGCGGGAGGACTACGCGCGGCTCATGGAGCTGGCCGGCATCCGCGAGGCGCTGCCGGTGGGCCCCGAGACGTCGCTGCGCATCAACATCTCGTGGCACGTCTACATGCCGGCGTGCTCGACGACGCCCTGGCAGCTCGAGGCGGCGATCGACAAGCTGGTCGCCATCGGCCACCCGCGCGAGAAGATCTACGCGGCGCAGAACCGCACCGTGGTCGTCGACTGCCGCGTCGGCGCGGTGAACAACAACCTGCAGCCGGTGCTTGATCGCGCGAAGGTCGACATCCAGTACCTGAACGAGCCCGGCACCGAGTGGGTGAAGTACGAGCCGAAGGCGAAGATGCGCGTGCTGAACGAGGTGTTCCCGAAGGGGATCCTGGTGCCGCAGCGCCTGATCGGCAGCAACGTGATCCACATGCCGACCTTGAAGACGCACGTCTTCACCACGACGACGGGCGCGATGAAGAACGCCTT
>JANOEH010000108.1:0-4210 GCA_031413115.1 Candidatus Eiseniibacteriota bacterium | reverse complement strand
ACTGCGAGCGTCGTCAGCAGTGGATCGAAGCCGCCGGCGTCTGCTGCGAGCTCGGTGACTTCGCGCTCGCCGCGCAGGAGCCGGCGAGCGCCCACGAGTGGTTCGTCCAGGCGCGGGCGTACGATCCCAACAACGAGCAGGCGGCCCGCCGCCTCGAGCGCCTGTCCGACTGGGGTCGCCGCAAGATCGAGCCCGAGGAACTGTCGGCCGACCGCGTGACCGTCTCGCAGCGCATGCCCGAGGACCTCGACGTCGACCTGACCGAGTTGCTCGCGGCGTTCCAGGCCGGCGTGCGCGAGCAGGTGCAGGCCGATGACGCGGCCAGCCACTATGACCTGGGCATGACCTACCGGCAGATGGGCCTGATCGACGAAGCCGTCGCCGAGTTTCGCCTCGCCGCGCGCGACGCCGCATTCAGCATCAAGTGCACGGACATGCTCGGGCGCTGCCTGCTCGAGCGCGGGGACTTCGGGGCCGCGATCGCCGAGTTCGAACGCGGCCTGCAGTTGCCGAACCTGACGGACGACAGCGTGATCGCATTCCGCTTCAGCCTGGGCCTGGTGCTCGAGGCGAGCGGCCGCCCGATCGAGTCGCTCGACCAGTTCGAAGCCGTGTTCGCGCTGCAGCCCAACTATCCCGAAGTCGCCGCGAAAATTCGCGAGCTTCGGCGCTAGCGGGCGGCGCCGTGGCGGCCGGCACGGTTGATCTCCACACCCACACCTTCCACTCCGATGGGACCTGGTCGCCGACCGAGGTCATCGAGCGCGCCCTCGCGGGCGGGCTCGCGGCGGTCGCGCTGACCGACCACGACTCGGTCGACGGCCTCGACGAGGCGCGCTCGCGTGCTTCGGGTACCGGGCTCGAGGTGATCCCCGGCGTCGAGCTGTCGGCCCACGACGGAAGCGTCGAGGTGCACGTGCTCGGCTACTTCGTCGACGATCACGATGCGGAGTTCCGTCTGTCCCTGCAGCAGTTCCGCGAACAGCGCCTGCTGCGCGCCCACTCCATCCTCGAGCGGCTGGAGGAGCTGGGCTACGACCTGTCGTGGGACGATGTTCTCGAGCGAGCGCGCGGCGGGGCGATCGGCCGGCCACACATCGCCGAGGCGATGGTCGCCGCCGGCTACGTGCACTCGATCGACGACGCGTTCCGGAAGTTTCTGGGGACCAATGGTCCCGCGTATATCGCTCGGCGCAGCCTGACACCGCGCGGTGCGATCGAGTTGGTGCGCCGCGCCGGCGGGGTGGCTGCGATCGCCCACCCCGCGACGATGCGCAAGGATCTCGCCGTGGGCGAGGCCGCGAAGTTCGGCCTGGTGGGGCTCGAGGTGATCCACCCGCGTCACGACAACGGCGATCGCGGCCGCTACGCGCGGCTGTGCGAGAAGTACGGACTGGTTGCCACGGGTGGCTCCGATAGCCACGGCGAGCGCAGCGGCTACTCGCAGATCGGCGACGGCGACGTGCCGTATGCCGCGGTCGAAGGCCTCCGGGCCGCGCAGGCGAAGCAGGTCGCCGCCGAAGGGGCTTGACCGGCGACGAGCCGGCTTCCTAGTCTCACGGGACGGGCGGCGTCGCGCCGACCGCGCTGCCTTCCGCCGCCCGCCGACGAGGACGCCCGCCTGAACGCGCCGCTGCACCGCACCCGCCGCCTCGCCCTCGCCGGCATGTTCGCCGGCCTCGCCTGGGGCGCCGGCTATCTCGACAGCATTCCCAACTTCGAGTTCCTGACGGTGATCCTCTTCGTCGGGGGATTCGTGCTGGGTCCGGCCTGGGGCGCCCTTGCCGCTGCTCTCGGCGAGTTCCTCTACAGCGCAATGAACCCGTACGGCTCGGGACTGGCCGTGCCGCTGGTGCTCGCCGCCCAGACCGCCGGCATGGCATGTGCCGGCATGGCATGTGCCGGCGCAACCGGCGGTTTCGTCGGCCGACTCACGGCAAGCGGTCATGCGCCCCGGGGGGTGGTCGTGATCGCCTCGGGCATTGCCGTGACCCTGGTCTTCGACCTCCTGACCAACCTCGCCTCGGCCGTGCTCTTCGGGCCGATCGTGCCCACGCTGCTGGCGGGGCTGCCGTTCGCCGCGATCCACGTGGGAACCAACGCGGCGTTGTTCGCGCTGGTCGGCGTGCCGCTGGTGGCAGCGCTCGAGCGCACGAGGCGATCGTTGACGACTCCTGTCGCGTTGGCGGCGTTCGTCCTGACCGCGTTCCTCGCGGCCGCGGCGTGGCCGGACGCTGTGGCAGCGCAGGAGCCCGTCGACAGCGTGGCGGCGGCGGCGAGGGCCGGGTTCGCTGTGATCGCGCCGATCGAGACGCCTTCGCCGGCCCCGACCGACTCGACCGATCTCGTGCACGGTCGCCGCGCTCCACCGCCGCGCTGGGGCGATGGACCGGCCGCGCTGAAGCGGCGCAGCGACGGGACGGCTGCCGTGTGGCTGACGCGCGAGGGAGCGATGACCGAGCGCTTCGCCGACGATCGCGGCTCGGCCGAGCCGCTCTCGCGCTTCGGCCTGCCGGGAGCGCGCCTCGAACTCGACTGGCTCGGGCTGCCCGCCGCGGCGCCGGGGGCGGTGGGCGGCGCGCCGACGCGGATCCCGTTCGCCGCCGTCGGCTCCGTCGAAGCGCCGCGCCTGCCCGTCTCGGCGCGCGCGGCGTTTCGCGGCGAGGTCGGCGAGGCGCGCTTCCTGCCGCATCCGGCGACCGCCGGGCATGCCCGCGTGATCGGCTGGGCCGGACTGGGCTCGCACCAGCACAGGCGAAGCGGCTTCCTCGCGACCGGCACGGCCGGCGCTGCCCAGGGGCTCGTCGCGGTCGAGTCGCAGGGCCTTGGCCCGCTCGCGCCGCTCGGCCCCGAGGGCGACCACTCGATCGCCGGCGCGTTCCGTCGCGCGGGGGCGCGGCTCGCGCTCGAGGCGGCGTACCGCTCGGCGCGCGAGAACGTCGAGGACGACGCGGGCGTGCCCGACGTCCGCGCCGGCTCGGCCGGGCGCGTGCGCGCGCGCCTGGCCTCGGGCGCGGCGGCCTACGACCTCTCCGTCGAGCGCACGGCCGAGCGCGCCTCGGGCGGCGACTTCTTCGTGGGCGACACGCTCGCCCAGGAGGGCAAGACCGCGCGCGTCCGGCTCGAGGCGTCGCTCCCCTTGCGCGGCGGTCGCGGCTGGCTCGCCGCGACGTGGGGCCGCGAGACGCTCGAGTCCTCGGGCGCGATCGCCTTCGCGCGGCGGTCCGCGCAGCTCGGCTGGTTCGCGGCGGGCTGGGACGGCGCGCTCGGCGGCGGGGGCACGCGGGTGAACGCAGCGCTCGGCGCCGGGCGCTACGGCGACGGCGACGCGGTCGTCGCCCCATCGCTGCTCCTCGAGCGTGACCTCGAGGCGGGGACGCGGGCGTGGGCGGGCGTGGGGCGCGGCGTCGGGGCGCGGCTCGATCCCCGCGCGGTCGACGACGTCGACGACCCGGTCGTCGGCGATCCGCCCGCACTCGCCTCGTCGACGTGGCTCGGCGGCGTCGGGCTCGACCGGCGCTCGGCGGCCGAGGAGGCAGGCGGCAGCGCGCACGGCGGCTGGGCGCGCGGCGAGCACCGCCTGCGCGCCGCGCTCTACGCCGGGCGGAGCACGCCCGGGCTCGATCCGGCGCGCGAGCCGTTCGCGACCGATGCCCTGCGCGCGACCGAGGCCGCGGTCTTCGCCTCGGCGACGCGCTTCGTCGCGCTGGTCGCCACGGCGGCGATCGCGCCGCTCGGCGGCGTGCGCCTCGAGGTGGGGGGGCATGCGCTCGGCCGCACCGTCGATCCGGTCGTCCGCCTGTCCGACCCCGACTGGCGCGTCAGCGGCGAGATCGAGGCGCGCCGCGCGTTCCTCCACGGCGACCTCGACCTGCGTGTCGGCGCGATCGCCGAGGCCCTCGGCCCGCGGCCGGGCACGCCCGCCGGCGACCTGCCGTCGGCGGCGCGCGTCGGGCTGTTCGCCGGCTTCGCGCTCGACGACTTCCTCGTGCGCGCCGAGCTGCGCGACGTCGCAGGCTCGAACCGGTTCCTCCCCGTCATCGACCCGGCGACCGACGACCCACGCGTCGCCGACACGTCACGCTTCGTGCTGCTCGCCCGCTGGACCTTCTGGGACTAGCCCGCCCTCGATCCCGCAACGCCCCCGCTCGACCGCCCCCGCGGAGTTTCACCCATGCTCACCACCGACGAAGCCCGCGCGCTCGCCGTC
>JANOEH010000107.1:0-1622 GCA_031413115.1 Candidatus Eiseniibacteriota bacterium | reverse complement strand
TTCCAGTCAGCGCCATCATTCTCCCCCTACTCGCTGCGTTTGTCAACAGGGCGGTGCGCTGTCTGGTGACGGCACGCGCGTCATGACGACCGTCGACGAGCTCGGCGCCTACGTGCTGATCGACGACCCGCCGGTCGCGGGAGCGGGCTTCGAGGGAGCGCGCGACCTCGATTGCCAGCCGCGCGTGCTGTCGCCCCGGGGCGGTGGCTTCGACGTGCAGACGGCGATCTCGTTCGAGCTGGGCCGCGCGGGCGCCGGTGCGGTCAAGGTCTACGACCGAGCCGGTCGGCTGGTCAAGGAGGTCGCCGAGGCGAGCGCCTTCGCCGCCGGCCGCAACGTCGTCTACTGGAACGGCACCGACGGCGACGGGCAGGTCGTGCCGTCCGGGCTCTACACGGTCGCGGTGCGCTTCGACGGCGAGACGTCCGTGCGCACCGTCGTGGTGGCGAACCGATGAGCGCGCGCCGCCTGTTCCCGCTCGCGGTCCTCGCGCTGCTCGCTGCTGCCGCGTCGCCCGCCCACGCCGGCCCCGGCACAGCGGCCGACGTGCCGCCCGGCGCGCGGGCGACGGCACTCGGCGGCGCGTTCACCGCGCTCGCCGACGACGGCAACGCGCTCTACTGGAATCCGGCCGGCCTGCCCCGGCTGGGCCACCAGGAGTTCACGAGCACGCTCGGGAACGTGGGCGGTACGGGCACGGCCGAGAACTACCTCGGTTACGTGTTCCCGATCACCGACCAGCACGCCGCGGCGTTCTCGTGGAAGCAGACGAGCCAGGACGACACGGGCCTCGAGTTCGGCGAGAACACCTACTCGCTCGGCTATGCGTACCGCTTCGGCAAGAAGGTCGGCATCGGCGCGGCGTACCGGCACCTCGCGTCGAACGTGGACCTCGACGGCGCGACTTTCAGCGAGTGGTCCGGGAACACCTTCGACTTCGGCGTGCACTACGCGGTGTCGGACCGGCTGTCGGTCGGTGCCTCGCTGAAGGACGCGTTCGGCCGCACCGTCACGCACCAGGACGGGCCCGAGGAGCGTCTCGCCGATCCGCTGTTCACGGTCGGGGTCGCGGGCCGGCCGCTGGCGGGCGCGGTGTGGACGGTGGCGGCCGACGTCAACGACCGCCTGCACGTGGGCACCGAGTACTGGTACCGCGGGCTCGTCGGCGTGCAGGCCGGCGCACTCACGGACCTCGCGACCACGCAGGGCGCCGAGGGCGAGGGCGTGACGTGGTCGATGGGCGCGTCGGCGCGCTGGAAGGTTCTGCAGTTCGACTACGCACACGTCATGCCGCCGGTGCTGCCGGCGACGAATCGCTTCACGGCCGCGGTCGCGTTCAACCTGAACCCGTCGCGCGTGCGCGTCGAGAAGGCGCAGATGGACGAGGTCTACGCCTCGCAGAAGGGCCGCTACGCATCGAAGCCGATCGGCTCGGTGCGCCTGACTTCGCGTGTCGAGGAGCCGCAGGCGGCGACGCTCTCGGTGTTCGTGCCCGGCCTGATGGACGCGCCGACCGAGCGCGAAGTGGTCGTGCGGCCCAGGCAGTCGCAGGACGTGCCGCTCAGTGCCGTGTTCGGCAACGAACTGCTGGCACTCGACCAGGACCGCGCGGTGCAGGCCGA
>JANOEH010000106.1:0-19744 GCA_031413115.1 Candidatus Eiseniibacteriota bacterium | reverse complement strand
CAGATGGACATCAAGATCGGCGGCATCACGTTCGGCATCCTGGAGCAGGCCCTGGCCCGCGCCAAGGACGGCCGCATGCACATCCTGGGCGTGATGGAGCAGTGCCTGGCCGAGCCGCGTGAGGAGATCTCGGCGTACGCGCCGCGCATCTCGATCATGCAGATCAACCCGGACAAGATCCGCGAGGTCATCGGACCGGGAGGCAAGGTCATCAAGCGCATCACCGAGGAGACCGGCGCCCAGATCGACATCGAGGACACCGGCGAGATCCGTATCGCCGCCTACTCGCTGGAGTCGGGCAGGCGGGCCGAGGAGATCATCCGCGGCATCGTCGAGGATCCCGAGGTGGGCATGGTGTTCAAGGGGAAGGTGCGCAGCATCGTGAGCTTCGGCGCATTCGTCGAAATCGTGCCGGGCAAGGACGGGCTGCTCCACATCTCCGAGATCGACCACAAGCGCACGAACCGCGTCGAAGACGTCCTGCAGATGGGCGAAGAGGTCGAGGTGAAGGTGATCGCCGTCGATCGCGAGGGCAAGATCAAGCTCTCGCGGAAGGCGCTGATGACCGAGGCCGAGCCCGCCCGCCACTAGGAAGTCCGAGGTTTCGCGGCAGCAACGCATCAACGCGAGCGGCGGGGAACCTTCCCCGCCGCTTCGCGTTTTCACCCCGCACGGAGAGTCCGAAACCATGGCCGAAGCGTCGCCCTACGTTCCCGTGAAGCGCGTCTATCCCAACGGCCTCACGCTCGTGTACGAGCGGATGCCCCACCGGGCGTCCATCGCACTGGGCGTGTGGTTGCGCGCGGGCGCGCGCGACGAACCCGAGGCGCAGGCGGGGATGACACACTTCCTCGAGCACATGCTGTTCAAGGGAACCGAGCGGCGCAATGCCTACCAGATCTCGGCCTCGATCGAGGCGCTGGGCGGGCACCTCGACGCGTTCACCGCGCGCGAGCACGTCTGCTACTCGGCGCGGGCGCTCGACGAGCACCTGCCGCACGCGCTCGACGTGCTCGCCGACGTGGTCGGGCATTCGACGCTGCCCGAGGACGAGCTGGCGCGCGAGAAGGAAGTCGTGCGCGAGGAGATCGCCTCGTACGAGGACAGCCCCGAGGAGAAGGTGCACGACATCCTCGCCGCGACGCTGTGGGGCGGCGATCCGCTGGGCCGGCCGATCCTGGGCTCCGAGGAGAGCGTTGGCGGGTTCACCGTGGGCGGACTGGGCACGTTCTACCGCGAGCGCTACCGGCCGCGGAACCTGGTCGTCTCGGTTGCCGGGTCGTTCGATCCGGCCTGGCTCGAGGACGCGGTGGGCAAGGCGTTCGGCGACGACGGCGGCTCGCCGATCGAACTGGCCGCCGCCGGCGCACCCGCCGCGCCCGCGTTCGCCTACGAGGGCCGGGACGTGTCGCAGCTGCACCTGGCGCTGGCCCGCCCGGGGATCGCCAACGATCATCCGGCGCGCTATCGCATGGCGGTGCTGAGCGCGATCATCGGCGGCGGAATGTCGTCGCGCCTGTTCCAGCGCCTGCGCGAGGAGCGCGGCCTTGCCTACTCGGTGTACAGCTCGACCGAGTCGTACCGCGACACGGGCGCTGTGACCATCGCGATGGGTGTCCAGCCTGCGCGCGGGCCCGAGGCGCTGGCCTGCCTCCAGGAGGAGCTGGCGAAGTTCACGGCGGATGGGCCGAACGACGAGGAGCTCGACAGCGGGAAGGCGCAGATCCGCGGCTCGCTGTTGCTCGGCGAGGAGAGCGTCTCGAACCACATGTACCATCTCGCGCTCGACGAGCTCTGCTACGGCGCGTTCATCCCGCTCGAGCGCCACCTCGCCGACGTCGCCGCGGTCACGCGCGACGAGGTCGTTGCCGCCGCGCGCGCATGGATGGGCCCGGCCGGCTGGAGCATCGCTGCGGTCGGCCCGAAGAAGAGCGAGGGCGCGGTGCGGGATGCCGCGCAGGCGCTGGTGGAGCACGCCGGAGGCTGACCGTCGCGGCCCGCGGGGATCGACATTGCGGCGTGCGCGATGACTCCGGCGCCACATCCCGGGGCGCCAGGTTCGCTCGCCGATGCTCATCCGCGCCTCGCCCCGCGAACGCAGGCCCCGGCCTTGCGGCGGCGACCCGGCTCACCCCGGACCCGCCGGTCTCCCTCCCGCCATCGGTGAAATCCTCGACGCCCCCAGGAATTGCTGTGCCCCATGCAACCGGTCCTCGATCCGCGCCGCGCCGAGCGTCGCGGCATGGATCGCCGCCCGCCGCGCCTCTGACGTGCGGCAGCCGATCCCACGCAGTGCGGATTCGACCTCGGGATCGGGCACCTGCCCCTCGGGCCTCTCTGCCTCCGCCCGCTTGCGGCGCATGAACTCGGCGCCGAAAGTGCGCTCGGCCTCGAGCTGGTTGTGCGCGCGGCAGCGCAGGCGCAGACCCTCGACCGTCGACACTCCGCCGCGTGCGAACGCCACAGCGTGATCGAACTCGAGCCTGCGCGTCGCGTCACAGCCGCGGCCGGCCGGACTCGTGAACGTGCAGCGACCGCCATCGCGTGCCCAGACCGCGCGGCGCACTTCGGCTGGGATCGTGCGGCCGCGGGGCACGTTTATCTCTCGGGCCCGCCTGGGCGCGACGGGCGCGGCGCCCTTTTGCTTCTCCAGCCGCGCAATCAGCAAGTCCAGGGCGCGATCAATGACCCCGGCCAGGTCCCCCGAGGGCACGGCGTGCGCGAGCAACGCCTGCGCCCGGCGCACCTTCGCATGCGTCGCCTCGGTGATCGGGATCTGGAGGACGTACCGCGGGGGCGGTACCGGGTCCGCAAGTTGCGCCGGCGCAGGTTCGGGGCTCGGCGGGGTTCCACCAACTTGCGCAAGTTGGCCGACCGCCGCGCTCGCCCGGACCGCCGCCGCGTGCACCACCACCGGCTTGATCGCGATCACCCGCGCCCGCAGTGCCGGTGCGACCGGCCCTTGAAACCGCTCTGCGATCCAGCTCTCGAGCGCGGTCTTCGTCCGCCCAGCGGCGGCGGCAACGAGCTCGTCGACGTTCGACTCGTCGAGATGCGGCGCCAGGAGCCCGAGGGCCGTCAGGTGCAGGCGCCCGGCTGCGACCTCCTCGAACAGGCGGGGGAACCGGCGCGCGGCGCGGGCGGCCTGGATGCGCTTGTACGCGGCATCCTCGGAAAAGCGCAGCTCCCCGACGCAGTAGGCGAACATGGACGAGTACGCCGCCTCGAGGTAGAGCCGGCGCCGGTCGACCTCGGCGATGTGGGCGAGGATCTCCGCCGTCGTCGCGCGGTCGCGCGCGACGAGAGCCGAGAGGGAACGGAGGAGCGTCGCGTCGTCGAGATGCGTCAGTCGATCGCAGGACATGGTCGGACTCGCTTCGGGGGCGAGGTCGAGAGCATGCAGACTTCCATGCCTCCGGAGTCTATCGCGGGGTCGGGACGCGAACGGGAATGCGCCAGGAACGTGCGCAACGTGCGGTTACGATCGCGAGGATGTCTCCGTACCGACGGCGCACTCCTGCGCGATCCTCGGCGCGCTCACCGCGATCGCAGGGCGCGACTTGCGCGCAGGCCCCACGAGAGGCGCGAAAACCGTCAAGAACAAATCGATCGTAAGTCGAGAAACTTGGCGGATGTCCGTTCGTTGCCCGATTGCAGTGCAGGACCAGGCGCCCCTACTGGATTGTTTCGCGAGATGGTCGCCAGGTGCGACGGCCGTCGAACCGGAGCGGGCTCCGGTGATCGACGGCCGCACGTGCCCGCCCCGACTCCACCCGCGCTACGCCCGCCCGGCCGGCACTCCCTCGGCCCGGATCCCCGCCTCGGCGATGCGGCGCAACGCCTCGGTAAGGCGCGCCTCGCTGTCGCACAGCGCCACGCGCACGTAGCCCTCGCCCGACTTGCCGAAGCCCGATCCCGGCGACACCACGACACCCGTGCGGTTGAGCAGGTCGGCGGTGAAATCGATCGAGCTGGTCGCGCCCTTCGGGATGGGCAGCCAGATGTACATGCCCGCGCGCGGCGCCGGCAGGTCGAAGCCCAGTTTCTTGACGCCGGCGAGGAACACGTCGCGGCGACCACGATAGATTGCGGCGACCTCGGCGCAGTAGTCCTGCGGGCCGGCCAGGGCGGCCATGGCGCCGCGCTGGATCGCGGTGAAGATGCCGAAATCCATGTTCGCCTTGATCTTCGCCAGGCGGCCGATGGCGTCGGCGTTGCCCACGCAGAATCCCACACGCCAGCCCTGCATCGAGTAGCTCTTGGAGAACGAGTGGAACTCGACCGTGCGCTCCTTCGCCTTGTCGAACTGCAGGAACGAGTGCGCCTGGTAGGTTGGATCGAGCGGCAGGTCGCAATAGGCGATGTCCGAGATGACGAACGTGTCGTGCTTCTTGGCCCAGGCGTCGAGCTCGTCGTAGAACTCGGGCGTCTCGGTGCCGCCGGTCGGGTTGCCCGGGAAATTGATCGTGATCAGGTGCGCCTTGTCGGCGGTCACATCCGGGATCGCCTTGAGATCCGGGCGGAACGCGTTCTCGACGGCCAGCGGCACGTTGATGACGTCGGCCTGCGCCAGCGCCGAGATGCCGACATACGCCGGGTAGCACGGCGTGGTGAGCAGGATCGGGTCGCCGGGATTCAGGTGGGCGAGGAAGAACTTGGCGATGCCTTCCTTCGAACCGACCAGCGGCAGCACCTCGGTGTCGGGGTTCAGCGTGACGCCGAAGCGCCGGTCGTACCAGGCGGCGATCTCGCGCCGGAACTCGGGCAGGCCGGTGAACGCGGGATAGCGGTGGTTCGGCTGCTGCACGTTCTCGAGCGCGTCCTCGAGTGCCTTCACGATGTGCGGGGCGGGGCGCATGTCGGGGTTGCCCACGCCCAGGTCGATGACGTCGACACCCTCGGCGATCTTGGCGTCGCGGGCGGCAAAGACCTTGGCCAGGGCATACGGGGCGAGGTTGTCCAATCGCTGCGAAGCGCGAAGCATGCGGCCTCCCTGCGGGGTAGTAGGGGACGACCGGGCGGCGGGAAGGTCGCCTTGCGGCCCGGCGGAATCGCACCCTATTGTAGGGAGGCCCGCCGCCACCACAAAGGGCTCGTTCGATCCGCGCCCCTCGTCGCCGGGGCCGGCTCGCAGGGAGGTGCCCGTGTCCCGTTGGTCCCCGTCGCCTGGTTCCGCCGTTCGCATCGCGGCAGCCACCGCCGTCCTCCTCGCCGCCGTCCTCGCCGGGCCCGCCCGCGCCGCGGGCACCGCGCCCGTATCTTCCACGGCCCCGGTCATCAGCAACGCCATCGCCCGGGAGAAAGGCCTGCCGTTCGGTCCCGGCGAATCCCTCAAGTTCTCGATCGAGTACGGGCTGATCAAGGCCGGCACCGCCTGGCTCGAGGTCGAGCCCATGCAGGTGTACAAGGGACGGCCGTGCTATCACCTCGTCTCGCGCGCCGAGTCGAACGATGTCATGTCGAAGCTCTACAAGGTGCGCGACCGCATCGACTCGCTGGTCGACGCCGAGGGGCTGTACTCGTGGCGCTACAAGAAGCGCATGCGCGAAGGTTCCTTCGAACGCGACTACGACATCCTGTACGATCCACCGAGCGGGAAGGTGACTTACGCCGACGGCCGCAAGTTCGACGCCGAGCCGTGGTCGAAGGACGCGCTCGCCGCGTTCTACTACGTGCGCCACATGCCGCTCGAAGTGGGCAAGGACATCGCGATCACGCACCACTCGGACAAGCGCTCGAACGGCATCCAGGTCCAGGTGCACAAGCGCGAGACGATGAAGGTTCCGGCGGGCACGTTCGATTGCTTCGTCATCGAGCCGATCATGTCCGAGGGCGGGCTGTTCAAGTCCAGCGGCCGGATGCAGATCTGGGTCACGGCCGACGAGCGCCGTATCCCGGTGCTGATGAAGAGCAAGATCCCCGTCGGCTCGATCGACGCGGTGCTGACGGAGTACAAGACCGGCGGGCCCGCGTCCGTCGCGATCGCCCGGCCCTAGGCACGACAGCCGGTTTCGCCTTCCCCCAGCCCGGAGAACTTCGATGTCCCGATACGCCGAGGTCGACCTCGCCGGGGTCACGTTGCTGTCGGTGAAGGACCGCGCCACGAAGGTGGGCATCGCCTCGTTCGGGCGTGTGCCGGAAGATCCGGCCGCGGTCGCCCGTTTCGTCGACGGGCTCCCCGACATCCTCGCCGGGCGCGTGCTGCGCGAGGCGATCGCCGCGATCCTCGCCTCGCATGCCGCCGGCCGCCCGGTCGTGCTGCTGGCGGGCGCGCACGTCATCAAGGTGGGGGTCCAGCCGTCGCTCGTGCCCTTGATCCGCCGCCGGGTGATCACGCACGTCGGCCTGCACGGCGCCGGCGCGATCCACGACATCGAGGTGGCGCTCTTCGGCACGACCAGTGAGGACGTCGAGGCGAACCTGGGCACCGGCGCATTCGGCATGGTCAAGGAGACGCCCGAGTTCTTCCACCGCGTTGCCGCCGAGGCGCGAGACCGCGGCGAGGGACTGGGTGAGGCCCTGGGCCGTGCGCTGACCGAGGCCGGCGCACCGCACGCCGAGCACAGCCTGCTGGCCGAGGCGTGGCGCGCGGGCATCCCCGCGACGGTGCATGTCGCGCTCGGCACCGACACGATCCATGCGCATCCGGCGGCGAACGGCGCCGACCTCGGCGAGACCACGCTGCGCGACTTCCGCATCTTCGCGCACACGCTGGGCGCGGCGCGCGGCGCGACGGTGCTCAACCTGGGCTCGGCGGTGATCCTCCCCGAGGTCTTCCTCAAGGCGCTCACGGTCGCCGTCAACCTGGGTGCGACGCTCGAGGGGCTCACCACCGTGAATCTCGACCAGATCCAGCACTACCGGCCGCGGGTCAACGTGCTCGAGCGCCCGACCCAGGCCGCCGGCGGGCGGGGCCTGGCATTGACCGGGCAGCACGAGATCCTGGTGCCCCTGCTGGCCCATGCGGTCCTGGCCGGGCTGCCGGGCTAGGCCCCGGGGCCGGTCCTGCAGTGCGGCGATTGGCACCGCGCTTGCAACCCCTTGGGACTGGGTCGGGAAAACCCCGGCCCAGGGGGGAAACGGGCGTTGCGGGTCGTGCAAAGGGCACGAATCGTGGCATTCTGCTTGACAATGTGCCTGCGTCGTCCGTATTCTCATGCGGTCGGGGCGTTCCCGGCACATCGTCATTCTCGGAGGAAACTCAGGCGCACCTTGCGATCGCATCCCGGTTCGGCCCTGCGCAGCATGCAGATCGCCCGAACCTGAATCCCTGACAGCTGTCGGCATCCGCCCCATGCAGGCGGTTGCACGGTCGGGTCACGCAAGCGCCGCCTGGGTGGTTCTTCTCCTGTCCCTGGGTCAAGGCGCCCATCGTGCGCGCTCGATCCGGGGATTTTCGTTTGATGGGAGGAGAGTCACCGTGACGTGGACCAAGCGCCCGAGTCGCCTGAACGTCGCCTGTGCGGGCCTGCTGCTGCTCGCACTGTGCGCCGGCGGCGCCGCGGCCAAGTCGGTGAAGATCCCGGTCGACCAGTTGCCGCCGCCGCAGCCGTCGGCGCCGGAGTCGCTGGCGTACTACGTGGACGAGCTGCCCTACCGCATTGCCCCCGGTGACGTTCTCACGGTCGACTTCGGCGCGGTGCTCGATGGCAAGCCGATCCGCAGCGAGGGCGTGCTGGTGCGGCCCGACGGCATGATCACGCTGAACCCGATCGGCGATGTGCGTGCCGCGGGTCGCACTCCCGGCGAGCTCGACAGCGTGCTGACCGACGAATACGTGGACGTGTTCCGCCAGCCGAACATCACGGTCACCGTGGCGAAGCTGGCCGGGAACATGGTGCACGTGCTGGGGCAAGTGCGCGCGCCCGGTGCCTACGAGGTGCTGCCCAATGCGACCGTGCTGCAGGCGGTGGCGCGGGCGGGCGGGCCGGCGATCAACGCCTCGATGGGCAGCGTGCTCCTGATGCGTCGCACCGGACCGTCGAGCATGGTGGTGCGCAAGGTGTCGCTCGATCGGGCGATCCATCTGGCCCAAGCGGGGCAGGACCCGTACGTGCGACGTTTCGACATCATCTATGTGCCGCGGACGACGATCGGCAACATCAACCAGTTCGTCGACCAGTTCTTCGGCAGCATCAGCAAGGTCTCGCAGGCGTACATCTTCGGCTGGGAGGCGTTCAACGTGGATCGCGTGTTCCCCATCTACAACAACGACCCTCTTCCGTGACCGGGACCCCGCCATGAACGAATCGACGACCCTGAAGAACGGCTCCGGCGGCGCCCGCGACTTCCTGGCGGTGCTGTTCCGCCGTCGTTGGATCATCGGCTCCGTCTTCGCCGTGACCACGATGACCGTGCTGGCGATCAACCTGACCCAGCCGCTCTTCTACGAATCAACGGGCAAGGTCATCGTCAAGCGCGGCCTGCGCGACAACCTGTTGCAGGGCTACACCCGGACGCTGAGCTGGGCGGAAGAGCTCGCGTCCGAGGTCGAGACGGTGAAGTCGGGCGCGATCGTCTCGCTGGCCCAGGCCTACTACGACGACCAGCGGAAGGTGAAAGGCAAGCCGACGAGGAAGGTCGACATCCTCCGGGTCGAGGCGGTCGTCGTCGGCGAGTCGAACGTGATCGCCATGTCCTACCAGGACCGCGATCCCGAGGTCGCCATGGAGGTCACGGATGCGGTGATCCATGCCTACATGGAGTACCGCAAGAACGAGTACACGCTGAAGTTTCCCAAGGAGTTCTTCGACACCGAGATCGGGAGGACGACCAAGGAACTCGACGAGTGGACGCGCCGCAAGGAGTCGTACATGGCAGCCACCGGAACCGTGAACCTGCAAGTCGAGGGCGTGTCCGACAAGGACTTCGTCCGCTCGCAGGAACTGGACCTGACGGTCGTCGAGCAGGATCTGGCGCAGAAGCGGCAGGCCCTGAGCGACATCCGGAGCCTGGCCGCGTCCGACGCCACGGCCGAGATCCCGTTCATGTCGAGCCTCAACTCGGGCAACGACGTCTCGATCCTCGAGATCAAGAAGCAGTTGAATGAGGCCCGCGTGCGCTACCGCGAGATGGAGACGATCTACGTCCCGAAATCGCAGGAACTCAGGCAGATGAAGAGCCAGGTCGACCAGCTCGAGTCGATGCTCTCGTCCGAAGTGAAGACGCGCATCCAGCTCACCGAGTCCGAGGTGCGTTCGCTCGAGGCGAAGGCGGGACAGATCCGTCGCTCGATGGCCGAGGGCCAGTCGCGCCTGGCGACCTACCCGGCGCGGACGGCGCGCATGTCCGAGATCGAGACGCGGATCGCCGCGCTGCAGAAGAACTACACGGACCTCACCAACGCCTCGGCCCAGGCCAAGATCGCCAAGGCCACCTCGCCGGACTGGACGGTCGACCTGCTCACGCCGGCGGGCCGTCCGTACGCGAAGAACACACGCGACTACGTGCGCCTGGCGCTCGCGCCGATCTTCAGCCTGATCGTCGGCCTGGGGCTGGCGTTCTTCATTGACGGTCTCGACGCGACGCTCAAGAGCCCGCGCGAGACCGAGGAAGCGCTCGAACTGCCCGTCCTGGCGTCCCTGACCGAACACAAGGAGCGTCGCGCGTGAGCCGGATCCGTGATGCCCTGAGCAAGATCGAAGGCGAGGTGCGTCCGCTGGGGCCCGATCCGTATGCGCCCGCGCCCGCGCCCATCGAGACGGTCGAGGAGGCGCCGCTTCCGGTTGCACCGACCGCGCCCACGAGCGATGGGCTGCCCGGCATCCCGGGGGACTTCCATCGCGAGCTGTCGGGATTGCGCTTCACGCTCGAGACGGCGCTGCCCGATCGCGCCACGCGGGTCGTCCAGTTCGCGGCCGCCGTCGCCGGCGAGGGCACGACGACCGTCGCCGCGACGTTCGCCCGCATCGTGGCGCAGGATCCATCGCAGAGCGTGTTGCTGGTCGACGCGAACCTGCGACACCCGGGCGTGGGCCTGTTCTTCGGCGTGCCGGCGCGGCCCGGCCTGCGCGAGCTGGCCGGCGCGTCCTCGCTCGACCTCGAATCGTCGCTGGTCGCGGTCGAGCGCTGGAACCTGCACGTGCTGACGGCGCTGCCGGTCTCGGCCGAGCACGGACAGTTGTTCCAGGCCGATGCGGTGCGCGACTTCTGGGCCCGGCATGGCCGGCATTATCGCTGGGTGATCATCGACGCGGCGCCGGTGCTCGACGCGCCGGAGACCGCCACGCTCGGGACGACCGTCGACACGACGGTCGTGGTGATCCAGGCCGCGCGCACCAAGCGCGGCGTGGTGCAGCGCGCGATGGACGTGTTCGCCAAGGCGGGGGCGCCGGTGCTCGGCGCCGTGCTCAATCGCCGGCGGCACGACATCCCGGAGTTCATCTATCGCCGGCTCTGAGCCGGTGGCGGCGGGGGAGGTTGCGGGTCGTCACGCCCCGCGCGACGACGACCACCTCTTCCTCGCGTCGCTGGTCGAGGCGGCGGCGCGCGAGGCGCGCACCCGCCTCGAAGAGGAAGCCGGGCCGTCGCTCGGTGGAATCCTGGGTGGCAGTCTCGCCCGTGGCGAGGGAACGGTCTGGCGCGACGGCGTGCGGGTGCGCGCGCTGTCCGACCTCGACCTGGCGATCGTCTTCGCCGAGCCCGCTGCAGCAGCGCGGGCGCGTGCGATCGCGCCGGCGACGGCGCGCGGGCTGGCCCGACGCCTGAGGGCGCGCGGCCTGCTCGGACCGGTGGACCTGGGCGTCTACGCGCTGGCTGACCTGCCGCGACAGGGGCCCCGCCCGGGGACGCTCGAGATGCGGCGCTCGGGGCGCGTGCTGTGGGGTCCGCCGGACCTCCCAGCGCGCTTCCCGGAACTCGCCGAGCAGGACGTGCCGCGCGACGAGGCGCTCGTGCTGCTCGAGAACCGGGGGATCGAGTTGCTCCACGCCTGGCCGGGTGATGCGCCGGCCGACGACGTGGATCGGCAACTCGTGGGGATGTACGCGGGACTGAAGGCGGTGGTCGATGCGGCGTTCGCGCTGGTCGTCGCCACCGGCCGGGTTCCCGCGACGCAGCAAGCGAGGCAGGCGGCGTTGGAGATCTTGGCCGTCGAGGGCCGGTCCGAGGCGCTCGACGCCGTCCTGCCCGACTTCATCGCGGAGGCCGCGTTCTGGGGGCGCATGAAACTCGCGCCGGATCCCGCGGCCATCGCACTTCACCTCGGCGCGCCCGATGTGCGCGACCCGGTGGCGCTGGCGCGCCGGGCGTGGCGCGCGGGCGCGCACGCGCATCTTCTGGCCTATCGCACGCTCGGCGTCCACGCGGCGCACCGCGCGCGCCTGCGTCGCCGCCTCCGCCGTTGGTGGGAGGAGAGTCGGCGCTTCGCCGCATTCGAGCGCGCCGGTCGCGCGCCATGGTCGCTGCGCCCGTGGCCGGCGCGCGCCCGGCTCGTCGCGGCGGGAGCGCCGGAACACCAACTGGCGGCGTGTGGTGCGGCGCTGTTGGCCGCCTGGGACGAGCCGGGCGCCGGCGGCGCCGACTGGCGGGCGGCGATGGAGCATCATTTTCCGGGCGCGCTACCGTCACGCCTCGAGTGGGATTCGTGCCGCACGGCCGTCGTGCGATTGTGGGATGCGATGCACATGGGCGGGGTGCGCACTGCCTGGGACGATGATCGGCCGGAAGCGGCCGCAGGAACCTCGGAGGAACCATGACCCGCACGCCCCTCGTCGTGCTGGTGCTGGTGGATGCGCTGGGCTTCGATCGGGTCGGCACCAGCGGCTTCCTCGCCGCCGAACTGCCGCACCGACGGCCCCTCGATACCATCCTCGGGTTCTCCGCCGGCGCGATTCCCGCACTTCTCTCCGGAACCTGGCCCGCCGAGAACGGCCACTGGGTGATGTTCCACCGCGATCCAGCCAGCAGCCCCTTCAAGATCGGTCGCCTGCTCTCTGCGCTGCCGGCGCGGGCCCGCAACTCGTGGAAGGTGCGGCAGTGGGTGAAGGCGCGCGCGAGGGGTGCCGTCGGGGGCTACTTCGATCTCTACGACGTGCCATGGGCCGACCTCGCCGAGCTCGACGTGTGCGAGCGCGCGAACCTCTATGCCCCCGGCGGGCTGGGCCCGATCGGGACGTGGTTCGACGACTTCGCGGAACGCCGGCTCGGGGTCCGCGTGTGGGACTGGCGCAGCGACGATGCCACGAACGAACGCGAATTCGTCGCAGCCATCGAGGCGGCGGCCCAGGATCCCGCCGGGCAGCCCGACGTTCTGTTCTGGTACACGCCGTCGGTCGACGCCCTCATGCACGCGCACGGCGTCCATGCCGCGCCGGTGACCGACCGCCTGGCCCGCCTCGAGGCGGCGATCGTGGGTGCGCTCGCCGCTGTGCGCGCCCATGGGCGCGAGGTGTGGCTGTACCTTTGTTCGGATCATGGGATGGCGGACGTCAGGTTCCACGTCGACGTGATGGCGAGAGTCGCCGCGACGGGCCTTTCGGCCCGTCGCGAGTATCACGCGTTCTACGACTCGACGATGGCGCGCTTCTGGTTTGCCAGTCCGCTCGCGGAGGTGCAGGTCCAGCGGGCCCTCGTGGGTCTGTCCGGGCGCTTCCTGACGCCCGCCGACGAGGAGCGCTGGGGCATCCACTTCCCCGATCGGCGCTACGGTGAGGCGATCTGGCTGGTCGACGAGGGCGGACTGATCGTGCCGTCGTACATGGGCAGACAAGGCGTCGCCGCGATGCACGGCTACGATCCGGCGACGAGGGCTTCGCAGGCCGTGTTCCTTTCCAATCGACCGCTGCCCGACGGGCTCGCCCATGTCGTCGACGTCCGCGCCTTCCTGGCGGGCGAACTCGAGGCCCGCTCCGCGCTGGCCGTGCCGGCGGCGGAACGCAGCATGGCGGGGGCCCGGGCATGAGCCAGATGCTCAAGAACGTGGGGCGGGGATCGTTCTACCTCACGCTCGAGAGCTTGACCGTCGTCGTCTCGGGACTGCTCTACTCGATCGTCGTGCTGCGCTGGCTCGGCCCGGGCTGGTTCGGCATCCTCTCGCTCGCACTGTCGATCGTGGGACTGGCCTCGGTCGCCACCGGCAACTTCGAGATCTACCTCGAGCGCCATGCCGCCGAGTTCGAGACGCGCGGGCAGTACCTGCGCCTGCTGCGCGCACACCTGTGGGCGCTCGCGCTCAAGGCGGTCCTCGGCTTCCTTGCCGGCTACGCTCTGCTCCAGCTCGCGCCGTGGATCGAGCGGCAGTACGGGTTCGAGAAACTGGGGCTGCTCGTGTCGCTGCTCGTCTCGCTCGTCGTCTTCGACGGCTTCGGCGCGACCGGCCGGGCCACGTTGTACGGGCTCCAGCAGTACACGTGGATCGCGGCACTCACGCTGCTGCAGCACGTGCTCAAGCTGGCGGCGGTCATCGTGCTGTGGCAGACCGGGCGCGGGCCCACCTCGCTGGCGCTCACCATCTCGGGGCTCGCCGTGCTGCACGGGGCCCTGGCCGGCGGCATCGCGTTCGCCGTCGCATGGGGACGGGCCACGACGGCGCGGCGCGACGGCACCGACACGTCGCCTGAGGAGACGCCGTCGGCGATCCTCGCCGACATCTTCCGCTACTGCCTGCCGCTGCTCGGTGCGCGGGCGGCCTTCATCTCCGGTCAGAACCTGTCGCGTGTCGTCCTCGGCAAGTTCTTCCCGGCCGAGGCGCTCGGCCTGTTCTCCTTCGCCTTCCAGACGGTCGAGCGTTTCGTCGGCCTGGTCTACGCGATCCCCTCGTCGCTGCTGCCGTCGCTGACGCAGCTCGTCGCCCGCGGTGAGCCCGAGCGCCTGCGTCGCCTGCTCGACAAGAGTTTCCGCCTGATCGCCACGCTGGCCTGCGCGCTGTCGTTCGGCGTGTTCGTCTTCGCCGAGGAGATCACGCGCCTGCTCGGCGGCGAGCGCTACCTGCCCGCGGTCGGACTGCTGCGCATCCTCGCCCTCGTGCCCTGGGTACGGACGGCGCACCAGCCGTTGACCATGGGCTTCTACGCCCTGCGCAAGACCGGCACCGTGCTGGCGATCGCGGTGGCCAAGTTCCTGACCGAGATGGGGAGCTACTTCCTGCTCATCCCGGTGCTCGGCCTGTCGGGGGCGGCGTGGGCAAACCTCGCCGGCGCCGTGGTCGCCTTCGCCGGCGCGCACGCCGCGATGAGCGGGCACCTCGCCGACGGCGGACGTCACCGCCGCACCGTGATGCTCAAGTCGGGGCTGCTGGTCGTGATCGGCGCGGCCGCCGCACTGGCGCTGCACTCCCTGGTCTGGGACTGGCGCCTCGTCTTCGCCGTCAAGCTCGTCGGGCTCGTGCCCGCGCTCGCGCTCGGTGTCGTGCTGCTCGACCTGGTGACGCACGACGACCTGGCCCGCGCCCAGGCCGTCGAGCTGCGCGTGCCGTGGATGTCCGCGGTGCGCGACCGCGTCGTCGGGCTGGCGCTGGCCGCCGACCGCGCCATCGGCCGCCGCCGTCCCGATGCGCTGGCCACGACCGAGGGCCACTGACATGCGCGTGCTCGTGGTCGTTCCCGCGTTCAACGAGGAGGAGAGCCTGCCCGCGATTCTCGCCGAGATCCGCGCCACGGCGCCGGGTATCGACGTCGTGGTCGTCGACGACGGCTCGCACGACGGCACCCAGGCGGTGGCGCGTGCCGCCGGCGTGCCCGTGCTCGTGTTGCCGGTGAACCTGGGCGTGGGGGCGGCGCTGCAGACCGGGTTCCTCTACGCGCTCGAGGAGGGCTACGACGTCGCGGTCCAGCTCGACGCCGACGGGCAACACGATCCCGCCGACCTTCCGGCATTGTTGGCGCCGATCGCGGCGGGGCGGGCCAACCTGTCGATCGGATCGCGTTACGTCGCGGGCGCCAGCGGTTATCATGCGCCCTTGCTGCGCCGCCTGGGCATGGTGCTGTTCTCGGCGCTGGCGACCGCCGTCACCGGGCGGCCGCTCAAGGACACGACGTCGGGCTACCGCGCCTACGATCGGAGTGTGATGGCGCTGTGCAAGACGGAGTTCCCGCAGGACTTTCCAGACGCGCCGCTGCTCATCCAGGTGGCGCGCGCCGGCTACATTCTCGAGGAGGTCCCGGTCGCCATGCGGCCGCGCACGCGCGGAACGTCGTTCTACACCTGGACACGCTCGCTCTACTACCCGTACAAGACGCTGCTCGCCTCGCTGGTGCTGCTCCTGCGCCGACCGCCAGAGCGCGCCGGAGGATCGTCGTGACCCGCCCGCAGCTGCTGGCCGCCTTGCTCACCGTCGCGCTGGCCGTGGGCGTGGTCGAGCTGGTGCGCCGCCGCCGGCTGTCCGAGGAGTACTCGCTGCTCGCGCTCGTCGCCATGGCCGGCGTGCTCGTCGTCGCGTTCTGGACGCGCGGGGTGACGACGTTCACGCACTGGTTCGGCGCGCTCTACGAGACGTCGGTCATCTTCTTCTTCGGGCTCGTGTTCGTGATGGTGGCGCTCGTCTACTATGCGGTGAAGCTGACCCGGCTGACGCAGGAGGTGCGGCGGCTGGCGCAGGAGAGCGCGCTGCTGCGGCTCAAGCTGGAGCGCGCCGAGCGGCGCGACGGGGAGGGCGGACGATGAACGGCGGCAAGCTCAAGGTCCAGCTCGCCATCGGCCTGCTGCTGTCTGCGGCGCTGTTGTGGCTGTCGCTGCGCTCGCTCGACCTGCACGAGGTCCTCGCCGCGCTGGCCGGCGCGAACTGGCTGTGGTTCCTGCCGATCTGCCTGTTGACGCTGCTCTCGTTCTGGGTGCGCGCGGTCCGCTGGGGCTGGATCCTGCACGGGATCAAGCCGATCCCGGCGCCGCGCCTGTTCGCCGCGACGATGATCGGCTTTGCCGCCAACAACCTGCTGCCTGCCCGCCTGGGCGAACTGGTGCGCCCGTGGGCGCTGGGCACCAGCGAGCGCATCTCGCGCTCCTCGGCGTTCGCCACGATCATCGTCGAGCGCGTCGTCGACATGTTCTGCATCCTGCTGCTGTTCGCGGTCGCCCTGGCGCTGCACCCGTTCCCGAAAATGGTGCAGGACGCCGGTCTCGCCGCGCTGGGCGTCAACGTCGTGCTGCTGGCGCTCCTCATGTCGATCGAACGCAGCCCGGCGCAGGCCGAGCGCGCGGCGGCGTGGGTGGAGCGACGCGCCCCGGCGCGCATCGCACCGGCGGCCGCCTCGCTGCTGCGCAACTTCTCGGGTGGCCTGGGCGTGTTCCGCAACGGGCCGGGCCTGCTGCGGGTCACCATCTACTCGGCGATCATGTACGCCGTGACCGCGCTCGGGATGCAGGGCTGCATGTGGGCGTTCGACATGGTGGTGCCGTGGTATGCCGGCATCGTCCTGCTGGTCATCACCGCGTTCGGCATGATGATCGCGCCGACGCCGGGATACCTGGGCGCCATCCAGTACGCCTGCGTGCTGGGCCTGTCGCTGTTCGGGATCGATCGCGCGGTCGGCTTCTCGTTCTCGCTCTACTACCACCTGACGCAGTTCCTGCCCATCACGGTGGTGGGATTGATCTACCTGGGTCGCGCGGGGATGTCGCTCGGGCAGGTCGCGACCGCAAGCCGGGAGGGGGTGGGGGCCAGCGGCTGACGGCGAACGAGGCGGGTCGGGTCCGGGTTCACGCGCCTGAGTGTCGAGGGCCACTCGACGCGGGGACACCGTCGAAGGACGGAGTGAACCGGCCCGCCGAAAAGAAGCTCGTGCGCGCTACGGGCGACGCACGTGCCCCAGGATCTTCTTCACCGCGAACACCGCATCGTCGACGTCCACGTCGGTCATGCGCGGATAGATGGGCAGCGTGAAGATGCGCGGGTAGATGCGCTCGGCGACCGGAAAGTCGGCCGCGGCGAATCCCAGCGTGTCGCGGTAGTAGGGGTGCTTGTGCACCGGGATGAAGTTGACCGTGGTGCCGATGTTCTCGGCCTTGAGCAGCTCGAGGAAGCGGGCGCGGTCGACGGTGAGGCGCTCGATGTCGAGCTCGATCGTGTACAGGTGCCGCGCGTGGTAGGCGTCGGGATGCACCCACGGGATCGTGACCTCGGGCACGTCGGCGAACGCCGCATCGTAGCACGCCGCGATCGCCTGGCGACGGGCGTCGAAGACCGGGTGGCGATCGAGCTGGGTCAGGCCCAGCGCGGCCGCGAGGTCGGTCAGGTTGTACTTGAATCCGGGTGCGGTCACCTCGTAGTACCACGAGCCCGCGCTCGAGTAGCGCTTCCAGGCGTCCTTCGAGATGCCGTGCAGCGACAGCACCTGCGCCAGCGCCATGAAGTCGGCGTCGGCCGAGACGAGGCAGCCGCCCTCACCGGTGGTGATGTTCTTGATGGCGTAGAACGAGAAGCACGTCGCGTCGGCCAGCGTGCCGACGGGGCGGCCGTGCCAGCGGGCGCCGAACGAGTGGGCGGCGTCGGCGAGCAGGTGCAGCTCGTGGCGGGCGCACAGTTCGGCCAGCGCGTCGTAGTCGGCGGGCTGCCCGGCGAAGTCCACGGCGATGATCGCCTTCGTGCGCGGCGTGATCGCGGCAGCCACCCGCGCGGGATCGAGGTTCTTGGTGCGCGGGTCGACGTCGACCAGCACGAGCTTCGCGCCGCAGTGGAGGACGACGTTCGCGGTCGAGACGAAGGTCCAGGTCGAGGTGATCACCTCGTCGCCCGGACCGATGCCCCAGGCGGCGAGCGCCAGGTGCAGCGCGCCGGTGCACGAGTTGACGGCGAGCCCTTGCGGCGCGCCGCTGAGTTCGGCGATGCGGCGTCCGAGTTCGATCGCCTTGGGGCCGGTCGTCACCCAGCCGGACTCGAGCGTCTCGAGCACGGCGGCCTTCTCGGCCTCGCCGACCGAAGGAAGCGCGACCGGCAGAAAGGTGGCGCGAACGGGGGCGCCGCCCTCGGCGGCAAGCGGGACGGACGGATCGCGGGGGTCGCTCATGCGCGCAGCGTCTCCGCAAGGGTGAGGACGTTCGAGTAGCGGGCGGCGCGGAAGTCGGCGTCGGGTCGGTCGCGGAGCCAGGCAGCGATCTCGTCGACGCCGGATTCGACGGTGCGGCTCGCGCGGAATCCGAGTTCGCGCTCGATGCGGGCGAACGACACGCGGTACGAACGCGGGTCGCGCGTCTCCTGGACGATGAGACGGGTGCCCGGGAAGCGCGCGGCGATGCGCTCGCCGAGGTCGGCGATGCGCAGGTTGAGGGCGTCCGACCCGACGTTGAACGTCTCGCCGGCCGCGGCCGGGTGATCGAGACCGAGGACGACGGCGCGGGCCACGTCGTCGACATGCACCTGCGGGCGCCATTGCTCGCCGCCGTGCACCTCGACGACGCCGTCGCGCAGGGCGCGCGCGGTGAGCAGGTTGACGACCAGGTCGAAGCGCATGCGGGGCGCGGTGCCGAAGACGGTCGCGAAGCGGAGCACACAGGGCGCCTCGGCGCTCGACGGGTGCGCGGCGATCAGGGCCTCGGCCTCGAGATGCGTCTCGGCGTACAGCGACAGCGGTGCCGTCGGCGAGAGTTCGTCGAGCCAGGCGTCGCCGGCGGCGCCGTAGACCGAGCAGGTCGAGGCGAAGACGAGCCGGCGCAGGCCGGCCGCGGTGGCGGCGGCGAGGACGTGACGCGTGCCCTCGACGTTGACCGCGCGCGTGAGCGCGGGGTCGAGCCCGCAGGCCGGGTCGCCGACCAGGCGCGCCAGGTGGACGACGCCGTCGCAGCCCTCGGCCGCACGCCGGACGGCGTCGGCGTCGCGCACGTCGCCGCGCACGAGGGTGAAGCCGGGGTGGTCGCGCAGCGCGGCGACCGAGTCGTCGGCGAAGAGGAACGAGTCGAACCCGCGGACGGCGTGACCGTCGGCGAGCAGCAGGGCCGCGACCCTCGTCCCGACGTAGCCGGCGACGCCGGTGACGAGCACGGGACGAGCGGAGAGGGGAGCGGGCAAGGACGTCCTCGCAGGTGGAGGGGCGCGATCGCTGGTCGGTCGCGCCGACACGAAAACGCCGCGCCGAAGGGCGCAGCGACAGAAGGATGGTAATCGGCGGGATGCTTGCGCGACAAGGGCCATGGCACGGGCCCCGTCCCGCGCGGCGATCACGCGCCTGACCCCCCACGGGTCGTCGCCCCGGCGACGCCCGCGAAGGCGCGAGGTGGACGGTGAGTCAGAAGAGGCAATTCGTGCGCGATACGGCGGGGTTCGCCCTCAGCCAGTACCTGTCGCGCTTCGTCCAGCTGTTCCGCGGCCTGATCGCGGCCCGCATCCTGGGGCCCGCGGCGTACGGCTCGTGGAACGCGCTGCTGCTGGTGCTCGACTACGGGATCCTGACGCAGCTCGGGCTGCAGCAGGGGCTCGATCAATGCGTGCCCGGCGCGCTGGCCAAGGAGACGCCCGCGCAATCGTCGCGGCTCAAGCAGGGCGGCATCGCCGGGATGATCGTGCTGTGGATCCTCTTCGCGGTGGGGACCGCGATCTACCTCGTGGTGCGGCCGCGACGGCTGGCCGAGAGCTGGGGCGCCTGGGGCGTCATGCTCATGGTGCTGGCGGTCCTCTTGCAGATGCTCATCTACTACCACGGAACGCTGCTGCGCTCGCACGGCCGGATCGGCGTGGTCAGCAAGACGATGACCATCCAGGCGATCGTGGGCGGGCTGGCCGGGCTCGGCCTGCTGTTCCCGTTCGGCGTCTGGGGCCTGCTGTTCGGCTGGCTCGTGGGACAGGTCGTCGCGCTGGTCTACATCCGCCGCCTGGGCG
>JANOEH010000105.1:0-14023 GCA_031413115.1 Candidatus Eiseniibacteriota bacterium | reverse complement strand
GTCGCCGCGCTGCCGTGGTCGCTCGCGGCGCAGCACGCCGGCGGCGACCGGGCAGCGCGCTTCGGCTACGGCGACGCGCGGGGCGCCATGTGGGTCCATGCCGCGTCGGTCGGCGAGGTCGCGGCCGCGGCGCCGCTGGTGCACGCGCTCGGCGCGCATCGTCCCGCCGACGATCGTCTCGTCTCGGCGGGAACGGCCGGCGGGCTCGCCGCTTGGCGGCGCCACCTCGAGCGCCGCGCCACCGGCGGAGCGCCCGTGGCGATCGCGGCCTGGCCGCTCGACTTCCCGGGCGCGGTCCGCCGTGCCTTCGAGCGCCGCGCCCCGCGCCGCCTGCTCGTGATCGAGACCGAGATCTGGCCGAACGCGCTGGCCGAGGCGTTCGCCCGTGGCGTGCACGTGGCCTTTGCCAGCGCCCGCCTGTCGGATCGTTCGTGGGGACGCACGCGACTGCTGGCACCGCTGCTGGCGCCCCTCCTGACGCGCGTCACCGCCTGCGCCGCCCAGGGTGAAGTCGACGCCGCGCGTTTTCGCGAACTCGGCGTGCCGCGCGACGCGATTGCGGTGACCGGGAACACGAAGTTCGATGCCGCGCTCGCCGCGCCGCGCCCCGGCGAGCGCGAGGCCTCCCGCGCCACCGCCGGCCTGCCACCCGGTACGCTCGTCGTCGCGTGGGGCAACCTGCGCCCGGGCGAGGAACCCGCGCTCGCCGCCCTGGGCCGCGCTCTCGCGGCGTGGGGTGCTGCGCACACGCGGGGCGTCGCCCTCGTCGCGGTTCCCCGCCATCCCGAGCGCGCCCCCGCACTCGCCGCGAAACTCGCGCGCGCGGGGCTCACGCCTGCGCCGTGGGCTCCCGGCGAGCCGTGGCCGGTCGCGATCACTCCGGCGTCACCGGAGGCGACGCTTCCGCTCGCTTGGGCGCCGACGCTCGGTGTGCTGCGCGACGTCTACGCTCTCGCCGACGTCGCCGTCGTCGGCGGAACCTTCGCCCCGTACGGTGGACACAGCGCAGCCGAGCCCGCGGCCCTCGGCACACCGGTCGTCGTCGGCCCGCACCACGGCACGACCGCCGATGCCGTGCGAGCGCTCGTGGCCCGTGGCGCGGGGTATGTCGCCTCCGACCCGCGCGACGCGGTCGCGGCAATCGCCCGCTGGGCGGCAACCCCGGCGACACTTTCCCGCGCCCACGGCAGCGCGCGAGCGGCGATCGCGAGCCTGGGCGGCGCGTCGGCCCGCACGATCGGCTTCCTCGAAGCGCGCGGATTCTGGGGATGAGCGGCCTCGCCCACGGGCTCGGACTGACCGCGCATCCGCCGGCCCGCCGGAATCCGGATGACGGTTTCGTCGGTGGCTGGGCGGGCTTCGCGCTCGAGAGCGCCTACGCGCGCCTGGCCGTCGCGGCGCGCCGCCGCGGGCTCGCCGACCCGCGCGTTCGCGTGCCCGTGCCGGTGTTCAGCGTCGGCAACCTCGCCGTGGGCGGCACGGGGAAGACGCCTTGCACCGCGTGGCTCGCGCGGCGCCTGCTGGCGCGCGGACTCCGCGTTCACATCGTGGCGGGACGGGTCGGGCGGCGCGTCGACGGGGGCGCCAGCGACGAGGCGGCGCTCCTGGCGCGCCTCGTGCCGGAGGCGCCCGTCGGCATCGCCTGGCGGAAGGCGGATGCGGTGCGGGCCGCGTTTGCGGCGGGCGCGACCGCGATCGTCGTCGACGACGCCTTCTCCCACCACGCGCTCGAGCGCGACCTCGACCTCGTTCTGCTCGATGCGTGTCGCCCGCTGGGCAACGGACACCTGCTGCCGTACGGGCCACTGCGCGAGGCGCCGACCACGCTGGCCCGAGCCGGCGCGATCGTGCTGACGCGCGCCGACCGCGTGGATGCCGCGCGGCTGAAGCAGACGCGCGCCGCCATCGCCGTGCTCGCCCCCGGCGTGCCGCTGGCCGCGGCCAGTCTGGTGCCCGACGGATTTCGCGCCGGCGGCACGGGCGCGCCGGTCGTGGTCCCCGCGGGCCAGCGCGCGGTCTGCGTCAGCGGGCTCGCTCGGCCGCGAGACCTGGCGCACAGTGTGCGCGCACTCGGCGTCGAAGTGGTCGACGAACGGGCCTACGCCGATCATCATCGCTTCACGTCCGCGGAGTGGGCCGCCGCACGCCACGCCGCGGAGCGAGCGGGGGCGTGGCTCGTGGTCTCGGGCAAGGATGCGGCCCGCCTCTCGCCGTCGGCGCGCGCGGCGACGCACGTCGTCGATATCATCTTCGCGTGGCTGGGCGACGCGACGGCAGTGGAGCAGGCGATCGATCGTGCCGCCGAAGGGAGGACGGGGTGACGAAAACCGCAGGGGAGGGGCGCGACGCCGACGTGCTGGTGCTGGGCAGCGGCATCGGCGGGCTGTTCCTCGCCTTGTCGGTGGCCGAGCGCGCACGGGTGACGATCGTGACCAAGCGCCAGGATCACGAATCGAACACGAACTACGCGCAGGGCGGCATCGCCGCCGTGCTGTCGGACACCGACTCGTTCGCGCTGCACGTCCGCGACACCATGGTCGCCGGCGCAGGCCTGTGCCATCCGGACGTAGTGCGCGACGTCGTGCGGGGCGGACCGGAAGCGGTCCGCGAGCTGGCCGCACTGGGCGCGCGCTTCACCCGCGAGGGCGCCGACTTCGAACTGGGGCGCGAGGGCGGGCACTCGGCGCGGCGCATCGTCCACGCCGGCGACCTGACCGGGCGCGAGATCGAGCGCGCGCTGCTCGCCGCCGCCGCGCGCAACCCGAACGTGACGCTGCTCGAGAACCACCTCGCGGTCGACCTGCTCCTCGAGTCGCACCTGGCGCCGCGCTCGCGCCAGGAGGGCCGCGCGGCCGGCGGGGGCACGCCGGAGGGACGCGGTGTGGGGCGCCTACGTGCTCGATCGCACGAACGGCCGGATCCAGCCGTTCCGCGCCCGCGCCACCGTTCTCGCCACCGGCGGCTCGGGCAAGGTGTATCTCTACACGTCAAACCCCGACATCGCGACCGGCGACGGCGTCGCCATGGCGTGGCGGGCGGGGGCTCCGGTCGCCAACCTCGAGTTCGTCCAGTTTCACCCGACGTGCCTGTACCACCCGCGGGCCAAGTCGTTCCTCATCTCCGAAGCCGTGCGCGGTGAGGGCGCCGTGCTGCGCGCCCTCGACGGGACGCGCTTCATGGAGCGCGTGCATCCGCAGGCCGACCTCGCTCCGCGCGACATCGTGGCCAGGGCCATCGACGCGACGATGAAGCGGAACGGCGATGACTCGGTGCTGCTCGATTGCCGCCCCATCGGCGCGGCCCGCCTGCATCGCCGGTTTCCCAACATCGTCTCGCGCTGCCGCGAGCTCGGCTTCGATCCGGCGAAGGAGCCGATCCCGGTCGTCCCCGCCGCGCACTACCAGTGCGGGGGCGTGCTCGCCGATCTTGACGGCCGCACCGCGCTCGACCGGCTGTACGCGGTCGGCGAGGTGGCGTGCACCGGGCTCCACGGCGCCAATCGCCTCGCCAGCAATTCCCTGCTCGAGGCCGTCGTCGTTGCCCGCCGCGCCGCCGAACAGTGCGTCCAGCGCGCCGCTGCCGGCGGCCGCCTGCCGTCCGTGCGCGGCTGGGATGCGCGCGGCACGCGCCGGCCGCGCGAGGGCGTGGGGAAGACGCACAACTGGGACGCTGTCCGCCGCCTGATGTGGAATTACGTCGGCATCGTCCGCACCGACGAGCGGCTGGAGAAGGCGCGCCGCGGGCTGGTACACATCCGCGCCGAGATCGAGCACGACTTCGAGCGCCACGTCCTCGACGCCGACCTGGTCGAAGTGCGGAACCTGGCGCTGGTCGCCGCGCTGGTCGTGCGCTCTGCGCGCCGGCGCCTTGAAAGCCGCGGCCTCCACTTCAACCTCGATCACCCACGGCGCTCGGCCGCACTGCGCCGCGACACGGTGCTCCGGCGGCGGCGCAACGACGCCCCCTCGCCGAGCCGATAGGATCGCTGCTATCCTGCGCGCATGGAACCCGCCGTCTTCGACTTCTGGGAACGAGTGCACGCCATTCGCGAGAAGGACCCGCGCTTCCGCCGCGAAGCCTACGAGTTCGTCATGCGCGGCCTCGAGCACACGACGCAGCGCGTGGTCGGCCAGCGACGCCACGTCAGCGGACAGGAACTCCTGCGCGGCCTCATCGACCTGGCGCGCCAGGACTATGGCGAGCTCGCCTGGGCCGTGTTCCATGAATGGGGCGTGACCCGCAGCGAGGACTTCGGAACGATTGTCTTTCACCTCGTCGCGGACGGCCTGCTCGGTCGCCAGCCCGACGACACGCTCGCCGACTTCGGCGGCGGGATCGATCTCCAGGTCGAACTCGAGCCGCCCGCCCGCCCGCGCCCCCTGGCCTGACCCCGAAAGGACGGAATGCACCACTCGTTCGATCCCCTCGAGTATCACTCCTCCGGTCGCCCCGGAAAGATTGCGGTCATCCCGACGAAGCCAGTCTCGACCCAGCACGACCTGTCGCTCGCCTACACGCCCGGCGTCGCCCAGCCCTGCCGCGAGATCGCGCGCGATCCCGAGAAGGCCTACGACTACACGGCCAAGGGCAACCTCGTCGGCGTGGTCACCAACGGCACCGCGGTACTGGGGCTGGGCAACATCGGAGCGCTGGCTGGCAAGCCGGTCATGGAGGGAAAGGCCGTCCTGTTCAAGAAGTTCGCCGACATCGACGTGTTCGACATCGAGATCAACGCCACCGATCCCGAGGAGTTCGTGCGGATCGTGGCCGCGCTCGAGCCCACGTTCGGCGGCATCAACCTCGAGGACCTGCGCGGGCCCGACTGCTTCTACATCGAGCGCGAACTCAAGCAGCGCATGTCGATCCCCGTGTTCCACGACGACCAGCACGGCACCGCGATCATCAGCGCCGCCGCGTTCCTCAACGCCCTCGACCTCGTCGAGAAGACGATCGACCAGGTCAAGGTCGTGTTCTCGGGCGCGGGCGCGGCCGGCATCGGCTGCGCCACGCTCTTCCTCGAGCTCGGTGTGCGGCCTGGAAATCTCCTGTTGTGCGACAGCCGCGGTGTCCTCCACGAGGGCCGCGAAGACTTCAACGAGTGGAAGCGGCCGTTCGCCCGCGCCTCGTCGGCGCGAACGCTGGCCGACGCGCTCGACGGGGCCGACGTGTTCGTCGGAGTCAGCGTCGCCGGCGCGCTGACGCCCGCCATGCTGCACAGGATGGCCTCGCGGCCAATCGTCTTCGCCATGGCGAACCCGGACCCCGAGATCCCTTACGCCGACGCCGTCGCTGCGCGTCCCGACGCGATCGTCGCCACCGGGCGCAGCGACTTCCCCAACCAGGTCAACAACGTCCTCGGCTTCCCGTTCATCTTCCGCGGCGCGCTCGACGCCCGGGCGACCACGATTCATCCGCTCATGGTGAAGGCTGCGGTGCGCGCGCTTGCCGACCTCGCGAAGCAGGACGTGCCCGAAGAGGTGGCCCGCGCCTACGACGTCGACGCGCTGCGCTTTGGTCCCGAGTACATCATTCCCAAGCCGTTCGATCCGCGTGCGCTCCTGTGGGTCGCGCCCGCCGTCGCCGAGGCCGCGGCCGAGGCCGGAGTGGCGCGGCGGCGCCTCGATCCCGAAGAGTATCGCCATCGCCTCGAACGACTGCTCGGCTTCGAGCGCCAGTTCAAGCGCCGCGTGCGCCTGCGCGCCTCGCGCACGCTCAAGCGCATCGTCTTCCCCGAGGGCGGGCACGACAAGATCCTCCGCGCCTGCCACATCATCCACGAGGAACGGATCGCCCGGCCCGTGCTGCTCGGTGACCCGGCGCTGATCCGTCTCAAGATCGGCGACCTGGGGCTCTCCATCCCCGACATCGAGATCGTCGATCCGACCGACGCGTCGGCGCAGGACGGCTACCTGGCGCGTTTGCTGGCGCTGCGCGGCCGCCGCGGCGTCGCCGCTGTCGAGGGACTGGCCATGCTGGAGGACCCGACGACCTTCGGCCTCCTCATGGTCGAGGGCGGCGACGTCGACGGCTTCGTCGGTGGCATCGACCGCCACTATCCAGAGACGCTGCGCCCTGCGCTGTCGCTGGTGCGCACGCGCGAGGGGGTCACCCACGCTTGCGGCATCTACGTGCTCATGTTCGAGAGCGAGCTCCTGTTTCTCGCCGACACCACCGTGAACATCGAGCCGGACGCCGAGGCGCTGGTCGAGATCGCGCGCCTGACCGCGCAGGTAGCGCGGCGCTTCGAGGTCGAGCCGCGAGTCGCGCTGCTGTCGTTCTCCAACTTCGGCTCGGTCGACCACCCGCATTCGCGCAAGGTGGCGCAGGCGGTCGAGATCCTGCACCGCCTCGAGCCATCACTCATGGTCGACGGCGAGATGCAGGCCCAGGCCGCGCTCGATCCCGAGTTCCGCGCCGAAGCGTTTCCGTGGTCGAACCTGCGCGGGCGCGCCAACGTGCTCGTCTTCCCGGACCTGCAGTCGGGCAACATCGCCTACCAGTTGCTGACCGGCCTCAGCGGGGCCGAGGCCGTGGGGCCCATCCTCGCCGGCATGCGCCGGCCCGTGCACGTGCTGCAGACCGGATTCGACGTCGACGACGTGGTCACCATGACCGCGATCGCCGTCCTCGACGCACAGGAACGCGCGTGAGCACGACGCGACGCCTGCTATCGTACCTGCGCCCTTACGCGCCGCGCCTCGGCGCGGCTCTCCTCTGCATGGCGCTGTTCGCCGCCTCCTCGGGGCTCGCGCTCGGCCTGTTCTCGCCGTTCCTGCAGATCCTGTTCGCCACGCCCGACGCGCAGGTCACCGCCGGCGCGCCCACGAACCTGCCCGGCGGCGCGGACAGGGGAGCCGCGCCCGCGATCGCCGGCGGAATCCCGGGTGCCGTCGGCGGGGGCGGGTGGGGCAACCTCGACCGCTGGCCTGCCTTCCTGCGCGGGCCGCTCGAGGGCTTCCTGTTCAACCGGCCGCCAGTCGAGGCACTGGGCCGGTTGTGCCTGCTCATCGTGTTTGCCTTCCTGCTCAAGAACCTGTTCGACTACCTGCAGACGTTCCTCATGACCGCGATCGAGCAGGGCGTCGTGCGCGATCTGCGCAACCGCCTCTACGCGCACGTCCACACGCTGTCGCTGTCGTTTTTCCACGGCGAGCGCACCGGCATCCTCGCCTCGCGCATCGTCAACGACGTGCAGTACGTGCGCAGCGCGCTGGCGGCCGGGATCTCGAACGTGGTCAAGGAGTCGCTCGTCCTGCTGGCGGCGCGGTTCTGGGTGTTCTGGGCGTCGTGGAAGCTGGCGCTCATCGCGATCCTCGTGCTGCCGCCCGCGGTCGGCCTGATCGTCTGGATCGGGCGGCGCATGCGCCGCCGCTCCGAGGCCATGCAGGGCCGCCTCGCCGAGCTGCAGGGCGTCCTGCACGAGACGTTGGCCAACATCCGGGTCGTCAAGTCGTTCGCCGCCGAGGAGTTCGAGAACGAGCGCTTCGCCCGCGAGAACGACGCGTTCTACCGCTCCTACCTGCGCCTGCGCCGCGTGGCCGAGGCGGGTGCCCCGCTCACCGAGACGCTGATGGTCCTCGTCTCGGCGCTCGTGCTCTACGTCGGTGGCCGCCAGATCTTCATCGCCCGGACTCTCGAGCCCCACAACTTCTTCCTCTTCGTCGTCGCGCTGCTGTCGATGATGTCGCCGCTCAAGCGGCTGTCGAACGTGAACTCGATCGTGCAAGAGGGCCTCGCCGCCGCGACGCGCGTGTTCCAGCTGCTCGATACGCCGGCCGAGATCGCCGATCGCCCCGGCGCGCGGCCCGTCGGCGCATTGCGCGACGCGGTGCGCTTCGAGGGCGTGACCTTTCGCTACGGCGCCGGGCCCGACGTGCTTCACGACGTCAATCTCGTCCTCCGCCGCGGCGAGACGGTCGCGCTGGTCGGCCCCAGCGGCGCCGGCAAGTCGACCCTGGTCGATCTCCTGGCGCGCTTCCACGACCCGACCGGCGGGCGCCTCTCGCTCGACGGGACGGACCTGCGCGACCTCACTCTGCAGTCGGTGCGCGAGCTCTACGGCGTGGTCCCGCAGGAGACGATTCTTTTCCGCGACACGATCGCGCGCAACATCGCCTACGGACGGGCCGATGCCGACCAGGGTGCGGTCGAGGCGGCGGCGAAGGCGGCGAACGCGCACTCCTTCATCGCCCGCCTGGCGCAGGGCTATGACACGGTGATCGGGGAGCGCGGCGTCACGCTGTCAGGCGGCGAGCGGCAGCGCCTCGCGTTGGCCCGCGCCGTGTTTCGCGATCCGCAGGTCCTCATCCTCGACGAGGCGACGTCGGCACTCGACAGCGAGAGCGAGGCCCTGGTCCAGGAGGCGTTCGAGCGCTTGCGTGCCGGGCGCACCGCAGTCGTCATCGCGCACCGGCTGTCGACCGTACAGCGCGCCGACCGGATCCTGGTGCTCGAGCGCGGCCGGATCGTCGACGAGGGACGGCACGAGGAATTGCTCGCTCGGGGCGGGCTCTACGGCCGCCTGCACGCGCTGCAGTTCCAGGGCGGCTGAGCCGTGGAGGTCCTGCTCGTCCGCCTTGGCGCGCTGGGCGACGTGGTGCTGACGCTGGGCGCCACCGCCGCGCTCAAGCAGGCGCGACCCGACGTGCGCACCACGTTCCTGGTGAAGCGTGAATACGCCCCGCTGGTCGAGGGGCAGGAGGGCGTCGATCGCGTGTGGGCGCTCGAGCCCGGGTCGCAGCGCGGGATCGGCGGGATGTTCGCGCTCGGACGGCAGGTAACCGCCGCCCGCTTTGCCGCCGCGGTCGACTGGCAGTCCAGTCCCCGCAGTCTCGTCGCCACGTTCGGCGTGCCGCAGCGCTTCGCGTGGCGCGCCGAGCGCCTCGCCCGACGGCGCTGGGTGTCCCTGCGGTGGACGAACCCGCTGCCGCTCCGCCCGGCCTGGCAGCGCTACGTCGACGCGCTGGCCCCGCTGGGCGTCGATCCCGCGAGCGCCCGCCCGCCCGTGTTCCGCCCCCCCCCGGCGGCGGTACATGAGGCCGCGAGCTTCTTCGCCGCCTGGGATGCAGTCGCCCCGGCGGAATCGACGGTGGCGATCGCCCCGGGGGCGCGCTGGGCCACGAAACGCTGGCCGCTCGAACGCTTCGCCGACGTCGTCGCCGCTCGGCGGGTGAGCGGGGAACGCGTCCTCCTGATCGGCGACCCGCTCGATCACGCCGCGGCCGGAGCGCTGGCCGAGCCGTCCGACCCTGGAGTCCGCTGGTTCCGCGGCGGGCTCCCGGCGGTCGCCGCTGCCCTGGGGCAGACGCGGGGCATCCTCGCCAACGACTCGGGCCTGCTCCACCTCGCGATGGCCATGGGGCGGCCCGCCGTCGCGCTCTTCGCCTCGACCCATCCCGCCCTTGGGTTCGCCCCGGCGGGTGAGAGCGTCGTGCTGTGCCGGGATCTCGCCTGTCAGCCCTGTACCCTCCATGGCTGCGACAGGTGCCCCCTTGGACACCACGCCTGCGCCCAGGGGATCGCCGTCAGCGAGGTCGAGGCCGCACTGGCGAGCCTCCCTGCGGTCGCCCCGTACCCCTCGCCCGGAGAGGCGGCCCGCGACGGGCATTGACGCAGGCGCCCGCAATCGGCAAGATTCGTGCGCCCCGCGGCCACCGGGTTCGCGGGATTCGAAATCGTCCAGGCATCCTCATCGCCCCGTGCTTCCCCCCTCGTTCCGTCTTTCGGAGGTGGCCCATGGTTTCCGCCCGCCGCCAGGGTTCCGTCCACGTGGCAGCCGTCGCCCCTTTGGCGATGCTCGTCCTTGCCTTGTTCCCCTCCGCCCCGGTGCAGGCGGCATGGACTTCCGTCCCGCGCGTGCTGGCGCTCATCGACGACGACTTGCTGCCCCGCAACGCCGGCGAGATCGAGGCGATGCGGCTGGCCAAGCGCGCGTTGCCGGCAGGATCGCCGCTGGCCAAGGTCGAGTCCGCCGTCCAGGACCGAATCGCGCTTCTGCTCGCCGCAACCGATCCGCGCCGCGGTTCGCTTCGCTCTGACCTCCTTGCCACCTTCGACACGCCGCTCATCCCGGTCGACGATCGCGGGCGCCTCCTGCTGCGCATTGCCGGGACGAACGCCGACGCGCGCGTCGGCGAACTCGCGCTTCTCGGCGTGGAGCCCGTGGCGGTCGCCAGCGGGTACGGGTTTCTCGAGGCGTGGATCGCCGCGGACAAGGTCGACGACGTTGCCGCGCTGCCGTGGGTGCGCCTCGTCGCGACGCCCGGCCTCCCGATCACGGAGATCGGCCTGCGCCTGAGCGAGGGCGACGCCGTCCACCGTGCCGATCTCGCGCGCAGCGCCTTCGCCGTGAACGGGGCCGGTGCGATCGTCGGCGTGATCAGCGACGGCGTGTCGAACCTCGCCGCCGCGCAAGCCTCGGCCGACCTGCCCCCCGCGGTCAACGTGGGCGTCGCCGGCAGCGGTGACGAAGGCACGGCGATGCTTGAGATCGTGCACGACCTGGCGCCGGGCGCGGGGCTCGCCTTCCACGGCGCAGGCTCGGGTTCGGCCGGCATGATCACCGCGCAGAACTGGCTCGCCGGAACTGCGGGCGCCCGCATCCTCTCCGACGACATCTGGCTCCCGCGCGAGCCCTACTTCGAGGACGGGCCGGTCGCACTCAACGCCGCGACGCTCGTCACCGGCAGCGATGTCGTCTACTTCACCTCCGCGGGCAACCGCGCCCAGCGCCACATTCCGCAGGCGTTCCGCGACGGCGGCGCGCGCAACCTCGGCACCCTCGGCGCCTCGCGGCCGCACGACTTCGGCAACGGGGACGTCACGGCCGACATCCGTCTGCGCAACCCGAACGGCACCGGCGTGCGCCACACCATCGTCCTGCAGTGGAACGAGTTGTTCGGGGATGCCGAGCGCGACTTCGACCTGTACCTGGTCGATCCCACGTTCGCGAACATCCTCGCCCTCAGCATGAACGCGCAGGCTGGCACCGGCGACCCGCTCGAGCTGATCGACTTCACCTACAACGGGCCGGACAACGTGCCGGCGCGCATCGTCGTCGACTACGCTGGTGCACTGCCGGCGCCGACGGGCATCACGCTCAAGGTCGCAGCCAACGGTCCGACGTTCCTCGAGTATGTCAACTCGGCGGGCAGCATCAATCCGCATGCCACGCACCCGCTGGTCTACGCGCTCGGCGCGATCGACCAGGCCGAGCCGGGCAATGACGCCGTGGAGGGCTTCTCCTCGCGCGGACCGGCCGAATCGTTCTTCCCGCTGCGCGTGGCGCGCAACAAGCCCGACGCCTGCGCGGTCGACGGCGTGACGGTCACCGGCGCAGGCGGCTTCGCCTCGCCGTTCTTCGGCACCTCGGCCGCGTCGCCGCACGGCGCCGGCATCGCCGCACTGCTGCGCGGCGTGCTGCCGGCGCTGACGTCGGCCGACGTGCGCAACGTGCTCTCGACGAACGCGGTCGACATCGGTCCGGCCGGCTTCGATGCGGCGAGCGGCGCGGGCCGCCTCGACGCGTTCGCCGCTCTGGCCTCGCAACTCAACGAGCCGCCCGTCGCCGACGCCGGACCCGACACGACCGTCGAGTGCAGCGAGAGCGGGGACACGCCCGTCACCCTCAACGGTTTGCGTTCGAGCGATCCCGACGGCGATCCGCTCACCTTCGCGTGGTCGGCCCCGGGGATCACGTTCGTTGATCCCACGAGCGCCACGCCCACCGGCTCGTTCCCGCTCGGCGCGACGACGGTGACACTGGTCGTCTCCGACGGGATCGTGGACGACAGCGACGAGGTGATCGTCTCTGTCGAGGACACCACGCCGCCGACCGTCACGGTGACGCTTGATCCCGCTGCCCTGTGGCCGCCCAACCACAAGCTCGCGCCGATCCACGCCACGGTGCTGGTGGCGGACGCTTGCGACGCGGCGCCGGCGGTGCGCCTGCTGTCGATCGTGAGCGACGAGCCCGACAACGGACTGGGCGACGGCGACCTGCCGCTCGACATCCAGGAGGCTCAGGCCGGCCTTCCCGACTTCGACTTCCGGCTGCGCTCGGAGCGGCAGGGCCCGGAGAACGGCCGCGTCTATACCGTGTGCTACGCGGCCGAGGACGCTTCGGGCAACGTCGGCACCGGCTGCGCGACCGTGATCGTCACGCACGACCGGCCGGCGCTCGCGGTCTTCGCCCCGGCCGCACCCGGCGCCGATGTCACCGTCGACGGCGGCTGGTTCGAGGTGACGCAGGACGGCGACGAGATGCTCGGACTGGTCACCGGCGACGTGCCCGACCTCGGCGGCGACGCATTCGCCCGCATTGCGGCGGATCCCGTCGCGTCCACCGACGACGATGAGGCGATGCAGCAGGCGAGCGCATTCGGCGGCGCCCAGGTCGACGGTGCGACCGTCCGCTGGTTCATTCCCGGAGGGGCGGTCCGCCGGATCCTGGCCGGTGCCGAAGCTCCCGTGCTGTATGCCCGCTTCGAGCGCGACGGCGTGAGCCTGCTCGCCAGCGCATCCCTGCCGATCGCAGCGGACATCTTTGCCGCGATATCCGCCGCAGGCGGTTCGATCGCCGACGGGGGGGCGGATGCACGTGCCTCCGGCGCCACGGACGCGACCATGAACGAGAGCGGAACTCCCGTGGCCGGCACAGTCGATCCACGTCACCTCCTCCTCGTCGCACCCAATCCGATGTCGCGCGGCGGCATCCTGCGCTTCAGCGTACCGGTCGAAGGCCGCGTCCGCGTGCGCCTGGTGGCGGCAAATGGACGGCGCGTGGCGGTCCTCGACGACGGCGTGCGCAGCGCGGGGTGGCACACGGTCGCAGTGCCGGCGACGCTCGAGCCGGGCACCTACTTCGCGATCGCGGAGCAGGAGGACGAACGCGCCGTGGCGAAGCTGATCGTCCTGCGCTGACCGCGCCCGAGTGACACGACAGCGGGGCGGGGGGCCATGGCGGCCCGCCGCCCCGTTCGCTTGGGCTGCCTGCGCGGACCTGCTACGATGCCGCGCGAGGAAGTTCGCGCCGCGCCCCAACCGGAGTCCCCATGGCCGAAGAGACACAGAAGACCGTCGAAGAGCTGGGCGACGTCACCGACGATTTCTCCCGCTGGTACCTGGACGTCATCCAGAAGGCGCAGCTGGCCGACTATGCCCCGGTGCGCGGCTGCATCGTGTTCCGTCCGTACGGCTACGCGATCTGGGAGCATATGCAGCGGCTGCTCGACGCCCGCATCAAGGCGACCGGCCACGAGAACGCATACTTCCCGCTGCTCATCCCCGAGAGCTTCCTGCGCATGGAGGCCGATCACATCGAGGGCTTCGCACCCCAGGTGGCGTGGGTGACGCAGGGCGGCGACGACGTGCTCGAGGAGCGCCTCGCGATCCGCCCGACGTCCGAGGCGATCATCGGCAAGATGTACGCGAAGTGGATCGACAGTTGGCGCGACCTGCCCGTGCTCATCAACCAGTGGGCCAACGTCATGCGCTGGGAGAAGGTGACGCGTCCGTTCCTGCGCACCGCCGAGTTCCTCTGGCAGGAGGGGCACACCGCCCACCGCACGTCCGAGGAGGCGCAGGAAGAAACGCTCAAGATGCTCGAGGTCTATCGCGCGTTCGCCGAGGAGGATCTCGCAATGCCCGTGCACAAGGGCGCGAAGACCGCGAGCGAGAAGTTTCCCGGGGCCGACATGACCTACTCGATCGAGGCGCTCATGCGCGACGGCAAGGCGCTGCAGGCCGGCACGTCACACAACCTCGGGCAGCACTTCGCGAAGGTCTACGACATCACGTTCCAGGACCAGGACGGCGAGCGCCGTCACGTCCACCAGACGTCGTGGGGTGTGAGCACGCGGCTCATCGGCGCCATCATCATGAGCCATGGCGACGACCAGGGCCTCCGCCTGCCGCCGCGGGTCGCCCCGGTGCAGGCGGTGGTCGTGCCCAGCTACAAGAAGGCGGAGGAACAGGCTGCGGTCCGCGCCTTCGCCGAGCGGGTGCGCGGCGCGCTGCTCGCCGC
>JANOEH010000104.1:0-20515 GCA_031413115.1 Candidatus Eiseniibacteriota bacterium | reverse complement strand
CCTTCTTCGCGTCCACCGCAGGAGCCGCCTTCTTCACCTTCTTGGCGGTGGCGCGGACAGGCAGCTTGACGCCGGCCTTCCTGAACAGCGACTTCACCTGGTCCGAGGGCGTCGCGCCGACCGACAGCCAGTACGCGGCGCGCTCGACGTCGACCTTCAGCTCGGCTTCCTTGGGCTGCGGATTGTAGTGACCGATCTCGTCGACGCAGCGCCCGTCACGGGGCGACTTCGACTCGGCGACGACGATGCGGAACTTGGGGTCCTTCTTGGCGCCCATGCGGCGCAGACGAATGACGACGGCCATGACGGTGTTGCCTCCAGGGAAACGCGGGCGCGACACGGCCCGCAACGATAGGGGTTCGCGTGCGGCTCAGCCGCCGAAGCGGAACCCCCCCATGCCGCGCATTCCGGGCGGAGCGAAAGGCAGCTTCTTCTTCGGGCCTTTCATCCGCTTCGCAAGGGTGCGGACCTGATCGAAGTCGCGCAGCAGTTTGTTCACGTTCTGCACCTGCGTGCCGCTTCCCGCCGCGATGCGACGCTTGCGGGACGCGTCGAGGACCTGCGGTTTCGTGCGCTCGTGCGGCGTCATGGCGAGGATGATCGCCTCGACGCGCTTGAGCTCACGCTCGCCTTCCTCGGACATCTTGTGGTCGACCTTGTGCCCGCCGGGCAGCAGCTTGAGGATCTCGGCGAGCGAGCCCAACTTCTTCATTTCGCGCATCTGGCCGAGGAAGTCCTCGAGCGTGAGGTCGCTCCTCATGAGCTTGTTCTCGAGCTCCATCGCGCGCTCGAGGTCGACCTTCTCCTGCGCCTTCTCGACCAGGGTGAGCACGTCTCCCATGCCGAGCAGGCGCGACGCCAGGCGGTCGGGATGGAAGGCCTCGAGCGCGTCGACCTTCTCGCCGGTCGACAGGAACACGATCGGCCGCCCGGTGACATGGCGCAGCGACAGCGCCGCGCCGCCGCGGGCGTCCCCGTCCATCTTGGTCAGCACGACGCCGTCGACGCCGAGTTGCGCGTGGAACGCCTCGCCGGTCTTGACCGCGTCCTGCCCCGTCATGCCGTCGACGACGAGCACGACCTGGTGCGGCTTGAGCGCGGCCTTCACGGCCTTCGCCTCGTCCATCATCGCTTCGTCGATGGTCAGGCGGCCGGCCGTGTCGAAGATCAGGACGTCGAAGCCGCGGTCGATCGCCTCGCGCAACGCGCCCCTGGCGATGTCCGCGGGCTGCTGGGCGATGTCGGACGGCCGGAACGAGAGTCCGTTGCCTTCGGCGAGGACGCGCAGCTGCTCGAGGGCGGCCGGGCGGTGAATGTCGGCACTGGCCAGAAGCGCGCGCTTGCCCTTGTCCTTGAACCAGCGGGCGAGTTTCGCGGCGAACGTGGTCTTGCCCGAACCCTGGAGGCCGACGAGCAGGACGACGGTCGGCGTCTTCGGCGACAGCGCGATCGGCGTTGCGGTGGTGCCGAGAATGGCGACCAGTTCCTCGTAGACGACCCGGGCCAGCATGGCCGCCGGATCGACGCCTTCGAGGACCTCGCGCCCGATCGCCCGCGCCTCGACCTTCGCCAGGAAGTCCTTCGCCACCGAGACGTGCACGTCGGCTTCGAGCAGCGCGCGACGAATCTCGCGCAGCCCTTCCTTGACGTTCTCGGGAGTGAGCTTTCCCTGCCCGCGGAGCTTCTGGAAGACGCCTTCGAGGCGGCGGGTGAGCGAATCGAACACGGCGGGGACGGCCTTTCGCGGAAACGACGGACCAGACGGTTTCGGGGCGCAGAAACGAACGCCGACCGGGGCCGCGAAGGGCTCCGGACGGCGACCGGACGGACGGTGCGCAGACTATCACGGGGGGCGGGTCCGGACAAGGCGGCATCCGCCCCGGAGGGGCGCGGCGGCGGGCGTGGTAGACTGCGCCGAACGACGCTGCCCCCGAGGATCCGCCCGCGCGGAAACGTCGATCACGATGGAGCTCAATCGACGAGCCCTGCAGCGACTCTCGCGGCAACGCCTGCGTGAGTCCAAGTTGCTGTTCCAGTCCGGGCAGTGGTCGGGGGCGTACTACCTGGCGGGGTATGCGCTGGAGTGTGCGCTGAAGGCGAAGATCGCCGGGCGGACACGGCGTCACGACTTCCCACTGTCACCCCGGGTCGCGGCGCGAATCCACGTCCATGATCTGGAGAGCCTGTTGATCGCCGCGGGCCTGCCGGCGATGCCCGAGCGCCTCCGCGAGACTCGCTGGCGAACCGTGCTCAAGTGGTCGGTCGACTCCCGCTACCAGGAGGGAATGGATCGGACCGCGGCGAGAGACCTGATTCAGGCGCTGGTCGGAAAGGAGGGAGTCCTGCCATGGGTGCGGAAACACTGGCAGAGGAAGATCTCCGCATGGGCTCGAGGGTCGTCGACGTCCTCGGCGAGGCCGGCTTTCCTTATCGTGCAGCTTTCTGGTACCACGCGGAGGAGTACGACGACTGGCGCCTGCTCATCGCGACTCCCCTGGTCGAGACGATCGGCTCTTCCCGCGCGTACTGGCGCGTCCACACGATCCTGAAGAAAAGCGTGGAGACGGTGGACTTTCCGCGGGGTTGGATCTGGCTCGTCGTTCCGACCCACCCCGCGGTCCGGGCGGTCGCGCGGGGGATTCACATGGGACGGAAGCGCGAGGTCCGCTCGATTCCGACACGCTACACGGGATTGCGAACCCCGGACGCCGTCGTCTACCACATTCGAGCCCGCTGAGACCGCGGCAGAACACACTCCGGAGGAAGAGATCATGCCGTCGTCGTCCGCACTCGACTGGAAGCGCCGTCCGCTGATCGGCGTCGTCCACCTGCCGCCCCTGCCCGGTTCCGCCCGCGCTTCCGAATGCGCCGCCGATGCGATGCGCGCCGCGCTCGAGGGTGCACTGTTCGACGCGAAGGCCCTGGAAGCCGGAGGAATCGACGCGATCATCGTCGAGAACTTCGGCGACGCGCCGTTCCACGGCGACCATGTGCCGGCGGCGACCGTTGCCGCAATGGCCGCGATCGCGCGCGAGCTACGGCGCGTGGTCAAGGTGCCGCTGGGCGTCAACGTGCTGCGCAACGACGCGCTGGCTGCGCTGTCGATCGCAGCGGCGGCCGACTGCGACTTCATCCGCGTCAACGTGCACGCCGGCGCGATGCTTACCGACCAGGGCGTGCTCACCGGCCGCGCCGCCGAGACGCTGGCCGAGCGCCGTCGCCTGGGCGCGACGCGCATCGCGATCCTCGCCGACGTCCTGGTCAAGCACGCGCAGCCGCTGGCCGGCGATCGCGAGACGCTCTTGCCGCAGATGGCCGAGGACACGTTTCGCCGTGGGCTCGCCGACGCGCTCATCGTCACCGGAGCCGGCACGGGCAAGGCCGCCGCGCTGGGCGACGTCGCCGCGGTGCGGCGCGCGGTGCCCGAGGCACCGGTGCTGGTGGGCTCCGGCGTGAATGACGCGACCATCCGCGCCACGCTCGACGTGGCGCAGGGCGCGATCGTCGGCACGTGGTTCAAGCGCGACGGAAAGCTCGATCAGCCGGTCGACGTCGAGCGCGTGCGCGCCTTCATGGCCGCCGCGCGGGCCGACGAATCGGGCAGCAGGTCGCGCGCGCGGGCGAAGACGGCGTAGAGCATCGGCCGCGTCAGGCGGCCGGTCTGCGTGTTCTGCCGGCTCGGGTGGTAGGAGCCGAGCACTGTGATCACCTGCCCGGCTGCAAAGGTGTCCCCGGCGATTCCATCCAGAGCGACCTCGACGCCGTGCCCATGCTTCGGGCGCGGCGATTTCACGTGTCCGCCGCGCTCCTCGTACGCGCGGAACGCGTGCTCCCACGCCAGCGCGCCGAGAGCGACGACGACACGCGCTTCGCTCAGCAGCCCGAGTTCGCCGACGAGGAACGGACGGCAGGCCGCGAATTCCTCGGGCGTCGGCCTGTTGTCGGGCGGCGCGCAGCGGGCGGCGGCCGTGATGAATGTGTCTGTGAGACTGAGGCCGTCGTCTTGACTGGTCGAGGACGCCTGGCTGGCGAAGCCGTGCGCATGGATCGCGTCGTACAGCCAGTCGCCCGAGGAGTCGCCGGTGAACATGCGCCCCGTGCGGTTACCACCGTGCGCCGCGGGCGCCAGCCCGACGATCACGAGCCGCGCGTCGGCATCGCCGAACGCGGGGACGGGCTTCCCCCAGTAGGTCTCGTCGCGATAGGCGCGGCGCTTCGTGCGCGCGGTCTCCTCGCGCCATTCGACCAGGCGCGGGCAGGCGCGGCAGGCAACGACGCGGGATTCGAGGCGGGCGAGTGGCGATGCAGTCACGTCGCGACTCAGCCCACGCGGCCGCTGATGAGGTATTGAAAGTACGCGAAGGGCAGCCTGGTCACCAGGTGGACAGCGCAGGCGATCGTGACCCCGAGCATGAGGGCGACGACGCTTCGCCTCCAGGAGAAGCGCTCGCCTTCGGCGAAGGTGGAAACGGTCAAGCCCGCCGCAGCCAGCGATGCCGCGAATGCAACGCAGTCCAGGGCCGAGGCGAGCGGGCCCGGTAGCGAGGATTCGAAGAGCGCACGCGCGATCGCGAACGGGAGAACCGCGACGAGCGGGATGAGGCCCCAGGCGATTGCGAGGATCGAGTCTTTCCCCCGCGCCGCCCCACCCAGGATCCGGCCGGCGAGCATCATGCCACCCAGAAGGATCAGGAGGAGGAGCGCGCAGACGGGCACCACGCGAAAGACGAGTCCGGGTGCCCGGAGGAACAGGTGGTCCAACCCGACGCTCGACTCCATCGCGGCCGTGATCGTCGCGGTGAGGAATGCGAGCGTCCCGACGAGCAGGTAGACCCACAACCCGCCGTCTCCATGATCGAGCAGCCAGCGCACCGTCGCGCGCGGGCGTGTGACGATCGTGCGCAGCGCGTCGGGCGGGCCGAAGTTCGCGGGCCGCGTGGGCGGGACGCGGCCGGGCTCGACCGCGTCGTGCTCGGCGGATCCGGCCCCGGCGCTCATGCGGCGTCTCCCCCGTCGGCATCGCCGCCCGGCGCATACCCCCCCGCCTCGAGCGCGCGCAGGGCGCGCATCGCCGCCAACGGATCGGGCTGCCGGTAGACGCCGTGCCCGGCGACAACGACGTCGGCGCCCGCGGCCGCGACACGTGGGCCGGTGTCCTCGATCGCGACGCCGCCATCGACCTCGATCAGGAACGACAGCCCCCGTGCGCGGCGCACGCCGACGGCGCGACGGATGGTCTCGAGCGGCGCGGGCAGGAACGACTGACCGCTGAATCCCGGGTACACGGTCATGACGAGCAGCACGTCGACGAGGTCGAGCACGGACTCGATCTCGTCGATGCCGGTGTCGGGCCTGAGCGCGAGGCCCGGCTTCACGCCGAGCGCGCGTAGAGCCTCGAGAGTCGCTCGCAGCGTGCGCAGGTCGACCGGGTGCGCACCGCCGGCCAGCGGCGCGGCGGCTGCAGCGGGTGATCCCGCCGCATCGTCCCCCGCGCCGCCCTCGCCATGCGAGCGCACGGGCGCGGGCCAGCCGGGACCCGCCACGCCCGGCGCCTCGGCGTGCACGGTAAGCAGGGCCGCGCCGGCATCGGCGAACGCACGCGCGAAGCGCAGCGGCTCGTCGATCATGAGGTGAACGTCGAGCGGCAGCTTCGTCATGCGATGGAGTGCTGCGACCATCGGCGGGCCGAACGTGAGGTTGGGCACGAAGTGCCCGTCCATCACGTCGCAATGCAACCAGTCGGCGCCCTCGTCGGCGAGACGCACGGCGTGGTCGAGGCGGGTCCAGTCGGCAGAGAGGATCGACGGCGAGACGAGCATGCGCGGCCCCCGGATCGGTCGAACTACTGGATAAGGCGGCCGGCGACGGTCAGGACGATCGTCTGGCCGCGCAGCACGCGGGCGCCCGGCGACGGGTTCTGCGATTCGATGCGCGCGAAGTTCGAGCCCGGCCCGTCCACGTCGACGCGAAACCCGAGCGACTCGAGGTCGCGCTCCGCGGCCTGTGCGTCACGGCCGACCAGGTCGGGCATGACGAACGCCTCGGGTTCGTTCGACACGCAAACGAGCAGATTGACGACCGTACCGCGCGGGACGACCGCGCCGAACGCCGGCTCGGCCGCGACGATGAGGCCCGGCCCGGTCTCGGACGTGATCACGCGGCCGATCGCGCCGGCGCGCAACCCCGCGCGATTGAGCAGCAGGCGCGCGCCGCGCAACGATTCCCCGAACAACTCGGGCACGTTGGCGAACTCCTCGCCCAGCGAAATCGTCACCGACACGCGACGGCCCACCCGCACGGGGCGGCCGGGCTCGGGATCCTGCGCGATGACGAAGCCGCGCGGCGCGGCGGCATCGAAGCGCTCGGCCGCGACCGAGAGCTGCAGTCCGCCGCGGCCCAGCACCGACTCGGCCTGCTGCTTGTTCAGGTTCGACAGGTCGGGCACCATCACGTCGCCCGCCTGCCGCGTGAAGCGCGGCATGACGACGCGATCGAACAGCAGCAGGCCGGTGATGAAGGCGAGACCAGCCACGATCACCGTGCCGACAAGGGCACGCAAGGAGCGAGCGAAACGACCGCTCACGCGATCACTCCCCGTCCGGCCGCGAGGAACGGACGAGGCGTGCGGCGAATGCCCCGTCGATCCCGTGCACGTGCGGCAACACACGCATCGAGCCACCCTCCTCCACGGTATCCTTGGGCAGGAACGCGGCGGCGTGGTCCTTGCGCCACTCGGGGTTGCCGGCGAGGAACGAGGCGATGATCTCGTCAGTCTCCTCCGGCTCGAACGAGCAAACGCTGTAGACGATGACTCCGCCCGGCTTGACCACCTCGGCGGCCGCACGCAGCAGGGCGGCCTGCGTCTCGGTCATCTCCTCGAACAGCGACGACTGCTTGCGCCAGCGCGCATCGGCCCGCCGGGCGAGCACACCCAGGCCCGAGCACGGCGCGTCGACGACGGCGCGGTCGTACATCCCGCCCGCGCCGAGCAGCAGCAGGTTCGCCGACGTGCCGTCGGCCACCTCGACCTTCACCGACTTGAGGCCCAGCCGCAGGATCTGCTTGCTCATGGTGCGGGCCCGCGGCGCCATCTTCTCGACCGCCACGATCTCGCCGGTGTCGCCCATCAGCTCGGCCAGGTGCGTGCTCTTGCCGCCGGGCGCGGCGCACAGGTCGAGCACGCGCTCGCCGGACTTCGGGGCGGCGAGCAGGCTGACCAGCGTTTCGCTCTCGTCCTGCACGGTGCAATCACCGCGGGCGTAGCTCGGGAAGTCGGCGAAGTCCGCGTCGGCCTCGACCCACACGGTGTGATCGCAGTACTTGCCCGGCGTGCCCTTGAGGCCCGCTTCTTCCAGGCGCTTGAGCAGCTCCTTGCGATCGAGCCGCAGGCGATTGGCGCGCAGGCCCAGGTGCGCGTGACGGTTGTTCGCCTCGCACAGCGCGATCGTCCCGTCGACGCCGTAGCGGGGCACCCAGCGCTCGAGCAGCCAGCGCGGATGCGACGTGATCGCGACCAGCGCGTCGTAGTCGGGCGTGCCGTCTTCCTTCGTCGGCGCGGGCAGGGCGAGATCACCCACGCTCACCGCCTCGGCGATGCGCCGCAGCACGCTGTTGGCGAGACCCGCGGTGCCGGGGTGCCCGTACTTGAGCGCCAGCTTGACGGTTTCGTCGACGGCCGCCCGGGGCGGGATGCGATCGAGATGGATCAGCTGGTAGGCCCCCAGGCGCAGCGCGTTCTGGATCCACGCCGGCGTCGAGTTGAGCCCGACGTGCATGAAGCGATTGAGCTGCCAGTCGAGCGTCGCGCGCTGGCGCAGCGTGCCCTTGACCAGCTCGTTCATGAAGCCGCGGTCGCGCCGGTCGAGCTTCATCTGCTCCGCCAGGTCCTCGATGATGCGCTCGGCGAACGCACGCTTGACCTGCACCTGGAACAGGACCTGCAACGCGAGGTCGCGGACGTTCGGGCCGCGCTTGGGCGTGGCCGCACTCGGCGCACCGCCGGCCTGGCCCGGCTTCTCCCGCTTCGGACGCGGCGCGTCCTCGGCGATGGCGAGACCGGTCTTGGCGTCGTAGCGCTGCGGACGAGCGAAGCGACGCCCCTCGCGCGGGTTGTCGAACTCGTCCCGCGGCCGATAGCCGCGGCCGGCGCCGGGACGGGGCGCGCCGGGACGCTCCGGACGCGCACCTGCGAACGAACGCGCTCCTCCCGGACGTGCTCCAGCGCCCGGGCGTGCGCCAACTCCCGGACGTGCTCCGGCGAACGGCCGGGCGCCGCCGGGACGCGCCGGGCGATCTCCGGCATCCCGTCGCGGCTTCGCCGTGTACGGACGGTCACCCGCGCCACGCGGCTTCGCCGTGTACGGACGATCGCCTTCGCGACGCGGGCCGGCGGGACGGGCCGGACGGGCGCCGTCGCGCGTGAACTTCGACGCCGGACGGGCCGGGCGGGCGGCATCGCCGGTCGCGCGCGGGCGGTACGGCTTGTCGCCATCGGGGCGCGGCCGGGCTGGGCGCGCATCGTCGCGCTGGTAACGCGAGGTCGGGCGCGCGGGTGCGGCGTCATCGCGACGCGGGCGCGGTGAGTACGATCGTTCGCCTTCGCGGCGCGGACCCGAAGGACGGGCATCTTCGCGGCGCGGACCCGACGGGCGAGCCGAGCGCGTGTCGTCGCGACGCGGGCCCGACGGACGGGCCGGGCGCGCGTCATCCCGCTGGTAGCGCGACGTCGGACGCGCCGGCGCGCCATCGTCGCGGCGCGGGCGCGGGGTGTACGGGCGGTCGCCTTCGCGGCGCGGACCGGACGGACGGGCGGAACGCGTGTCGTCGCGACGCGGCCCCGCAGGACGTGCCGGACGCGCATCGTCGCGACGCGGGCCGGCGGGACGTGCCGGGCGTGCATCATCCCGCCGCGGGCCCGAAGGACGCGCGGGACGCGCACCCTCGCGGGTGAACTTCGACGCCGGGCGCGCCGGGCGCGCGTCATCACGGCCCGCACCACTGCGCGGCGCCGGGCCGCGCTTGGGGCGGCCTTCCTTGTCCTGTGCGGAGCGGGGCAACACGCTCGGTCCCTTGGGTCCACGCGACTTCTTCATCATCTCTGTTCCTCACGGCTCGGGGTGCTGAAGCGCGGGGCGGAGCCTGTCCCCGTGCGAAGTCCGCGCCACCAATCGAGCGCGTTCATCTCGTTCTTGCCCGCGGGCCGGACCCGCAGCACTTCGAGCCAACCTTCGCCGCATGCGACCACGAGCCCACCTTGCGGGCCCGGCCCGAGAATCGTCCCCGGGGCGGCGTCCTTCCCACCCGTGCCGTCCGCGGCGCCAGGCGTCACGCGCGTCCGCTCGAAGCGGAGCGACGTGCCTTCGTATGCGGCCTGCGCTCCCGGCCACGGCGTCATCGCCCGTGCCCGGTCGTGAACCCGGACGGCCGGCGCCGTGAAGTCGAGCCCGCCGTCGTCCTTCCTGATCTTCTTCGTCAGCGTCGCGGCCGCCTCGTCCTGCAGCGTGCGCGGCGCGGTACCTGCTTCGATCTGCTCGACCGTCGTGACGAGGAGCGCGGCGCCGTCGACCGCCAGTCGCGTCGACAGTTCACCCGCGGTCTCGTCGGGACCGATCGCGATCTCGCGCGAGAGGATCGCGTCGCCGGTATCGAGGCCCTCGGCCATCCACATCGTCGTGTTCCCGGTCGTCGTCCGCCCGTCGAGGATCGCCGCCTGGATGGGCGAGGCACCGCGGTAGGCCGGTAGTAACGACGCATGCAGGTTGATGCAACCAAGGCGCGGCACCGCGAGGAGCACAGGCGAGAGGAGCGCGCCGTAGGCGACCACCACGAACAGGTCGGCCTGCACGGCCGTGAGCGCGCCGATGGTGCCAGGTCGATTCGGTTTCTCGACCTGCAGCACCGGCAGCCCCAGCTCGAAGGCGCGCGCCTTGACCGGCGGCGGGGCGATCTCGCGTCCGCGCCCACGCGGACGATCCGGCTGCGCCACGACCAGTGCCACGTCGAAGCGCGCGGCGAGAGCCTCGAGCGACGGCACGGCGAACTCGGGCGTCCCGAGAAAGACGATACGCACGGCGGCGGGAGCGCGGCCCTAGAGGGCCGGACCCTCGTGCTTGCCTCCGCCCTGCGGCGTACGCCCCTCTTCGAGCGCCTTGAGCTCGCTGCGATGCATCCGCTTCTGCAGCATCCCGAGGCGGTCGACGAACAGCACGCCGTTCAGGTGATCGAGTTCGTGCTGGATCGCCCGTGCCAGGAATCCATCGGCGTCGAACTCGACCGGCTTCCCGGATTCGTCGAGCGCCTTGACCGCGATCGAGGACGCGCGCTTCACCTCGTCGTACACGCCGGGGACGGAGAGACAGCCCTCTTCGCCGACCTCCCAGCCCTCGGCCCGCACGATCTCGGGATTGATCAACGTCATGTCGATCCGCTTGTGTCGCTTGACCGGCACGGCGAGCACGAGCAGGCGCTGCGACGCACCGACCTGCGGCGCGGCAAGGCCGACGCCATCCTCGGCGAGCATGGTGTCGAACATGTCGAGCACGAACGGCTTCGTTGCGTCGGTGACCTCGAGCAAGGGCTTGGCCTTGGCCCGAAGGACGGGATCGCCGTAGATGCGCAGCGGGAGGACAGGCATCGCGGCGGGCCTAGCTCTTGTCGCCGACGAGGCCGATGATTGCCGAGCGCTGGAACTCGATCTTCACGTCCTTGTCGACCAGCAGCGTCGTCGTCGTGTCACCGACGCCCGCGATGGTGCCGATGATGCCGGACTGCGTGACCACGCGATCACCCTTCTTGAGCCCGCCCTGCAGCGCGGCCAGCGCCTGCTGGCGCTTCTGCTGCGGACGGATCAGGAGGAAGTACATGATCACGAAGATGAGGCCGATCTGCAGGAAGGGCAGGTAGGCGGCGATCGGCGAGCCGGCGCCGGGCGTCTGCGCCGCCGCGGGCGTCGCGACGAGCAGGGCGGCGAGGACGGAACGGAACATCGGGACTCCTCAGGGTGACGGGCTCAGGCGATGCCTTCGCCGCTCTTGTACTTGGCTTCGAACGTGCGTCGCCAGGCGACGAACGTGCCGCCCAGGATCGCGGCGCGCATGGAACGCATCATGCCGAGCAGGAACGCGAGGCTGTGCAGGCTCGCGAGCCGCATGCCGAGGATCTCTCCGGCGGCGAACAGGTGTCGGATGTAGGCGCGACTGAAGCCACGACAGGCCTCACAGTCGCAATCGGGGTCGAGCGGGCGCGGGTCCTTCGCATACTTGGCGTTCTTCACGACCAGGCGTCCGCGCGAGGTCAGGACCGTGCCCTTGCGGGCGTCTCGGGTCGGCAGGACACAGTCGAACATGTCCACGCCGTTGGCCACCGCCTCGATCAGGTCGAGCGGCGTGCCGACCCCCATAAGATAGCGGGGTTTGCCGGCCGGGAGAAGGGCCGTATCAGCCGCCACCAGCGCGTGTCCCTGCTCCTTCGGCTCTCCGACCCACAGGCCGCCCAGCGAGTAGCCGTCGAATGGCTCGGCCACCAGGGCCGCGGCACACTCGGCCCGGAGGGGGACATAGGTGCCTCCCTGGACGATCCCGAACAGGGCCGGCACGAACTCCCCCGCCGCCGCGAGCTTTCCCCGGTGGACCAGGCCGCGCCGCGCCCAGCGCACGGTGCGCTCCATCGAGGCGCGCGCCTCGTCCTCGGTCGCGGGCCAGTGCAGGCACTCGTCGAAGGACATCATCACGTCGACGCCGAGCGTGGTCTGGATCTCGATCGCGCGCTCGGGCGAGAGTTCGTGCGACGAGCCGTCGAGGTGCGAGCGGAAGGTGACGCCCTCCTCGCGGATCTTTCGCAGCTTCGCCAGCGACAGCACCTGGAAGCCGCCCGAGTCCGATAGCACAGAGCGATTCCAGCCCATGAACGCCTGCACGCCGCCCAGCTCGCGCACGCGCTCCGGACCGGGGCGCAGCATGAGGTGATACGTGTTGGCGAGCAGGATGCGGCAGTCGAGTGCCTCGAGATCGCCGGGGGTCAGCGTCTTGACCGATGCCTGCGTGCCGACCGGCATGAAGACGGGCGTGAGGACGGTGCCGTGGCGGGTGGTGAGCGTGCCGGCGCGGGCGGCGGTCGCGGAATCGACGGCCTCGAGGCGAAACGGGGACGGGTTCACCTGCGGAGCATACATGTTCTGGCGGCCGAAGGCCGCCAGGGCGGACCGCCCGGACGGTGACAGGCGGTGTTAGACTTGTCGCCATGCTCACTCGCCGATCGACCCCGATCCTCGCCGGAATTGCACTCCTCGCCGTGCTCGCCTCGGGTTGCGGGGAGGTGAAGTCCATGGTCGAAGAGTTCGCCCGACTCCACCAGCGCGATGCCGAGCGGCGCGAGGACGGACGCGACGTCCGGCCCGACGACCCGTTCCTCGAGTACGCGTTCCACGGCGACACGGTCACGGTGCGCCGCATGCTGGAGGCGTCGCCCGAATCGGCGAAGGTCCACGTCCGCACGCGCGACGCCACGGGCATGACCGCCCTGCACAAGGCCGTCTGGGGCGGCCACCCTGCGGTCGTGGCCCTCCTGCTCGCGCACGGCGCCGACGTCGAGTCGCCCGACGGCGGTGGCCAGACGGCGGCGTCACTCGCCGCGCGCTGGGGTCGTGCCGACATCCTCGAGCAACTCCTCGCCCGTGGCGCGAACGTGGAGGCCACCGACGATATGGGTCGCACGCTCCTGCATTACGCGGCGCAGTACGGCCACATCGGGGTGATGAAGCTGCTGCTCGATGCGGGTCTTCCGATCGACGTGCAGTCGAAGACGGGACCGCCGCTGCAGAGCGCGGTGTTCGGCGACCAACTGGAGGCCATGCGCTTCCTGCTCGATCACGGCGCCGGTCTCGAGACGCGCGGGTACCTCGAGTGGACCGCGCTCCATCTTGCCGCGGGCGCGAGGAACAACCACCGCGAGAATCCGGCGCTCTCCCGGCTGCTCATCGAGCGCGGAGCGAAAGTCTCGGCCCGCGGGCACGACGGTATCACGCCGCTGGTGCTCGCCTCGAGTGCGAACGACAGCGCGGTCGTCGCGATGCTGCTCGCCGCCGGCGCGCGCCCCGAGAACGCGACGGCAAAGGGGTTCTCGGCGTTGCGCAGCGCCGTCGAATCGCACTCGCCGCGCGTGATGCGCATGCTGCTGGCGGCGGGCGCCGATCCGAACCAGCGCTACGCGCCACCGGACGAGGAGCGCCTGCTGCATCGTGCGGCCGCGGACAAGGATCCGGCGGTCGCTCGCATGCTGCTCGGGGCGGGCGCGGACCCGAACGTGCGCGACGACAACCGGAGCACGCCGCTGCATCGCGCCGCGTACGGCGGCCACGTGACGGTGATCCGGCTGCTGCTCGATGCGCGCGCGCAGGTCGACGCCCGGGACAAGTCGGACTACACGCCGTTGCACGTCGCCGCCGCACAGCGACAGCTCGAGGCGGCTCGCACGCTGCTCGCGGCGGGCGCCGACCCGAAGGCGCGCACGAAGGGCGGCGAGACGCCCGAGAAAATGGCGTGGGGCCCCGACGGCGCGCCGATCCGCGAACTGCTGGCCACGACGATCGCGGGGCGCACGCGCCCCTGACCTTTCCCGCGCGGGCCGCCATGCCGTATCGTGCACCGGCATGAGCCTTCGTCGATCCGCCGGCCTCCTGCTCCATCCCACGGCACTGCCGGGCCCGTTCGGCATCGGGGACCTCGGCCCCGCCGCTCGACGCTGGGTCGACTTCGTCGCCGATGCCGGCTGCGCCTGGTGGCAGGTGCTGCCGCTGGGACCCACGGGCTATCGCGACTCGCCCTACCAGTCCTTCTCGTCGTTCGCGGGAAATCCACTCCTGATCTCGCCCGAGGCCCTGGTCGAGGACGGCCTGCTCACCGCCGCCGACCTGGCCGACGCGCCGGCGTTCGGCGACGGTCCGATCGACTTCGCGCGCGTCTACGCGTGGAAGGATCCGCTGCTCGAGCGCGCCGCGGATCGCCTGCTCGCCGCATCGACGCCCGGCCCCACCACCGCGATCGCCGCCGACTTCGTCGCGTTCCGAGCACGCGAGGCCGCCTGGCTCGATACGTATTGCCTGTTCAGCGCACTCAAGCGCGCGCACGGCGGCGGCCCCTGGATCGACTGGCCGGTCGCGCTGCGCGATGCCCACCCGGCGGCGATCACCGCGGCGCGCACGGAGCACCGCATCGCGACGGGCCGCGAGGCGTTCCGCCAGTGGGCGTTCGCGCGGCAGTGGTCGGCGCTGCGCGCCCATGCCCGCACGCGGGGCGTGTCGCTCATCGGGGATACGCCGATCTTCGTCGCCCACGACAGCGCCGACGTGTGGGCGCACCGGCGGCTCTATCAATTGGACGCAGAGGGCCGGCCCGCGGTGGTCGCGGGCGTCCCGCCAGACTACTTCGCGAAGACGGGACAGCTGTGGGGGAACCCGCTCTACCGCTGGGAAGCACACGCCGCCGAGGGCTACGCGTGGTGGATCGCTCGCATGAAGTCCGCGCTCAAGCTCGTCGACCTGGTGCGACTCGACCACTTCCGCGGCTTCGCCGCCTACTGGGAGGTGCCTGCCGGCGCGCTCACCGCCGAATCCGGCCGCTGGGTCGCCGGACCGGGTGCGACGTTCCTCACCGCGCTCGAGCGCGGACTGGCCGGGCTGCCCCTGATCGCCGAGGACCTGGGCGAGATCACGCCCGATGTCCCCGCGCTGCGCGATCGATTCGGCCTGCCCGGGATGCGCATCCTGCAGTTCGCGTTCACCGACGCGACGAACCCGTTCCTGCCGCACCAGCACGTGCCGAACTGTGTCGTCTACACGGGCACGCACGACAACGAGACGGTGGCGGGCTGGTTCGCGCATGCGCCGGCCGCCGAGCGCGCCTACCTGGAGGCATACCGGGGCCCGACGTCGGGCAGCGTGCCGTGGGACCTGGTGCGCATGGCGTGGGCGTCGGTGGCCGGACTCGCGGTGACGACGCCGCAGGATCTGCTGGGGCTGGGCGACGAGGCGCGGGTCAACTTCCCGGGGAAGGAAGCGGACAACTGGACGTGGCGGTTACCGTCGGAGTTCTTCGCAAATCACGGTCTCGCCACCCGCTTGCGCGCGCTCGGCGTCACCTACGGGCGAACCGCGCCGGGACCCGCCGCGAAGGGCTGATCCCGGCGCGATGCGTTCGAGGACTCCGACTCAGAAGTAGGCGCTCAGCCCGAAGCGCACTCCCGCGCTCGAGAGATTCCAACTCTTGGTCTCGATTCGCTCGGTGGGTGTGATGCCCAACTCGTTCACGGTCTCCTGAGTCTGCGAGGCATAGTTGAGGCCGTAGCGGTACTCCGCGTGGATCCCGATCGCCGACGTGGCGCGATACTCGGCGCCGAAGACCCCACCTGCTCCCAGAGCCCAGCCGTCCGTCTCGCGCTTCAGGCCGAGCGCCGTCCTGGTGTCATGGGACCAGGATGCACGCGGACCAAACCCGAAGTAGGGACGCACCGTGGAACTGGCGCCGAAGTAACGGAGCCAGTCGAGTTCGATCCCGATGGATTGGCGATCGACGTCGAACTCCTGCACGACCGTCGAGTCCGGATACTCGAGCAGCTGTTCCCCATCGCTGTCCCCGGCGAAGAGACTGACCCCCGCCCGCCAGGCACAGTTCGCCGAGGAGTGGCGCTTGATTGCCAGCGCTCCGCCCGTGAACGACTCCAGGTCGAAGTTGTCCCCGATGCCGAACTGGATTGCCCAGGCGCCGGGACGCATGGGGCTGTCCGCAGCAGCCGCGGAATCTTCCTGGGCGAAAGCAACCGAGGCGGGAACGAGCAACGAGAACACGAGCAACGCAGGAACCAGGCGAGACTTCGACGACCGTGCGGTCATGGGTCCTCTCCGTGCGAACCGATCATGGCGGGATGGGCGGGCAACGGCACGCGAGGATAGCATTCCGGGACCGCAACGACCACGGTTCAGCTTCGGGTCGCGGCCGCCCCACACCATGGACACATCGCCACCGCGGGATCGCGCAGCACGCGCCGGCAGGCGGCGCAGCGCGCGATGATGATCGCCTCGCCGTGCGCCGCCCGCAGCCGCGCCACGACGGCGCTCGCCTGTTCGGCATGCGCCGGGTCGAGCGGCAGCGGCTCCCACGGCGGGGCGACGGTGGCGGCGCGCGCGTGCGCGCCCCATTCGTGCATGTGTTCGAGGAGGCGGTCCCACCACCGCGCGAGGCCTGCGTCGAGCGCCACGCGTTCCTCGTCGGTGAGCAGGTGGCGATAGTGCCGCAGGACATAGAACTCGACGGCCAGCTGCTCGTCGTAGTGAAGGTGGGTCCGCAGGTCGTCGATCATGACCGGGCTCCTTGCGTCCGTTCAGCCCTTCGGCTGGATGTTCTGGTTGAGGCAGAACAGGTTCTGCGGGTCGTACTTCGCCTTGATCGAGGTCAGGCGGCCGTAGTTCGGGCCATAGGCCCCCACCGCGACGCGCTGTGTCTCGTCCTCGGGCATGAAGTTGACGTAGACGCCGCCGGTCGCATGCGGCGTGAGCGCCTCGAACAGGCCGCGCGCCCAGGCGATGCAGCCTGCGTCCTCGGCGGCTTCGCGCCAGCGCGTGTGCACGTTGATGACGAAGTCGATGTCGCGGTGCGGATACGGCGTGTCGCCCACCGGGACGCGATTGACCGCGGCGCCCAGGTGACCGACGAACACCTCGCACTCGCCGGTGGGCAGGCGGCCGACCGCATCGAGGAGAAGCGTTTCGACATCTCCCGTGAGCTTGTGCAGGTCGTGCGACTTCCAGTAGTTGCGCGCGCCCGGCTCGAGCAGCGGATCGAACGCGGTCTGCCAGCCGGCGAACGGCATGACGGCGAGCATCTCGCCCACCGGCTTGCCGAACTTGCGCAGCGGTGCAGCCATCGACTTGCCGCGCCGCGGCGCCCCGATCCAGCAGAACGCGACGACGACCACTTCCTTGCCGTGCACCTTGGCCGGCAGGAACGGCAGCGGCGGCGCCTTGCGCAGAACGAGCCACGCAGTCATGTCCTCGGACGCCTCGGCGGTGAACTTGCGGTAGCCCTCGAACACGGCGTGCGCCTGGTCGAACGGATAGACGATGAGGCCGGCGTAAACCTCGGGCCCGTGCTTGTGCAGGCGATACTCGAACGAGGTGACCACGCCGAAGTTGCCGCCGCCGCCACGCACGGCCCAGAACAAGTCGGCGTTCTGCTTCGCGTTCGCCTCGACCAGCTCCCCCGAGGCGAGCACGATGTCGACGCCGATCAGGTTGTCGATGGTCAGCCCGCGCTTGCGGCTCTGCCAGCCGAAGCCGCCACCCAGGGTGAGCCCCGCCATGCCGGTCGTCGAGTTGATGCCGGTCGGCGTCGACAGTCCGAACGCCTGGGTCTCGCGGTCGAAGTCCGACAGCAAGGCGCCGGGCTCGACGCGGGCGCGCTTCTTCTTCGGCTCGACCCGGACCGAGCGCATGAGCGAGAGATCGAGCATGAGGCCGCCGTCGCACGTCGCCTTGCCGGCGATGTTGTGACCGCCGCCCTTGACCGCGAGCATGATGCCGTGGGTGCGCGCGAAGTTGACCGCCTGGATCACGTCGCCGGCGCCGCGCGCGCGCAGGATCGCCGCGGGGCGACGATCGATCATCGCATTCCAAACCGCGCGCGCCGCATCGTAGCCGTCGTCGCCAGCGAGGAGGAGCGGGCCGCGCAAGGAGCCGCGAAGCGTGTCGAGCTGTTCGGTGGAGAGGGCGATGGTGCCGCCTGCGGTCTTGCGAAAGTCGGTCATCGGGAGTTCCTCCGTGCCTGTGGGTCGGCGAGGGCACGATGTTAGCACCAGGCCCGCCCCCTGTCAGGCCTCGAGATCGATGGACAGGAGGTGCAATTCGCCCCGGGATACGGCACCGAGCGATGCCCAGAACGCGAGCCCGTCCGCGTTCACGTCGAGCACGTAGAGCATGCAGCGAGGGATGTCCGCGGCGCGCAGCGCCGCCAGCGAGCGTTCGACGAGTGCACGGCCGACTCCGCGCCGACGAGAGGACGGAGACACCGCCAGCCGGTACAGCACCCCGCGGCGTCCATCGTGTCCGCACAGCACGGCGCCGACCATCGCATCGTCTTCGACGGCCACGGACGAGATGCCGGGATTGCGCTCGAGATAGCGACGGAGTTCCCCAGGCGCATCGCCCGGCCCGTGCCCCAGCCCGTCGCTCGCCGCCCACAACGCGATCACCCCCGGCACGTCGCGCTCCTCGAACGCGCGGATCCGTCTCGGGCTCACGAAGTTCCGGTGACGCAGCGCACGGTGTCGCGCGCGATGATCAGCTCCTCGTTGGTGGGTAGGACGAACACGCGCAGGCGCGATCCCGCGGCGCTGATCGCGCCCTCCTTGCCGTGCACCGTGGCGTCGTTGCGCGCCGCGTCCAGCGCGACGCCGCACCACTCCATGCCGTCGAGGATGCGCGCCCGCACCACTGCGGCGTTTTCGCCGATGCCGCCGGTGAAGAGAATCGCGTCGGCGCCGCCCATGCGCGCGAGCATGGCCCCGATCGCCTTGCGCGCGCGCAGGCAGAACAGGTCGATGGCCAGCCGGGCACGGCGGTCGCCGTGGGTCGCCTCCTCGGCAAGCAGGTCGCGCATGTCGCTGGTGAGGCCCGAGACGCCCAGGAGCCCCGACTGCTTGTTGAGCATCGAGTCGAGCTCGCCGAGCGAGAGACCCTCCTTGTGGTGAAGGAACTCGAGGATGCCCGGATCGAGGTCGCCCGAGCGCGTGCCCATGACCAGACCCTCGAGCGGCGTCATGCCCATCGTCGTGTCGAGCGACAAACCACCCTTGATTGCGCAGGCCGAAGCGCCGTTGCCCAGGTGCAGGCTCACCACGTTCGTCGCCTCGCGCGCGACACCCGAGAGCCGGCGATAGCGCCACGCCACGTAGCGGTGCGACGTACCGTGGAACCCGTAGCGCCGCACGCGGTGCCGCACGTACATCGGGTACGGGATCGCGTACAGGTACGACGTCTCGGGCATCGTCGCGTGGAACGCCGTGTCGAACACGCCGACCTGCGGCACGCCCGGACCGAACGCGGTGCGCGCCGCGTCGATCCCCTTGAGGTTGGCCGGGTTGTGCAGGGGAGCCAGGTCGATGCACGCCTCGACGGTGCGGATCGCCTTCTCGTCGAGAAGCGTCGCTTTGGTCAGCGTCTCGCCGCCGTGGACGACGCGGTGGCCGACGGCGTGCACGTCGCCGGGCGAAGCGATCCCCGGCACGGCGCCCCCGACGAGCCAGCGCAGCACGGACTCGAGCCCGGCGCGGTGATCGCGCAGCGGCTCGGCGGTGCGCACGGCGGGCGCGTCGCCGGCGGTCAGCGTGAGGAGCGCCTCGCTGCCGATCCGCTCGACCACGCCACGCGCGAGAACGCGATCGGAGTCGGCCTCCATCGCCGCGGCGTCGGTGGCGACGACCTGGAACTTGAGCGACGAGCTGCCGCAGTTGAGGACGAGGACGTTCACGGGCGCGCGCCCTTCCGCCGTGCCGTCGCAGGGGACGGCGTCGGTCCGCTCCATCGCCAGTCGCGGATCGAAGGCAGGTCCTCCCCGTGGCGGCGAATGTACTCGGTATGGGCGACCAGCGCGTCGGCCATCGCCTTCTTCGCGTACGCCGCGTGCGCGCCGAGCCCGGGCACGCGATCAATCACGTCCATGACCAGGTGGAAGCGATCGAGGTCGTTGAGCACGACCATGTCGAACGGCGTCGTCGTCGTCCCCTCCTCCTTGAACCCGCGCACGTGCAGGTTGGCGTGGTTCGTCCGCCGGTAGGTGAGGCGATGAATCAGCCACGGGTAACCGTGGAAGGCGAAGATGACCGGCTTGTCGCGGGTGAACAGCGTGTCGAAGTCGCGATCCGACAGCCCGTGCGGGTGTTCGCTCTCGGGCTGGAGCGTCATCAGGTCCACGACGTTGACGACGCGCACCTTGAGGTCCGGCGCGTGCGTGCGCAGCAACTCGACCGCGGCCAGCGTTTCGAGAGTGGGCACGTCGCCCGCGCAGGCCATCACCACGTCGGGCTCGCCGCCCCGGTCGTTCGACGCCCACTCCCACAGCGAGGCGCCGGCCGCCGTGTGGCGAACCGCGGCGTCCATGTCGAGCCACTGCGGCGCGTCCTGCTTGCCGGCGATGATGACGTTGACCAGGTGGCGGCTGCGCAGGCAGTGATCGGTCACGGCGAGCAGCGTGTTCGCATCAGGCGGCAGGTAGACGCGGATCACCTCGGCCTTCTTGTTCACGACGTGATCGATGAACCCCGGGTCCTGGTGGCTGAACCCGTTGTGGTCCTGCCGCCAGACGTGCGACGAGAGCAGGATGTTGAGCGATGCGATCGGCCGGCGCCACGGAATGTGATTCGCCACCTTGAGCCACTTGGCGTGCTGGTTGAACATGGAATCAATGATGTGTATGAACGCTTCGTAGCATGAGAAGAACCCGTGGCGGCCGGTGAGCAGATAGCCTTCCAG
>JANOEH010000103.1:0-5823 GCA_031413115.1 Candidatus Eiseniibacteriota bacterium | reverse complement strand
AGAAGGGCCCGAGCAAGCGTGTCGTCGCCAAGAAGGCGCGCGTCGCCGCCAAGGCTGCCGCGCCGAAGAAGGCCGCCAAGAAGGCGACGAAGAAGGACGCCAAGAAGTAGCTTCGATCGCGCCGCGCGGGGCGGCCGCGCTTTCCCCGGCGTTCCTCGCGTGCGAGGGACGCCGTTCGCCTTGGAGGTTTCGTGAGCGCTTCGCGTCATCACCTGAAGCTCGGCGCCCGCGGCAGCGCGCTCGCTGTCGCGCAGGCCGAAGTCGTCGCGACCGCGCTGGGGGCGGCTCACAAGGGCCTCGACGTCGCGATCGAGAGGATCGCGACGCAGGGCGACAGGGACCTCGATCGCCCGCTGCACCAGCTGGGCGGCAAGGGCGTGTTCACCAAGGAACTCGACGACGCGCTGCTCGAAGGGCGCATCGATCTCGCCGTCCACTCGCTGAAGGACGTGCCGACCGAGCTGCCCGAGGGCCTCGCGCTCGCCGCCGTCGGTCACCGCGCCCATCCGTTCGACGTGCTGCTCACGCTCGATGGTCGCATTCTCGACGAACTCGAGGAGGGCGCGAAGATCGGCACGTCGAGCCTGCGCCGTCGCGCCCAGCTCCTGCTCTACAATCCAGACCTCGAGATCGTCGACGTGCGCGGCAACCTCGAGACGCGATGGAAGAAGCTGCAGGCCGGGCAGGTCGACGCGCTGTGCCTCGCCGCAGCCGGGCTCGAGCGCCTGGGCTGGCAGGATCGCGTGAGCGAGATCTTCACCCAGGAAATCATGGTGCCCGCGGTCGGGCAGGGCTTCCTCGCCATCGTCACGCGCGAGGACGACTCGAAGACCCGCTCTCTCGTCGAGGCGTACGAGGACCCGAAGGCCCGCATCGCGGCCGATTGCGAACGCGGCTTCCTCGCGGCCCTGGGCGGCGGTTGTCAGGTGCCGGCCGGCGCGCTCGCCCAGGTGGTCGACAGCCAGGTCGTCATCGAGGGGATCATCGCCAGCCCCGACGGCATCCACGTCTATCGCGGCGATCACCAGGGCCGGAAGGCCACGGCCGCCGCGATCGGCAAGCGCCTCGCCATCGACCTCCTCGATCAGGGCGGCGATCGCATCATCGCCCGGGCGCGCGCGCAGAAGGCCTGACGATGTCCGATCCCGGGCCGCTCGCCGGGCGCACCGTCGTCGTGACGCGCACGCTGGCGCAGGCCGGCGAGCTGACCGACGCGCTTCGCCGTCTCGGCGCCCGCGTGTTCGAGGCCCCGGTGGTCGAGCTGGCCGATCCCCCCGACTGGGCGCCGTGCGATGCCGCCGTGGCCGCGCTCACGACCTACGACTGGATCGCCTTCACCAGCGGCAACGCGGTCGACCGCTTCGTGGCCCGGGCCGCGCGTGCGGGCCGCGACGTCGCCGCCGTGCTCGCCGCCGTGCGCATGGGCCAGTCCGCCGGTCCCCGCGCCGCCGCGATCGGCGCCGCCACGGCGCGCCGCCTGTCCGCCCGGGGTATTTCCGTCGCGCTGACCGCGGACTCGGCCCGCGCCGAGGGCCTGTTCACCGCGCTCGAACGCCTGGGCGCCGCGCGACCGGGCCGCCGGGTCCTGATGCCGCGCGCGTTCGAGGCGCGCGAGACGCTGCCCGACGCGCTGCGCAGCGCCGGGGCCACCGTCGACGTCGTTCCGGTGTATCGTGTCGTCGCGACGGCCTACGACGCCGCTCCCGTGGCCGCCGCGCTGCGCGAGGGCCGGGTCGCCGCGATCACGTTCCTGAGCGGCAGCGCCGCGCGGGCATTCGTCAGCGCGCTCGCCGCGGTCACGCCGGCGGATGGAGCTCCGCCGGCGTTCGCCGGCGTGCAGGCCGTCGCCATCGGTCCCATCACGGCCGCGGTCGTGCGGGGGCTGGGATTCGAGCGGGTTCACGAGGCGACCGGCGCGGACGTCGCCGCGGTCGCCGCCGCCGTCGTCATCGCCTGCGAGGAGGATTCACCGTCATGATGTTTCCCGAGTCGCGCCTGCGCCGCCTGCGTCGCACCTCCGCGTTGCGCGCGATGGCGCGCGAGACGCGCCTCCACCCGGCGCAGTTCATCGCACCGGCGTTCGTCGTGCCCGGCAGCGGCGTGCGCCAGCCGATCGAGATGATGCCCGGCGTCGCGCGCGTGTCGATCGATCGCCTGGTCGAGGACGCCAAGGCGCTGGCCGGTCTCGGCATCGGCGGGCTTCTTCTCTTTGGCCTGCCGCCGGCCAAGGACGCGACGGGCTCGGGCGCGTGGTCCGAGGATGGGCCGGTGCCCGCGGCGCTGCGTGCGCTCAAGAAGGCCGACACGGGGCTCGTGCTGTTCGCCGACGTGTGCCTGTGCGAGTACACCGACCACGGCCACTGCGGCGTGATCGAGGGCGGCCACGTCGTCAACGATGCGACGCTGCCCTTGCTCGCCCGCGCCGCGGTCGCCTACGCCCAGGCGGGCGCCGACGTCGTCGCGCCCTCGGATATGATGGACGGGCGGATCGGCGCCGTCCGCGAGGCGCTCGACGAGGCAGCGCTGCACGATACCGCGATCCTCGCCTACGCCGCCAAGTACGCCTCGGCGTTCTATGGGCCGTTCCGCGAGGCTGCCGGCTCCACGCCGCAGTTCGGCGATCGCCGCGCCTACCAGATGGACCCGTCGAACCTGCGCGAGGCGATGCGCGAGATCGAGCAGGACCTGAACGAGGGCGCCGACGCGGTGATGGTCAAGCCCGCGCTGGCGTATCTCGACGTGATCCGCGCCGCGCGCGAGCGCACCGACGCGCCGGTCGCGGCCTACAACGTCAGCGGCGAGTACTCGATGGTGAAGGCCGCCGCCGCCGCCGGGCTGGTCAACGAGCCGCGGATCGTGCTCGAGATCCTCACCGGCATCCGCCGTGCCGGCGCCGACTGGATCCTCACCTACCACGCGGCCGACGCGGCGCGCTGGCTGGCCGAGGGGAGGCTGGCGTGAGCGACGCCCGCGGTCCCGTCAACGAAGCGCTGTGGCGCGAGGCGCAGGAACTGCTGCCCGGCGGCGTGAACTCACCCGTGCGCGCCTTCCGCGCCGTCGGCGGAAGCCCGATCTTCTTCGACCGCGGAGAAGGGCCGTACCTGTTCGACGTCGACGGCAGGCGTTCCATCGACCTCGTGGGCTCGTGGGGTCCGCTCATCCTGGGCCACGCGCACCCGCGCATCGTCGCCGCCGCGACGCGTGCGATCGAGCGCGGCTCGTCGTTCGGTGCGCCGAGTCCGGGAGAGGTTGATCTCGCCCGCCGCGTGCTCGCGATGGTGCCGTCGATGGAGCAGGTGCGCTTCGTCAACTCGGGGACCGAGGCGGTCATGTCGGCCATCCGTCTCGCCCGCGCGGCGACCGGCCGCGACGTGATCGCAAAGTTCGAGGGCTGCTATCACGGGCACGCCGATAGCCTGCTCGTCGCCGCCGGCTCGGGCGCGCTCACGCTGGGGATCCCCGACAGCCCGGGGGTGCCCAAGGCGCTCGCCGCGCTCACCGCCGTGCTGCCATACAACGACCTCGCCGCCGCGCAGGAGTTCTTTGCCGCGCGCGGCGGCGAGGTCGCCTGCCTGATCATCGAGCCGATCGCGGCCAACATGGGCGTCGTGCCGCCGCGCCTCGGATTCCTCGAGGGCCTGCGCGCGCTGTGCGATCGCCACGGCGTGCTCCTGATCTTCGACGAGGTGATGACCGGCTTCCGCGTCGCCGCCGGTGGGGCGCAGGAACTGTACGGTGTGCGGCCGGACGTGACGACGCTGTCGAAGATCCTGGGCGGCGGCTTTCCCAGCGGTGCCTACGGTGGATCGCGCGCGCTCATGCAGCAGGTCGCACCCGCCGGGCCCGTCTACCAGGCCGGCACGCTGTCGGGCAACCCGGTCGCGATGGCCGCGGGGGCCGCGCAGCTGGCCGTGCTCGCCGAGACGAAGCCGTGGCCCGCGCTCGAGGCCAAGGGCGCGCGGCTCGCCGCGGGCCTGGCTGCCGCCTGCTCCGAAGTCGGCGTCGATGCGACCGTCACGCGCGTGGGCTCGATGGGCACGCTGTTCTTCCTCGCCGGTGAGGCCGGCGATTTCGCCGCCGTCAAGCGCGCCGATACCGCGCGCTTCGGCCGCTTCCATGCCGCCATGCTCGAGCGCGGCGTGTACCTGCCGCCGTCGCAATTCGAGGCCTGGTTCCTGTCGACCGCCCACGACGATGCGGTCCTCGACGAAGTGATCGCTGCCGCACGGGGAGCGCTCGCCTCCCTCGCCGCCGCCTGACCCCGAACCTGACTCCGGAGCCACCACTCGATGCATGATCCCCGCTTCCTCCGCGAACAGAAGGATGTCGTCAAGGTCGGCGTTCTCAGGAAGGCCGGCGCCGTCCCGCCGCAGCTCGAACGCTTCTACGCGCTGGAGGAGGAGCGCCTGGCGCTGCTCCAAGAAGCCGACGCGCTCAAGCAGAAGCGGAACCAGGCGAGCGAGGAAGTGGCGCGCATCAAGAAGGCCGGCGGCGACGCCACCGAGATCATCGCGGCGCAGAAGTCGGTGGGGGACCGCATCAAGCAGCTCGACGAGCGCCTGCGCGTGGTCGAGACCGAGGGCGACGAGGCGGCCGCGTGGATCCCGAACCTGCCGCACGAGTCCGTGCCCGAGGGCCGCGACTCGTGCGCGAACGTCGAGGTCGCCCGCCACGGTACGCTCCGCACGTTCGACTTCAAACCGAAGCCGCACTGGGAGCTCGCCGCTGCGCTGGGCATCATCGACTTCGCGCGCGGGCCCAAGCTCGCCGGCGGCGGCTTCCCGCTGTTCGTCGGCGATGGCGCGCGGATGGTGCGCGCGCTGATCGACCTCATGCTCGACCTGCACATCGAGCAGCACGGCTACACCGAGGTGCACACGCCGATTGTCATCAACTCGCGCTCGCTCCGCGGCACCGGCCAGCTCCCCAAGATGGCCGAGGACATGTACAAGATCGAGGGCGAGGACCTGTGGCTCAACCCCACGGCCGAGGTCCCGGTGACGAACGTCTACGCCGACGAGATCCTCGAGCCCGGCGTCATTCCCGCCAGGCTGACCGCGTACTGCCCGTCGTTCCGCAAGGAGGCCGGCGCCTATGGCAAGGACACGCGGGGCATCCAGCGCCTTCACCAGTTCGACAAGGTCGAGATCGTGCGCTTCGTCCCCGCCGAGACCAGCTACGCCGCGCACGAGGAACTGCGGAAGGACGTCGAGGACGTGCTGAACCTGCTCGAGCTGCCGTTCCGCGTGCTGCTGCTGTGCGCGGGAGACATGTCGTTCGCCGCCGCCAAGTGCTACGACTTCGAGACTTGGGCGCCCGGGCAGGAAGCGTGGCTCGAAGTCAGCTCGTGCTCGAACTTCGAGGCGTTCCAGGCCCGCCGCGCCGGCATCCGCTTCCGCCGCGAAGCGGGAGCCAAGGCCGAGTTCGTGCACACGCTCAACGCCTCGGGCCTCGCGCTCCCGCGCATCGTGATCACGCTCCTCGAGCAGAACCAGGAGGCCGACGGCCGCGTGCGCCTGCCGAAGGCGCTGGTGCCCTACATGCGCGGCCAGGAGTGGCTCCAGCCGCGGTAGACGGCGCTTGACCGGCGGACCCGGGAGGGGGATCCTTAACGGGCCTTCGCCAGCCGGGATGCGAGGCCGTTCCGTCCCCTGCCCCGGAGACTTCCATGCCGCAACTCCACCGTCGCGCACTCGCCTCTCGCGGAATCCTCGCCGTGGTCGCGCTCGTTTGCGCCGCATCGGCCCGCGCCGATTGTCCGGTCACGGACATGCAGTTCAATGCCGGACCCCCGTTCTCGTCTTCGGCCGCGGAGTTCGACAC
>JANOEH010000102.1:0-14441 GCA_031413115.1 Candidatus Eiseniibacteriota bacterium | reverse complement strand
GCGACGCCGGACCCGAAGCCGGGGAAGAAGAAGGCGGGTCCGCCGGGCATTGCCGCCGGGGCATCGCAGGCGTAACGCCTACTCACCCTTCCAGAACACCACCCGATTCTTCGGCGGGCGCTTGGCCACCAGCAGCGCCTGGTTGGCGCGGCGCCAGAGCGTCGTCGCGTCGGCGGCGTCGTCGGGGATGAGGGCGGCGCCGAGCGACACCGTGATCTTCACGCGGTGCTCGGCGCCGTCGAGCCCGGTGATCGCCGTTTCGGCTTCTTCGACGGCGTGGCGCAGGCGTTCGGCGACGGTCTCGGCGTCCTCGCGACCCACGGGCGAGGTGAGCAGCACGGCGAACTCCTCGCCGCCCCAGCGCGCGACCGTGTCGAACGGGCGCACGGTGCGCTTGAGTGCCTTCGCCACCTGCGCCAGCACCGCGTTGCCGCCCTCGTAACCGTACGTCGTGTTGAAGCGCTTGAAGTCGTCGATGTCGGCGATGACCAGCGCGAGCGATGCGCCCTCGCGCCGCGCGCGCGCCACTTCGTTGTCGAGCGCCTGGCGGAAGTAGGCGCTGTTGAACGCGCCCGTCAGCGCGTCGACGAAGACGAGCCTCTCCAGTTGCGCGGCCTGCCGCGCGCGCGCCACGAAGCTCTCGGCCAGCATGGACAGCAGCGACAGCCGCTCGGGCGCGAACGCGCCGGCGCGCGGGCTGCGCACTTCGAGAACTCCGGCGAGAGCGGGAGCGCCCGCCGCGCCGTTCGGAACGAGGATGCGCACCGCGGCGACGGCGCGGGTGCCGGTTGCAAGGGCGGCAATGCGCGTGTCAGGCACTGCCTGTGCATCTTCAGTGGCGAGCAGCCGATCCCGAGCAAGGACCGCGTCGTCGAGCCAGGGGCCGAGCACCGGCACTTCGCCCGCTGGAGGGGTGTAGTCGCCGGCGCCGGCGCGGGGGAAGAACGCGGCGGCCTCGCACTCGAGCACCTCGCGCGCGGCGGTGAGCAGGAGTGCGATGCGCTCACCGTCGCCCGAGGTGGGGCGTCCGTCGGCGCTCAGGAGCGCGTCGTCGAGGCGGCGCAGGCGACGCACCTGGTCGGCGGGTGCGTGGGCACGCAGCGTGAGCAGCATCCGAGGATGGGCGACGAGACCCGCGGGGAGCGGTGGGCCGTCGAAGCGCAGGGCGATGACCTCGTGCGCGTCGTTCTTCTGCCAGCGCACGACGCGGTCGCCGTCCTCCATGCGATCGGGCAGCCGCTTGAGCGCGCCGAGGTCGGCGAGGCGCACGAGCGCCTCGAGGGCGACGGCCACCTGCTCGGCCTCGCTGCCATGGGCGAGCGCACGCTCGACCCGCGCCCGATCGCCGGGCGACAGGCGGGCGACCGGCAGCAGCCGGCTGAGCAGCAGGGAAAAGGGGACGGCCTGTCGTTTCATGCGGGACCGAGAGGGCGGCGGAATCGGGTTTCCAATGGAGTTCGCAATCGGCCACGGCAAGGGCCGGGAGGGCCGCGATCCGTCGGGGGCCGCATCGATTGTATCGCACACGGGGCCGCCGTGCTATGGTCCCGACGCTTGCAGGAACGCCACTTGCGGGCGCCGGGGACGGCCCGGAGCGCCCGTGTCACCCCCGTCGACTCCCTCGACTAGACCCCATGATCCTATCCCAGCTGCTCAATCCCGAAGCCGTGAGCGTCGAACTGGCTGCGACGACCAAGCAGGACGTCATCGTCGAGCTCGTCGAACTGCTCGAGAAGTCGCATGCCGCCGAGTCCAAGGGCGAGATCCTGGCCGGCGTGCTCAAGCGCGAGGCCATGATGTCGACCGGCATCGGCAACGGCATTGCCATCCCGCACGGCAAGTCGCGCGCGGTCGACCACCTCGTCGCCGCGTGCGGCGTGTCGCGCTCGGGCGTCGATTTCGACGCCGTCGACCGGCAGCCGGCGACGCTGTTCATCCTCCTCGTCTCGCCCGAGAACGTCGGCGGCTCGCACGTCAAGGTGCTGGCCAACATCAGCCGGCTCTTGAAGGAAGACAAGGTGCGCGACGCGCTGAAGTCGGCCGAGACCGCGCAGGACTTCCTGCAGCAGCTCCGCGACGCCGAGGCGAAGTACCTGTAGCGCCCCACCCATGGATCCATATCTCGGTCCGGTCGCCGGAGCGTTGCTGGCCTCGTTCGCGGCGGGCCTCGCGCTGGGTGTCGTGCGCCTGCGTCGCCTCTCGCTCGAGTGGTGGCGGCGGCGCATTGCCCAGGCACGTGGCGACTCGACCGACGCGGCAACGCCCGACGACGACGAGGCCGCGCTCGATTCCGCGACCGCGCCGCCGGTGTTCGGCGCGCTGGCGCTGGTCGCGCTGGTCGCGCTCCTCGGCGTCGCGGGCGCCGCCGGTGGCAGCCACTTCTTCAGCGCGGCGACCGTGCCCTCGCCCGTGATCGTGCACGCGCCGCCCACGTGGACCGCGCTCGTGGCGCGGGTGTCGACGCTGCTGCTCGTCGGGGGCCTCGCGTTCCTGCTCACGCTCGCCGCCGCGTTGGCGGTCTCCCTGCTCGATCGCGCGATTGCGCGGCTCCTGGCGGGCTTCGTCCCCGCGGGCTCCCGGGCCCCGGACGACGAGGCGCTCGACGTTCCGGCGCTGCTTTCGGTGGCGCGCGGTCCGGGCGAACCTTTCGGTGTGGGCTTCGCCTCGATCGTGCTCTTCGCGTCGACGGTATTCGCATTCGGCGCGTTGCTGGCGGCGCTGGGTGGCGGGCCCTCGCCGGTGCCGGCCGTCGCGATCGCACTGCTCGCCGTGCCCGTCGCCTACGCCGCCGCGGCCGAGCGCTCGAATCGCCCCGAAGCCGCGCGCCTGCGCCGCGATGCCGCGCTGCGCCAGCTCGCCGTCGCGCCGGTGTGGATCGGGGCGCTGGTCTTCGCGCCGGCGCCCTGGGCGCTGGTCGCCTTCGCGTTCGCCGGCGTGCTCGCGTTGCCGGGGGCGCCCGCGCGCGCGGGATCATTCGCCCCGCCGTGGGGCGGCGATGCCGCCGAGCCGAACCCGGTCGTCCGCACTCTGTCGCGCGTGGCGCACGGTGCGTGGATCGTGATTCTCGTGGCGATGCCGATCGTTGCGGTTTCGTCGCGGCCGGCGACGCTCGCCGCGGTCGGGCTGCTCGCCGGGCGCATTGTCCTGGCGGTCGTCGCACTCCTTGCCGCGCGCGCGCTGGTGCGGCGGTTCGTGCTCCCGTCGTTGACTGCGTCGGCTCCGGTTCAAGCCGCATGATCGGGCTCGTCCAGCCGTCGGTCGATCCTGCGGTCGAGTACGTGCGCCAGTTGCCGTGGGTGCCGTCGATCCTCGCCGCCGGGGCCGCGTCGTTCGTCGCCGCCGCGTTCGCGCTCACGCGCCGACACCCGGGCGAGGCGGGCCTCGCCTTCACGCTCGCCGGAGGCGCGCTCGGCCTCGTGCTTGCCGAGCTGGGGCAGGGACGGCTGGGGTTCGCGGTGACCTGGGTCGCCGCGTGCGTCGCGATCGGTGCGGCGCTCACCGCCGGGGTGGCGCGCCGGGTGCCGGGCGCGCCGCGCACCGCGCCCGGGAACGAGCAGCGCCTGCTGGCGCTCGCCATGGTCGGCGTGCTTGGAGCGGCGGTCGCAGTTGCGGCACTCGCCGTCGACTGGCCCGATCGCGATGCGGCGTCGGTGTCGGCCGTGCTCACGGCGGGTGCACTGGGCGCGGCCGGGCTCGTCGGTGTGCTGACGCGACGGCACGGCGTGAGCCTGGTGCTCGCGGCGACGCTCTGTGCGCTGGCACTGGCTGCGCTCACCGCGACGCTGCCGTTTCCGCAGGCCGCGAGCTTCGCCGCCCTGTTGCTTGGTTTCGCCGCGCTCGTCGGCACGGGTGGTCTGGCGCTCGCCGCCGCCGCGCTCGAGCGCGGGCACGGGCCGTGGATCGAACCGCTGGAGGAGGACGCCCCGTGACCTGTCCGCGCTGCCAGACGGGCAATCCCGACGAGCACCGCTTCTGCGCGCAGTGCGGCGTGCGCCTGATCGAGCACGGTGGCGCGCTTGCCGGGAGCCTGCGCGAGCGGCTGCACCAGGGGCTCGCGTTGCTGGTCGAGGGCGAGTGGGGGCGGGCCCGCGAGCAGTTCCGGCGCTGCCTCGAACTTGATCCGGGGCACGGGCCGTCGGCGCTCTACCTGGGCCTGGTCGACGTGCTCGAGGGCGGGCCGTCGCGCGCGCGCGATCACCTGCGCCGCGCCGTCGAGCTCGATCCCGAGTTGGTCAACGGCTGGCTGCTGCTCGGGCTCGTCGCCGAGTCCGAGGAGGACTACGCCGAGGCCGAGGAGTGCATGACGCGCGCGGCCATGCTCGAGCCGAACGCGCACCTGGCGCGCGCGCGCCTGGCGGGCCTCGCCAACGCGCGTGGCGACCTCGAGGCCGCGCTGCCCGAGCTGCGTCGCTGGGCCGACGGCCAGCCCGACGAGAGCGCACCGCTGTTGCACCTGGCCAACGCGCTGACCGGGCTCGAGGAATGGGCCGAAGCGGCGCGGGTGCTCGACCGCGCGCTCGAGCTCGAGCCCGAGTCGGCCGCGCTCCATCGGCGTCGCGGCGACCTGTGCCGGCGCACCGGCGAGCGCGAGCGCGCCGAGCGACATTTCGCCACGGCGCTGGCGCTCGATCCCGACGACGACGAGACGCGCCTCAAGCGCGCGCTCCTTCTGGCCGACCTCGCCCGCGTCGACGAGGCGATCGGCGAGCTCGACGAGGTGGTGCGCCGCGATTCCGAGAACGCGGTCGCGCTCTATCACCGCGGGCTCCTGCGCTACGTCGAGCGCGAGGATCTCTTCGGGGCGCTCGAGGATCTCGATCGCGCCGCCGCACTCGATCCCGACGATCCCTCGGTGCGCCTGATCCGCCAGGAACTGCTGCTTGAGCGCGAGGAACTCTCGTCGTGAGCCCCGGCCGCCTCCTGCGCGACGCGACGCGCGCGCTGTTTGCGCTGGCCCGTGGCGTGGTCGGCGTCGACGCGACGTTCGTGCGCAACCCGGCGCGCTCGCTTTTGTCGTTCGGCCGCGCGCTCGCCGCCGCGGTCGCGCGCGCCCACCAGGGCACCGCGCAGGACATGGCGCTCCTGTACCTCGCGGGCCTCGCGCTGCTCGTCGTCGGGCGCCTGTTCGGCTCGTGAACGGGCCTCCGTTCGATCCGTTCCGCGGCGTGCCCGGCCCATGGCCGTGGCTGCTGTCGTCCGCGCCGACTCCCGCCGACTTCGATCCACTGGGTCCGCTCGGGCTCGTCGTGCTCCTGCCGCTGCTGGGCGCGCTGCTCGCGCCGTTCACTCCGACTCGATTCGGCACGCTGTTCGCGCGCACGTCGTTCCTGTGGGCGCTGCCCGGCGCGCTGTTCCTCGTCGCCGCCGCGTGGTTCGGCGCCGGTGGCGAGCCCGGTGCGGTGCGCTGGCTCGAGCGCCTGCCCGGCGGCGCCGGCCTCGTGCTGACGCCGTGGAACCTGGTGCCGGCACTCGCCGTCGGAATCGTCGCGCCGCTCGCGCTCGCGATCGCCGAGCCGCGCACGTGGGAGCCGGCGCGCTCGGGCTGGCTGCTCTTCCTGACCGCGTCGTCGCAGGCCGCGTTGCTCGCCGGCGGCCCGGAGCTTGCTGCGTTCGGCTGGCTGGGCGGCGCGTGGGCGGTGTTCTTCCTGCTCGGGCACCAGGACGCGGCGGGGCAGGGCGAGCGCGCGGTCGGCCCGTTCGTGATCCACGCGACGGCGGCGTCGTGCGTCTTCATCGCGGGGTTCGTGCCGGGGTTCACGTGGATGTTGTTCCTGGCGGGTGCGATCCGCCTGGGTGTCGTGCCGTTTCACGCCACTCTCCTGCGCTGCTGCGAGATCCTGCCCACCGGTGCGCTGCTGCTGGTCGGTGTCGCGTTCCTCACGACCGGCCTGCGCGCCGCGCATGACGGGCTCGCCGTGCTCGGTCCGGGACCGGCGCGCGACGCGATCGCCGCGGCCTCGGCCGTCGCCGCGGTGTGGAGCGGTCTCGTCGCGCTGCCGCAGGACGACCTGCGCCGTCGCCTCGGTGGCTATCTCGCGGCGCAGGGTGCGGTGTGGTGCGGACTCCTGGCCTTGCTCTCGCCGACCGAGGGTCGCGCCATCGTCGGCGGCTGGGCGCTGGTCGTGATCGTTGCGCTGGTGGCACTCGTCGTAGCCTACGCGCGGCTGTGGGCGTTCACCCGCACCGGCGACCTGCGCGCCTATGGCGGCCTGGCACGCACCGCGCTGCTGCGCTCGGCGTTGCTCGGGTTCACGCTCTTCACGGTGGTCACGGCTCCGTTGCTGGCCGCGCATGGAAAGCCCCTGGCGGCGCTGGCGCGCGCCGTCGTCCTGCGGCCTGCCGTGGGCGCCGGCCTCGCGGCTGGCGGGGTTCTCGGCTCGCTCGCGCTCCTGCTCGCGGTCTACCGCACGCTGCGCGGCGCGCCGCCGACGCCGATCGAGGCGCCCGAGCTGCGCGGCCGCGAGTGGTGGTTCGTCGCGGGGATCGCCTTGACGCTGGTCTTCCTCGCCGCGCTCGAGCCGCCCCTGGGTGGGCTTGGTGGGCTGTGGCCGGGGATGCCGTGAGCGCGCGCCTCCTCGATCGCCTCGCCGCCGTGATCCACGCGCTGCTCTCCCTCGCGCTCATCGGCGCCGGTGCGGTCGCGCTCGCCCACGTCGCCGCGCCGGCCGTGCTCGACTCCACCGGGGTGTGGCTCGACGACGGTTGGTCGCGCGTCGCGCGCGGGGCGTTGTGTGCGATCACCGGCATCTCGGCCCTGGGCCTGGTGCGCGTGCCAGGCTTGCGCCGCCTTGGCGCCGGGATTCTGCTCGCGCTCGCCGCGTGCGGGCTGTCGTTCGCGGCCGGCGCACAGGACGTGCGCGCGCTGTGGGCGGGGCCGGCGCTCGCGGCCGTGACGGTGCCGCTGGCCATCGTCCTCGGCGATGATCGACGCCACGCCGCGCGCCATGCGTTCGCGGCGTTCCTGCTCGGGGCACTCGCCTGCGGACTGCTGGGTGCGGCGCTCGTGACGCTGGCCGCACTTGCGGGCTCGACCAACCTCGTCGAGATCGGCTTCCTCGTCACGCGCTTCACCGATGCGGGGCCGCTGGCGCTGACCGCAGTGCGCGTCGCCGTCGTTGCCGCGGCGATCCTCGCGGCCTGGGCGCCGTTCCACCTCGCCACGCCCGAGCTGTGGGGCGAGGGCTCCGCCCCCGTCGCCGGGTGGCTCGCGATCGCATGGCCATGGGCGGGCTGGAGCCTGGTCGTTCGCCTGTCGACCGGGCTCGCGCCGGCGCTCGAGTCGTGGAGCTTCGATGCCGCGGCGGCCGTCGGCATCTTCCTCGTGCTCGGCGCGATCGTCCCGGCCCTGGCCGCGCTCGCCGAGGAGCGCGCGGGGCGTGTGCTCGCGCTCCTCGCGGTGGGCACCTCGTCCGAGCTGCTGCTCGCGATCCACGCCGGGGGCACCGACGGCGGTGCGGTCGCGGCCGGGCTGCTCGGCTACGGGCTGGCCTGGATCGCGACCGCCGCCGCTCTCGCGGGCGTGCGCGCGGCGGCCGACGGGAACGACCCGCGCCCGGCGGATCACCTTGCCCGGATCGCGGGGTTCGCCGCGCGCCGGCCGCGCACCGCGCTCGCGCTCGCGCTGGCCGCGCTCCTGTGGGCGGGCATGCCGGGCACGTTCTCGCTGGCTGCGCGCGGCGAGCTGTGGCGTGCCGCCGATGCGCCGGCGGGCCTCGTGTTGCTGGTCGTTGCCGGCGGCGGTTTCCTGCGCGTGCTCGCGGTGGGGCGCCTGGTGCGGACGCTGTGGTTCCGGGCTCCGGCCGCGTCGGAGGCGAGCAGCGGGACTGGCGATTTCACGCCACTCACCCTCACGCTCGGCGTGACCTCGCGCTGGACCGTTGCGTTCGTGGTCGCCATGGCCGCCGAGTTCGGCCTGGGGCTGTTCGCCCCGGCGTTGCCGGCGCTCGTGCGGGCCGTCGCGGGCGCGGTGGCCGCGGGATGACTCCCGCCCGCCTGCCCTCGCCGTTGCCAAAGCCCGCCGTTTCCGGCATCTTCGGCCCATGATCGAAGGTCTGCTCGTGGTGCTGCGCTGGGCGGGCGTCGCCCTGGCGACCGTGGCGAGCGTAGCCTACATCCGCGGGCTCGCCGCCGCCACCGCGGGTCCCGCCACCCCCTCCACTTCGCGATACGTGCTCGGTGCCGTCCTGTGCTTCACGGGCGCGCTGCTCGTGCGTGCGTTCGAACTGGGGACGGTGCCGCTGGTCACCTCGTTCGAGGCCCTCCTCTTCTATGCCTGGCTGCTGCTCATCGTGTTCCTCTCGCTCGTGCGGCCCGATGCGCACCGGACGATGGGCGCGTTCCTCGTCCCGCTGGCCACGATCCTCGCCGCCACCGCCGCGGCGTTCATGGCGCCGCCTGCGCCGGTCAGCACGCTGTTCCACAATCGGCTGTTCGTGCTGCACGCGGTGACCGTGTTCCTCGGCTACTCGGCGCTGTCGGTCGCGTTCTGCGCCGGTGTGATGTACCTGCTGCTGTTCGACGAGATCGCGCACAAGCGCGTGGGGCGCATGTTCGCCCGGCTGCCGTCGCTCGACGACCTCGATCGCCTGGGACATCGCACCGTGCTGCTGGGCTTCGTGCTGCTGACCGTGGGCATCGTCGCCGGCATGGTGTGGGCGCGCCTCGAGTGGAACGTGCTCTATGTCTGGGAGGCGAAGGGCGTATGGACGCTGCTGTCGTGGAGCGTCTACCTTGCGTACCTGCTGACGCGCGCGTTCGCGGGCTGGCAGGGCGCTCGCGCGGCGTGGCTGGCTGCGCTCGGATTCGTCCTGTCGGTCGGAACGTTCCTGGGCACGAACCTCTTCCTCGGCTCCGGCCGACACTTGTTCTAGGAGGGGCCGTGGCGCATGTCGTGATCGTCGGCCTCTCCCATCACACCGCACCGCTCGACGTGCGCGAGAAGATCGCGCTGTCCCCGGAGGAGCTTCCGGCGGCGCTGGCCCGCGTGCGCGCGCGCGAAGGCGTGCGCGAGGCGGTGATCGTCTCGACCTGCAACCGCAGCGAGATCGTGGCGCTGACCGACACCTATCATGGCGGGCGCGAAGCGCTCGCCATCTCTTTGCGTGCCCTGGCCGCCGAGCGAGGTCGCGGCACCCTGCCCGACGAGTTCCTGTACCACTTCGAGGGCCCGGCGGCCGCGCGGCACCTGTTCCGCGTCGCCGGTTCGATCGACTCGATGATCGTCGGCGAGCCACAGGTGCTGGGCCAGGTAAAGGACGCCTGGCGCGCCGCCGCCGACTCGCACGCCGTGGGTCCGGTGCTCGACCGCCTGTTCCGCCACGCCGTCGAGGTGGGCAAGCGCGTGCGTACCGAAACCGACATCGGCGCCTACGCGGTGTCCGTCTCGTTCGCGGCGGTCGAGCTGGCGAAGAAGATCTTCGGAGCGCTGCATGGCCGCGCGGCCTTGATCATCGGCGCAGGAGAAACGGGCGAGCTGACGATGCGGCATCTCAGGACGGCGGGCGTGACCGACCTGTGGGTCGCCAATCGCACGCCGGCCGCCGCCGAGGCGCTGGCCGCCGAGCTGGGCGGGCGCGCGCTCGCGCTCGCCGACGTCCCGGGCGCGCTCGTGCGCGTCGACGTGGTCGTTTCTTCGACTGGTGCGCCCGAGCCGATTCTCCACCGCGCCGAAGTCGAGCGGGCGATGAAGGAGCGCAAGGGCCGGCCGCTGTTCCTCGTCGACATCGCGGTGCCGCGCGACATCGAGGCGGCGTGTGGGCAGGTGTACAACGTATTTTTGTACGACATCGACGAGCTGGGCCGGGTCGTCGCCGGCAATCGCGAGCGCCGCGAGGCCGAGGCCGAGCGCGCCGGCGAGATCGTCGGCGAGGAGACGGTCCGCTTCGAGGAGTGGTTCGCCGGCCTCGACGCGGTGCCGACGATCGTCGCGCTCAAGTCGCACGTCGAGGAGATGCGCGAAGCCGAGACCGCGCGCATCCTGAAGAAGCTCGAGCATCTCTCGGAGAAGGACCGGGCGACCGTCGAGCAGCTTGGCGAGGCGCTGGCGAACAAGATCCTGCATGGGCCCGTGACCCAGTTGCGGCACGTGGGCGCGGGCGAGCGGGGGATCGCGCTCGCGGGCGCGCTGCGCTACCTGTTCCGGCTGGACGAGGCCGGGGGCGCCAGGCCGTCGGCGGCGGACACGGCCGGGCCGGCGGACGACGAGGGGAAGAGTGCGCCGCCTAGGAATCGAACCTAGAACCTAGTGATTAAGAGTCACTTGCTCTGCCAATTGAGCTAGCGGCGCGCGGGCTTCATCGAGGATCGTGCGAGGAGCCGACGCAAGGCGCCAGCGGCACGAGGCAGCGCGAATCTATCGTCGGGCCCACCGGCCCGTCAAGGCGAAAGACGCCGGAACACGGCGAGGGGAGGGCGCAGGCCCTGGCACGAAGCGGGACGTTTCTCGGGGTGTTTCTGCGATACTGGTTACCCGTCCTCGTCTACGTCGCGATCATCTTCGCGGTGTCGTCGATCGCGAACCTGACGCCGCCCGTCCGCTGGGTGAACGCGGACAAGCTGTCGCATCTCATCGAGTACTCGGCGCTGGGCTTCCTGCTCGTCCGCGCGTTCTACGGCTCGCGGATCTTCAGTGCGCTCCTGCCCTGCGCGCTGTTCGCCGTCGCGGCGGGACTGGCGACCGGACTCGCCGACGAGATCTTCCAGGCGGGGATCCCGGGGCGCATCTCGAGCGTCGAGGACTTCCGTGCCGACGCGCTCGGCATCGTGATCGGGACGGTGGTCTACGCGCTGGCCAAGCGGGCGCACGGGTCGGGACGCAATTGACGAAGGAGTGGCGATGAAGTTCCAGGTCCCGCGCGGGACGTTCGACGTGATGCCCGACGAGGCCGCCCACTGGCAGGCCCTCGAGGCGCGCGCGCGCGCCGTCTCGACCGCCTCGGGCTACCGCGAGGTCCGCACGCCAATCTTCGAGGCGACCGAGCTGTTCCTGCGCGGCGTCGGCGAGACGACCGACATCGTCTCCAAGGAGATGTACACCTTCGCCGACCGCAAGGGCCGCTCGCTTACCCTGCGCCCCGAGGGCACCGCGGGCGTGATGCGCGCCCTGGTCGAGCACGGCGTGGCGCAGGCCGGCCGCATCCACCGCCTGTGGTACGTCGGGCCCATGTTTCGCTACGACCGCCCGCAGGCCGGCCGCTTCCGACAGTTCCACCAGTGGGGCGCCGAGTGCGTGGGGAGCGCGCACCCGTCGGCCGACGTCGAGATCATCCTCCTGCTGGTCGACTTCCTGGCCTCGCTCGGTCTCACGGACACGACCGTGCAGCTGAACTCGGTCGGGCACCCCGGCTGTCGCCCCGCGTACCAGGAGAAACTGCGCGCCTACCTCGCACCGCACGTCGAGTCGATGTGCGCCGATTGCCGCGTGCGCTTCGAGAAGAACCCGCTCCGCGTTCTCGACTGCAAGGTGCCGCACGACAAGGCGATCGCCGAGGGCATCCCGTCGATCCTCGACTCGCTGTGCGCCGAGTGCCGCACGCACTTCGACCAGGTGCAGGCCGGGCTCACGCTGCACGGGGTGAAGTTCGCGCTCGATCCGCGGCTGGTGCGCGGGCTCGACTACTACACGCGCACCGCGTTCGAGGTGCACGATCCCTCGCGTGGAGCCCAATCGGCGATGGGCGGCGGCGGGCGCTACGACGGGCTGATCTCCGACATCGGCGGGCCGTCCGTGCCCGGCGTGGGATTCTCGGCCGGGCTCGAGCGAATCTTGTTGGCGCTGGCCGACCGTGGGATGACGCCAGGCGCCGATGCGCCGCTCGTGTACGTCGCCCGTGCGGGCGGCGATCAAGTCGAGGCTGCGGCCCAACACCTGCTCCGTTCGTTGCACACGGCCGGCGCGGGTGCGGGCTATGCCGTGATCAGCGATCTCGAGCCGGGCCGCGCCCTGGGCGCCCAGTTCAAGAATGCCGACAAGTTGGGTGCCGCGCTTGCCGTCATGGTGGGCGAGGACGAGCTGGCGGCCGATGTCGTGACCGTGAAAGATCTCAAGACCGGAACACAGGAGAAGATTGCGCGTGCCTCGCTCGCGACGCACCTGGCCGCGCGTCTGTCCGGCGCGCCCGCCCCGAACCCGACGGAGAATGCCCGATGACCGGATCCACGCCGCCCGCCGCCCCGCTGTCGAGCTCATTGGACAGCCTCGGCGACTGGACACGCACCCACACCTGCGGGGAGCTCGGTGCCGGCAACGCCGACAGCGCGGTCACGCTCATGGGCTGGGTGCACCGCGTGCGCGATCACGGCGGTGTGCTGTTCATCGACCTGCGCGATCGCTACGGCATGACGCAGATCGTCGTGCCGCCCGGCCATGCCTCGGAGGAGGCGGTGGCGAAGGCACGCGAGCTGGGTTCGGAGTGGGTGATCGCCGTACGCGGTCGCGTTGCAAGGCGCCCGGCCGATGCGGCCAACGCCGCGCTCGCGACCGGCGCGATCGAGGTCCAGGCCGAGGAGCTGCGCGTGCTCAACCGTTCCGAGACGCCCCCGTTCCCGATCGCGGACGACATCGACGTCAACGAGGACCTCAGGCTCAAGTACCGCTATCTCGACCTGCGGCGCCCGCGGCTCAAGGACACGCTCCTGTTGCGCCACGAGGTGGCGCTCGCGGCGCGCAATCACCTCGCCGGGCGCGGCTTCGTCGAGATCGAGACGCCGCTGCTGGTCAAGGCGACGCCCGAGGGCGCGCGCGACTACGTCGTGCCCAGTCGCGTGCACCCCGGCAAGTGGTACGCGCTGCCGCAGTCGCCACAGCTCTACAAGCAGATCCTCATGGTGTCGGGCTTCGACCGCTACTTCCAGCTTGCGCGCTGCCTGCGCGACGAGGACCTGCGCGCCGATCGCCAGCCCGAGCACACGCAGATCGACGTCGAGATGTCGTTCGTGCGCGAGGAGGACGTGTTCGACGTCGTCGAGGGCCTCTACGCGCACCTGTGGCAGACCTGCCTCGGCGTCACGCTCAAGACGCCGTTCCCCAGGCTCACGTTCCACGAGGCGATGGAGCGCTTCGGCTCGGACAAGCCCGACCTGCGCTTCGGCCTCGAGCTCTCCGACGTGAGCGCCGCCGCCGCCGCGTCGACCGCATCGTTCCTGCGCGATACGGTGGCCGGCGGGGGCCGTGTCATCGGCCTCGCCGCGCCCGGCCGGGGTGCGATGTCGCGCAAGGAGATCGACGGACTCGAGGACACCGCGAAGCGCGCCGGGGCGAAGGGCCTGGCCTGGCTCAAGCGCACCGCCGACGGCTTCGAGGGCGGCGCGTCGAAGTTCTTCACCGGCGACGGTCGCGCAGCCGGGGATGAACTCGTGCGGATGACGGGCGCCAACGTGGGCGACCTCATTCTCATGGTCGCCGGCGCATGGGAGCCCGCGTGCAAGGCGCTGGGCGCGGTGCGCCTCGAGCTGGGCCGCGCCACGATGGCCGCGTCATCCGAGAGCGAACGGACGTGGAGCTTCCTCTGGGTGAAGGACTTCCCGCTGCTCGAGGAGGACGGCGAGGGTGGCTGGACCCCGCGTCATCACATCTTCACGCACCCGCACGAGGAGGACCTCCAGTTCCTCGACAGCGATCCGGGGCGCGTGCGGGCGCGGCTCTACGACGTCGTGCTCAACGGCAACGAGCTGGGCTCGGGCTCGATCCGGATCCACCGCCCGGACGTGCAGGAGCGCGTGCTCGAGAGAATCGGCCTGTCGCCGGCCGAGGCGCAGGAGAAGTTCGGCTTCCTCATCGACGCGTTCCGCTTCGGCGCGCCGCCGCACGGCGGCATCGGCATGGGCCTCGATCGCATCGTCATGCTGATGGCCGACCGGCCCTCGCTGCGCGACACCATCGCGTTCCCCAAGACGACGTCGGCGACCTGCCCGATGGACGGCTCGCCGTCGGAGATCGATCCCCGGACGCTGGCGGATCTCAAGGTTCGGAACGTCTGACCCATGCCGCGCACCATCACCTACCGACCCGAAGGCGCCCACGTCGACTACTCCGGCATCGTCACGGGCGTCGACCTGTTCGGCGTCAACGACGAGGTCTTCGGCCACGACTACCCCGGGGGGCCACGCTACGCGTTGCTCGACTTCACGGCCGCCGAGCGCGTCGACGTGACCACAGGGGACCTGCAGCGCGTCGCCGAGGAGGACCGCCGCGACGCCGGGCGTATCGCCGGCGTCGCCGTCGTCATCGTCGCCCCGCAGACGCTGGTCTTCGGGCTGGCCCGCATGTGGGAGGGGCTGGTCGACGCCGAGGCGTTCGACTCGGGCGTGGTCCGCACCCGGGCGGAGGCGGCGAAGTGGCTGGCGGAGCGGGGGATCCAGCTCGACTAGCCCGCTCCGGGGCCGCCTGCGCATTGCAACATGCAATGCCCGGGAGCGCCCTTTCGGCCGCGCCGGCGTTGCCC
>JANOEH010000101.1:0-34736 GCA_031413115.1 Candidatus Eiseniibacteriota bacterium | reverse complement strand
GCCTCGAAGTCGAACTTCGCGTACTGCGCGTCGGCCTGGGCGATGGCCTGCGCGGAGTCGGCGGCAGCGGGCGCCGGCGCGGCGGCGAACAGGGCGACGGCGAATGCGATGGCGGTCGTGAGAACGATGGCCGGGCGTGTGCGGGTCACGGGATCCCTCCGTGCGAGCACTGTCCGGCGGCGGGCGGGGGATGTCAAGCCACGGGGCGGTGTGACGACGGTGCTGCGGAGAACGTGCAAATCCACATGCGCTGGGGCATGTCGTTCTGCATATCCGGCCGAGTTCGGGGTGGGTACAGCCAACTCGCGATGGCGCAAGTTCATGAAGCGAACGGATCCAGGATTGGCCGCGAGACGCTCGCGCGAACCTGATCCCCGAGCTGTTTCAGGGACTCCGACGCGACGTACGTGCGCCCGCGATTCTCGCCGATCGGCTGGAGCATCCCCGCCTGCACGAGAGCCTTGAGATCTCGCCCCGCCACATCCTCGGTCACCTGCACGTCATTCCTGTAGGTGGAGTTTCGAAGCCGGAATCCGAGAGCAGCATTGACGAGCGCCGCGTCGGCACGCTCGGGCAGGCGGCGCCGCGCGACCTCGGTCTCGATCTCGGACCACAGCTTGGCGATCGTCGCCTCACGCCACAGCGTCGTTGCTGCTTGCATGTAGTGTGCCTTGAGCATGAACCGGATCCATCGACCGGTCGCTCCTGTCGGCTCCCACCGTCCCTGGTCCATGTCCGTAAGCACGGAGTAGTACTCGGGGGTGTTTCGGGGATCTCCGAGAAACTCCTCGATGCTGGAGAAGGGCTCGGCCAGCGCGGTCTCGCGCGTGAGGATGAGCGTCTGCAGGCATCGAGCCATCCGACCATTGCCGTCGCTGAAAGGATGGATCTTCGCCAGGTTGAGATGGAGGAGGGCCGCGCGAACGATCGGGGGCGACGCGTCGGCGCCGATCTGGTCGATGAGCTCGTCGACGAGCGCCGGGACGAGTGCCGCATCCGGGCCTTCATAGACGATCTTCCCGAGGGCATCATTTCGGATCGCGATGTACCCGGGTCGCCAGCTCCCGGGGTTTTTCGCGAGGTCATACCAGAGGATCATGTAGTGCAGACTCCGGATGAGACTTGCGTCGAACCGGAAGTGGGGGTCGCTGCGGAGCCGCTGGACGTAGGTCATCGCATTGCGATACCCCAGCGTCGCCATCCACGCCTCAGCGCGAGGGTCAGCCTCGAAGGGTTCATCCTGATCCACGGCTGCAATCGCGTCGTCGACGCCGACCGTGTAGCCTTCGATCGTGTTCGATCCTCGAATCGCCCGGGCGAGGGCGGTCCGACGGAGGACCCCCTTCCACCGGGTGGGCTGGCTGACGGCGTAGTTGAGCGACTTGTGGAGGTCCGCGATCTGGTCGAGGACCTCCCCTTCCTTGGAGCCGAGCGGTTCGATCGAGTACAGCATGGCGGCCTCCCCGATTTCATCTCCGTGAGATATCGGATACTATCCGATTTCATGCCGTATTGCAACTGACTATCCGACTTGGATCAAAAACCACCGCAGCCGCACCGGGCATGGAACACTAAGCTCTTTCCGCACAAGCGCTTGTAGACTGCCTCGCCCGTGCTATGGTCCTCGCACCCCCGACCCCATGGGAGACGCGATGACCCTGGTCGACCTCTACCGCACCGCCTTCGCACACCACCCACGCCCCGACGCGTTCCGCACCAAACGCGACGGCGTGTGGCATGACGTGTCCTCGGCCGAGGCGCAGGCGCAGATCGAGCAGGCGGCCGCCGCGCTGTCGACACTCGGGGTCGTCCGCGGCGACCGGGTCGCCATCCTGTCCGAGACGCGGCCCGAGTGGGCGCTGGCCGACTTCGCCATCCTCACGCTGGGCGCGGCGGTCGTCCCCGTGTACCCGACGCTTACGCCCGATAACTCGCGCTACATCCTCGCCGACTCGGCCGCGCGGGTCGTGTTCGTCTCGACCGCGGCGCAACTCGAGAAGGTGAAGGCGCTCGCGCCCGACCTCCCGGCTTTGACTGCGATCATCGTGTTCGATCCGCCCGCATTGCTCTCGCCGACCGCGCACGTCGCCGGCGGCGCGCAGGGTCGCGACGACATCCCGGTCCGCCCGTGGGCCGAGCTGCTCGACGCCGGTGCGGCGATACTCACGACCGCCCCGGACACCGCGCGCCGGGCGGGCGACGCCGTTCAGGCCGAGGATCTCGCCACCCTCATCTACACCTCGGGCACGACGGGAATCCCCAAGGGCGTCGAACTGACGCACGCGAACCTGTGCTCCAACGTGCACGATGCGCTGCTCGACTTCGCGATCGGGGACACCGACTCGTGCCTCGCGGTGCTGCCGCTGTCGCACATCTTCGAGCGCATGGCGGGGCACTTCACGATGGTCTCGCGCGGCGTGTCGATCGCGTACGCCGAGAGCATCGACGCGGTGTCGGCCAACCTGGGCGAGGTCCAACCGACGATCCTGTTCGCCGTGCCGCGGCTGTTCGAGAAGATCTACGGCCGCGTGCTCGACACTGCGAGCGCGGCACCATCGCTGCGGCGGGCGATCTTCTTCCGGGCACGCGACGTGGCGTGGCGCTGGGCGCGCCACCAGGCGGTGGGGGCGAAGCCGGCGGGCGCGCTGCTGAACCTGCAGCACAAGATCTACGACGCGCTCGTCTACAAGAAGCTGCGGGTGCGGGTGGGCGGGCGTATCCGCTTCTTCGTCTCGGGCGGCGCGCCGCTGGCGCGCGAGGTGGCCGAGTTCTTCATCGGCTGCGGCCTGCCCGTGCTCGAAGGGTACGGGCTCACCGAGACCTCACCCGTGATCGCGGTCAACCGCCCGGACGCGAACAAGCCCGGCACGGTCGGTCGGCCGATCGCGAACGTGACGGTGCGTATCGCGGCCGACGGCGAAATCGAGGTGCAGAGCCCCGGCGTGATGCGCGGCTACCATCACCTGCCCGAGGAGACGGCCAAGGCGATCGTCGACGGGTGGTTCAGGACCGGCGACATCGGACACCTCGACGGCGACGGGCATCTCGTCATCACTGATCGGAAGAAGGACCTCCTCGTCACGGCGGGCGGCAAGAACATCGCGCCGCAGCCGATCGAGAACGCGATCAAGGCCGACAAGTACGTGACCGAAGCGGTGCTGATCGGTGATCGCATGCCGTACTGCACGGCGCTGATCGTGCCACACTTCGAGCAGCTCGAGGCGTGGGCGAAGTTCAAGGGCATTGCGTTCGCCAATCGTGCCGAGCTGCTGGCGCGGCCCGAGGTGTGCGATCTATACGAGCGTCGCATCGAGGAGGCGACCAAGGGCTTCGCCCGATATGAGCAGGTGAAGAAGTTCGCGCTCCTCGAGAACGAGTTCACCGTCGACGGCGGCGAGCTCACCCCCACGCTCAAGGTGCGCCGGAAGATCGTCAACGAACACTACGCCGCACAGATCGCCGCGCTGTACGAGGGCCATGTGGGGGTGTCGTCATGAGAGCGAACCGACATCACGCCGCGCTGGCGGCGTGCGTCCTTGTCGCCGCGCTGTCCATCGCCGGACAAGCGCACGGCGCCGGCTTCAGCCTCTACGAGCAGGGCGCGCGTGCGCTCGGCACCGCCGGCGCGTTCACCGCGCGGGCCGACGATCCCAGCGCGATCTTCTTCAATCCGTCGGGCCTCGCCAACGTCGAGGACAAGCAGCTCCTGATCTCACCCAACCTCATCTACTACAAGAGCGAGTTCTCGGGCACAGCACCCTTCCCGGGCTACGGCGTCGAGGAGGAGACCAAGGGCGAGGTGTTCCCGCCGGTCGCGCTCTACTACGCACAGGGGATCGGCAAGAAGTACGCCGCCGGCATCGGCATCTACAGCCCGTACGGGCTGCAGGTCGCGTGGAAGGATCCCGCCGACTTCACCGGGCGCGCGATCTCGTCGCTGTCGAAGATCACGCCGTTCTACTTCGTGCCCTCGGCCGCATGGGCGCCATCGCCCTCGTTCCGCGTCGGCGCCGGCGCGACGATCGTGCTGTCGAAGGTCGAGCTGCAGCGTTCCCTGCAGGCCTACAACCCGCTCGACGATCGCACCGACGACATCGGCGTCGTCGATCTCGAGAGCCACACCGGCTCGGGCGTGGGCTTCAACGCCGGCGTGCAGTGGTGGCCCGGCGACGCCACGTGGAAGCTGGGCGCGACGTACCGCAGCGAGGTCGATATCGACTACGCGGGCAAGGCCGACTTCACGCAGCTCCCGACCGGCAACCCGACGTTCGACGCCGTCGTCGCGGGCTCGTTCCCGCCCGACCAGCGCGTCGAGACCGCGGTCGAGTTCCCGGCGCAGGCGTCGCTCGGCGTGGGCCGCCAGCTGGGCACGTCGTGGTACGCCGAGGTGAACGCCAACTGGACGCAGTGGAGCTCGTTCGCGACGCTCGAGCTCGAGTTCGCCGACACGCCCTCGCGCAACCTGTCGATCCCCGAGGTTTGGGAGGACGTGTTCAACATCCGCGGCGGCCTCGAGTACAGAAAGGGAGGCACGTGCGACTGGGCATGGCGCGGCGGCTACTACTTCGACGAATCGCCGCAACCCACCGAGGGCGTGGGCCCGTTGCTGCCCGATGCCGATCGTCACGGCCTTACCGCCGGCGCGGGCTGGCGCAACACATGCGGCACGACGATCGACGCCTACGTGCTCGCGGTGCTCGCCGGCGAGCGCTCGACCGAGGGCATCAATCGCGACGGTTACGACGGCACCTACAAGAGCGGATCGATGAGCGCGGGCGTCAGCCTCGGGCTCACGTTTCGGTGAGTGGAATGAGTGCGATGAGTGCAGGGGAGGTGGTCATGCATGCAAGAGTCATTCCGACGCTCGCTGCGCTCGCGGTCTTAGCTGGCTGCAGCGGGCTCGACCCGATCTCACCGCCGGTGCCCGTCACGGGCAACGCCGACTTCTCGAGCTACGTCGCCATCGGCACCAGCATCTCGATGGGCATCCAGTCGAACGGCCTGGTCGAGGACCTGCAGCAGAACTCGTTCCCGGCGCAGGTCGCGCGCGCCACGGACGCCAATGGCGGCTCGTTCGTGCAGCCGCTCATTCCCACGCCGGGCATCCTGCCGGTGCTCGAGGTCGTCGGCTTCACGCCGAACGGCGCGCCGATCCTTCAGCCGCGGCCCGGCGCCATCCCGATCGGCCCGTCGACGCCGCGGCCCGCCGACGGCTACGACAACCTGGGCATCTCGGGCGCGGTGCTCGCCAAAGCGCTGACCAAGACCACAGGCGACGCGCCGACCAACTACTTCGACCTGGTGCTGCAGGGTCAGGGCACGATGGTCCGCCAGTGCATCGCCCAGGCGCCGACGTTCATCTCGGTCGAGTTCGGCAGCAACGAGTTGATCGGCGGCGTGGTCAAGGGCAACCCGCTCTACATGGTGGGCGCGCCGGAGTTCGAGACGCTTTACGACCAGCTGCTCGACTCGCTCACCACCGCCGCGCCGACCGCCGGGATGGTGCTTGTCAACGTGCCCGACCTGCCCGACATCGCCTACGCCACCGCCGTGCCACTCGACGTGCGCCTGCCGGCCGTCGGCACCCCGGGAGCCTTCGTCACGATCCGCCTGCGCGATGCGAACGGGCCGCTGCCCGACGGCTCGCGAATCCTCTTGCCCGCGGCCACGCTGATCCCGGGCGGCTACGGGTTCCCGGCGCCCGCGCCGCCGTTGCCCGACAGCCTGGTGCTCACGCCGACCGAGGTCGCGACGATCCAATCCGCGGTCGACGCCTACAACGCGATCATCGCCACGTTCGCGCAGCAGAACGGCTTCGCGCTGGCCGACTTCAACGGCGCGCTGGCCCGCGCGCACACGAACGGGTTCGTCGTGGGCGGCGTGCGCTACACCACGGCGTACGTCGCCGGCGGGCTGTTCAGCTTCGACGGCGTGCACCCGTCGTCGCTGGGCCACGGCCTGATCGCCAACGAGGTCGTGCGCGCGGTCAACGCGACCTACGGTGCGACGATTCCACTGGTCGACCTGGCGCCGCTCACCGAAGCGGGCTCCGCGTTCGGCACGACGGCACAGCTCGCGCGGTGACCGACCCCGCCCCGATCGCGCCGCACCACACCAAGGGGTCCGTCTCCCGACCGGGGGCGGGCCTCTTGCTCGTCGTCGGCGCATGCGTGCTGTGGGGGACCAGTGCCACGCTCGCGCGCTGGGCGATGCGGCAGGACGTGCCGGCCCTCGTCATCGTCGAGTTGCGCCTGATGATCTCGGTCGCGCTGCTGGCGGTCGGTTTCGCGCTGCTGCGCCCGGCGCTGTTCCGCATCGCGCGCGGCGATGTGCTGCCGCTCCTGATCCTGGGCACGATCGGCATCGCGGCGGTGCAGGGCACGTACTACACGAACGTCGGTCTCGTCGGCGTGGGACTGGCGATCCTGCTGCAGTACCTGGCGCCCGCGCTGGTCGTCGCCTGGGAGGCGCTCGTGCGCCGGCGCATGCCGCCGCGCGGCCGCGTGCTCGCGCTGTCGCTGGCGACCGCGGGCGTGGCGCTGCTGGTGCTGGCCGACGGTGCGGCGGTGGCGCGGGCCAATCCGCTCGGCGTGGCGATCGGGCTCGCCTCGGCCGGCTTCTACGCGTTCTACATCGTGTACTCCGAAGGCCTGGTCGCGCGGCTGTCGCCGTGGACGGTGCTGTTCTACGGCTTCCTGGTGGCCGGCCTGTTCTGGATGTTCTTCGTGCCGCCATGGGATATCGCCAACGCACATTACGTCGGCGCGCAGTGGACGACGTTCATCACCATCGCGCTGGGCTCGGCGCTGGTGCCGTTCGCACTGTTCTTCGCCGGGCTCAAGCGCATCGGCGCCGCGCGCGCCGGCATCGTGGCGCTGCTCGAGCCCATTGTCGCCATCGGCTCGGCCGCACTCTTCCTGCGCGAGGGGCTGTCGCCCGCCCAGGGTGCGGGGGCCGTGCTGATCCTGGTGGGCGTGGGGATCGTGGCGCTCACGGAGCCCGCGGTGGGTTAGACTGCCCGCCACCGGATGTCCCATCCCACACGGAGGTCAACGATGAGCCGAAGGGAAACGTGAGATCCGGGACGTTCCTCGTCGGCACGACGATCGGCTACCACGGCCGCGCCGACCTCGAGTGGAGCGGGATCCTGACCCGCGTCGGTTTCACCTGGTTCGTGAAGTGACGCACGGCCCTCGGGCCGAAAGCATGGTCACGCCGACTTCGTTCCCCGCCTCGAGATCCACCAGATCACGATCAGGAAGATGACGCCGAAGATCGCCTTGGGCTCCCAGCCCGACTGTGGCTCGAACACCGAGATCATGAAGTCGGTGAACAGTTCCCACGCGCCGATGATCTCGCGCCAGAGCGCCCGGAAGAACTCGAAGATTGCGGACACGGCTCAGCCTCCGACGGTGGTTGCGCCCGCCTCGTCGACGTCGTGGGATACGACGCCGTCGGGGCCGAGCACGCGTACGGGCTTCTGGGTCTGCCAGGCGAGGGTGTGCGCCGAGCGCTTCATCGTCTCGGCATCGGCGGCGGTGACGACCGTCCGCCAGCCTCCCTTTTCAGGTTCCCAAAGTTGCAGCTCGTAACGGCGCACGAACGACCTCCGATTTCTCGGTCAGGTGCGAGTGATGATGCTGTCCGCATTCGTCGGGGCGGCTCCGGGTGCGGAGCGGGTGCGTTGAGTATACTCCAAACCATGATCGTCTCGAACGGTTCCCCGCCAATCGTGCGCCGCGCCGCGTTGCATTTTGCCCGTTTCGCCGCGCTGCTGGCCCTCGTCGCACTCACCGGTTGTGTCCCGGCCCCCGGCCCGCCGGCGGGCGCGGCCCCGGCGATCAGCGGGGGCGCGTCCCTCGACACGACCGGCCTCGATCCACTGCGCCCGCTGACCAACGCCGAGATCGACGCTCTGCCCGGCGTGCTGGCCGTCACTGCTGAAGGCAACCGCGCCGTCGCGCTGCTCGACCCGGGCACGGGCCGACCATTCGCCTACGCCGGAGTCGGCTGGGCGCCGCGCGCACTGGCCAGCGCGCCCGACGGCCGCTCGGTCTACGTCGCGAACTCGGCCGGCGATCGCTATGGCATGGGCTCGCTGTCGGTGATCACGCTCTACGACCGGCGCGAGACCGATCGCATCGAGCTGTCGCCCTACGGCAGCCTGCGCGGCATGGCGATGATGCGCTCGGGCACGTTTCTCTACATCGCTTCCGAGATCCGCAACTGCGTTCTCGAATTCAACCTGCTGTCGCGGGTAATCGATCGCGTGTTCACCCTGCCGCACGGCACGCCGTCCCAGCTCGCCCTCGATGACACGGAAACGCGCCTGTTCGTCACCGACACCGCCACCGCGACGCTGTGGGCGATCGATCTGGCCGGCGGAGGGTTCAGCCAGGCAAAGGTGGGCCGCGCGCCCGAGGGCCTCGCCCTCTCGCCCGACGGGCTGTCGGTGTGGGTCGCCAACCGCGACGACGGCACGGTCTCGCTGATCGATCCGGTGACGCTCGCCTGGCAGGCCACGCTCAACGTCGGCCGCGCGCCGATCGCCATCGCGTTCACGCGCGACGGCCAGAAGGCGCTGGTCGTCGTCGCCGGCGAGTCGGCGATCGCGGTCTATGGCGCGACCAGCCGCGCCCGGCTCCAGGCCATCGCGGTCGCGCTGTACCCGAGCGCGATCGCCGTCGCCACGAACGACGATCGCGCGTTCATCACCTCGTCCCACGACGGCGTCGTGCAGATGCTCGACACCGCGACGATGCAACTGGTCGGCTCGGTGATCGTGGGACGCACGCCGATGGGCGTGGCGTGGGTGGCGCGGCGGTGAGACCCCTCGTTTCGAGTTGACCTCGCGGGGCAGGGATCGGCAGCCTGCTCCCACAGCCCCCGTTGAACCGGCCCCCGGAGCCTCGCCCCCGCTCGCAGGCGTAGCATGGGTTCCGTGCTATCGTGCTACACTTGATCCGCGGGTTCCGGGATCGCGGGACCGCGGATATCTTTGCGGGCCAATCATCGAAAGCGGCGCGTCGGACGTGCCCGATCTGGTTGTGGGAGGCCGCTCACTTCAAGCTGACCGCCCTGCATCAGGCATTGCGGCTGGATGAATTCATGCGGACGCCAGGAACCCGACTCGAGGCCCTGGCGGGGAATCGCCTGGGACAGTTCAGCATCCGCATCAACGCGCAGTATCGGATCTGCTTCACCTGGAGAGGAGGCGATGCACATGAGGTCGAAATCGTTGATTACCACCGCCGACGTCGATTTCTCGGCGCTGCTTCCGACGCATCGTCCACCGGTTCACCCGGGGGCACTATTGCGCGAGGAGTTCCTGAAGCCGCTGGGACTCACCCAGCGCGATCTGGCGGATGGGATCGGCGTGCCCTACCAGCGGGTCAATGAGGTCATCAACGGACGCCGGGGCGTGAGTGCGTCCACGGCGCTTCGCCTGTCCCGATACTTCGGCGTGAGCGTGGAATTCTGGCTCAACGGCCAGCGCTACTGGGATGTGTGGCATGCCCTGCGCGCCGAACAGAACGCGATCCGCAAGATCAAGCCAGTGAGGCGGGGGCGCAATGTCGAGGCACTCCTTCCGGACGACGCGGACCATGTGCGCTCCGCGGCTGCCGTGACCCGATCGCGGGCCCCGCGCTCGGCCCGCGGGGCCTGACCGCCGCCGGGACGCTAGCCTCCGTACCGTCCCGGTGGCGGCTCCCACAGCTCGATGCGGTTGCCCTCGGGATCCATCACCCAGCCGAACTTGCCGTGCTCGCTCTCCTCGAGCCGCTCGTCGACGACGCAGCCCTCGGCGCGCAGCGTGGTGAGCAGCGCCGCCAGGTCCGCAACGCGGTAGTTCACCATGAACGGCGCCGGGCTGGGGTCGAAGTACTTCGAGGTCGCGGGGAAGATGGACCAGATCGTGACCCCATCCGGCGTCGCGGGCTCGTTCCAGCGGAACGTCGTCCCGCCCCAGTCCTGCACGTCGATCCCGAGATGCTTGCGGTACCACGCCTGCATCACGGCGGGATCCTTCGCCTTGATGAAGATGCCGCCGATTCCCGTGACGCGAGTCATGGCCTGGCGCCTCCGATCCCGAACAGCTGATACAGGCTGAGCCCGATCTCGATCACGATCAGGATGACGATGTACCACTCCACGCGCAACGCGCGCTTGTTCTGCACCAGGTCGACGAGCGTCCCCACGGTCCGCGAGATGAGGTCGAGCTTGCGCTCGACGGCGAGCCGTCGCTCCGAAAGCTCGTAGTCGTCCTCGAGTCGCAGGAAGAGCCGGTTGAGGCCGGGCAGGTCCCACAGGACCTCGGGCTTCTCCCCGACTTCCACGCGGCCGACCATCTTGTGCTGCGTGAGCAGCGTCTCGCCGACGTAGCGCAACAGGTCGCGATCCTTCGGCGCCGTCCGCCCGCCCCGCTTGATGCCGAGGGCAAGGGGCTCGACGGCGTCGAACACGGCGGCGAGGCTCGCTTCGTAGTAGGCGAGGACGACGCTCTTGGCGAGCACATCCGCGATCACCTGCAGGGACTCGACCGTGGCCTCGTGGACGGTGATTTCTCCCGCCTCGGCCCGTTCTTCGCCGGCCGGATCGACGCGAAGCCGGGCCTCCTCGCTCTCGCGCTTCGCGTACGGCTGGCCCACGAGGGGAGCCAGCTGGTCGACGAACGCAACCTCCTGCAACGGAGGGACGCCGAACAGGACGATGGCGCCGTAACGGAACAGCGCGGCGTAGTGTCCCTCGCCCACGGCGATGACCAGGGGGTTCGTCGCGAGGCGCTGGGCCGCCTCGAGGCCGCGCAGGTCGATCCGTTCGCCGAGGAGCAGCGCGCGGATCGTCACGGTTGCGCCGGGAGCGAACAGGGCCACCCGGCTTACCGGTCCTTCCACTGCGCCGCGCGCTTCTCCAGCCACGCCGTGATGCCTTCGTTCGCGTCGTGCGTCGCCATCAACTGCTCGTGGTACAGCGCCTCGGCCGCGTCGAGTGCCGCGAGGAACGTCGCGCCACGCGGGCCGCGCCCGTCGCCGCCGCCCATCGCCTCGCGGGCCAGCGCCAGCGCCGCGCCGCTGTTGCCGACGTAGCGCGCGACGAACGCGTCGAGCGCGGCCGTGCGGCCCTCGGCCAGGGCGCCTTCGGCGACGACCTCGGTGACCAGCCCGATCTCGAGCGCATGGCGTGCACCGATCGTCTCGCCGCTGAGAATGAGGTGCGCGGCGCGCGTGCGGCCGACGACGCCAGGCAACAGCAGCGCGGCGACCGGCGGATAGCAGCCCAGCCGGATCTCGGGAAAGCCGAACGTCGCGGTCTCCTCCGCCACGACCGCATCGCAGAACGCGACCAGCTCGGCGGCGCCGCCCAGAGCCGATCCGCGCACGGCGGCGAGCAGCGGCGGACGCAGCGCCACGAGCGCGCGGAACACGTCGTGAAATGCGTCGAGCATCTCGCGCACGCGCTCGCCCGTGTGCTCCTCGATCGCCACGCCGGCCGAGAACGCGCGGCCGCCCTGCGAGCCGAGCACGACGGCGCGCAAGCCGCTCGCGGCGTCCCCCGTGGCGAGCGAGCGCAACGCGGTGGCAAGCGCGCGATTCGTCACCACGTCGAGGATGTGCAGCGGCGGGCGATTGAGGCGCACGAACGCGACGCCGTCGCGGCGCTCGACGAGCACGGGGGCGGCGGCGGTTGCGCTGGCGGGTTCGGTCATGGGGCCCGGCGGTCGGTGGGAGAGAATCCAGAAGAGTGATCGAGGGGTGGTCCAGGCCCTTCGGTGTGGGGGCCCGGGATGCGGTGGCTTGCGGAGGAGCCGCCGACTCCACTCCCTCGGTCAAGGAAACGTTAGACCCGGTCGCCGGGCGGCCGCAAGGGGGAAGTCGGGGCCCCGGGGGCCGCCTCCCGGTGCCGACCCCGGGCGCCCTGTGGTACCTTGAGGCCGTGAATATCACCGTCCGGCCCCTTTCCGACACCGATATCGAGGACATCACCCGCATCGACGAGAAGGTCGGCGGCGTGTATCGGCCCGACTTCTGGGAGGACCGCGTCGCCTACTACCTGCGCCGTGACCCCGAGAGCTCGCGGGTGGCGCTGGTCGGCGACCAGGTCGTCGGCTTCATGCTGGGCGACATCCGCGGCGGCGAGTTCGGCCTCGAGGAGCGCTCCGGCTGGATCGAGCGTTTCGGCGTCGACCCCGACCATCGCGGCAAGGGCATCGCCCGGCAGTTGTTCGACGCGCTCGCCGCGCACTTCGCCGGCACCGGCGCCAAACACCTGCGCACGTTCGTCGACTCTTCGCAGACCGACAACGCGAAGTTCCTCGCGGCCCTCGGCTTCGGCCCCAGCCCGCTGACGGCCCTGGAGATGACGCTGTGAACATCGAGACCACGAACATCCCGAAGAAGTACGAGGACGCGATCGCGCACTGGGTGAAGCACAACTTCCAGGACCTGCCGATCCTCGACAAGTACTGGGACAAGCACTTCCCGGCCGACGACAAGTTCTGCCTGTGCGCCAAGATGGATCTCTCCACCTCGCGCGTGCAGGAGCTGGGCGACCACGCCGGCGCGCCCAAGGCCGAGGATCCGTCCGAGTTGTCCGAGGAGCAGGCGAAGCAGATCCTGGGCATCATCCGCGCCCAGGCCTCGACCGAGTTCGGCTCGATCCAGCAGCACCAGGTGACGATCGACCGCTCGCCGTCGGACCAGGACAAGTTCTGGGTGCTGCGCGTGATGGCCGAGGAACTGCGCCACGGCTACCAGATGTTCCACATGCTGACGAGCCGCAACTGGGACAAGCTCTCCGGCGGCGTCAAGACCGAGGACATGGTCGAGGACGTGCTGCAGATGGAGACGGGGACGCACGTGCTCGAGGCGTTCAACCTCCCGTACGACTCGTTCGTCGACAATGTCGTCTTCTCGGGCGTGATCGATCGCGTCGGCAAGTACCAGCTCACCATGCAGAAGGTGTGCGCCTACCGCCCGTTCGCGCAGTCGATGGCGCCGATGCTGCGCGAGGAGGCGTTCCACCTCGCCACCGGCGTCGTCCCCATGCGCCGCTGGCTCGAGGCGGCCGCGCAGGGTGACGGATTCATCACGCCGAAGCAGATCCAGCAGTCGCTCAACAAGTGGATCCCGCGCGGGCTCGAGATGTTCGGCGACGAGCGCGGCGGCGAGAAGAACATGAAGCTCGGCTTCAAGGACATGAAGAACGGCGAGGCCCAGCTCAAGTACTGGAACGAGGTCGCGAAGCTGCTGCACGACCTCAACCTGCGCTTCCTGCGCGCGCGCTTCCCGACCAGGTCGCCGGCCGACGTGGAGCGCATCCTCGCCACCATCCTGCGCGAGCGCACCGCGGTCGAGGGCACGCAGTACGAGGAGATCCTCAAGATGCCGCACCGCGAGTTCTTCCGCCGTCGCGGCGAGCCCGCGTTCCGCATGGACTCGGTCGAGGGCGACGCCTTCACCGACGTCGAGGAGTACGTGCGCCACCTCGCCGCGGTCCTGCCGCCGGCCTACCTGGCGAGCCGCGACATGATGCAGTACCGCGACCTGATCCGCCGCGTGTCTGGCGGCGAGACGACCCGCGAAGAAGCGGCCATGAAGTCGCCCGTCATGAAGCGCCGCGCCGAGTCCGTGTGCCCCTGCTCCAAGGGCGTGCGCTGGGTCGACACCGACGAGGCGGGCGCGGTCGAGAAGCTGCCCAAGCTCGCCGCGAACGAGCCGCCGACGTCGACCAGCGGGCCGGGCGGACCGACGTACCACGCGCCCTGAAGTCGTGGGCTTCGCCCACGACAGGCTTTTCTCCCGCGCTATTTCAGATTAAGAGCCGGCTTCACCCGCCCCCGATGGCAAGTCGTGCAGTTGACGGCCGGCTCCTTGCTTTGAAGCTCCTTCACCTCGCGCAGCCGCGTGTTCACCACCCCCGTGAAGGCCATCATCTCGAGCGCCACGCGCTTCGCGCGCTTGGCATCGCTCGCGTAATCGTCGGCCTTGTGGCAATGCAGGCAGTTCACGCCGAGCGCCGGGCTGAAGCCCATCTCCATGACCTGGAGCACCCGACCCGCGGGCACTCCCTTGAAGCCCTTGATGTTCTTCCACACGGACTCGGCGGGCGCGTTTTCGCGACCCTTGATCGAGGCCTCGAGCTCGGCGATCGCCTTCTTCGTGTCGAAGTTCACGGAGTCGAGCGCGGCTTGCGCGGTGACGGCGACCTCCGCCGGACCCTGCGCGCGCGGCGCGGGCACGAGGGTGGTGAGCGAGATCGCGACGGGGGCAAGGACGAGCAGGGCGGCGAGAGTCGTGCGATGGTGCATGGCGTGTCTCCTGGGCGGAGTCGTGGTCGGGCCGGGGGTCCGAGTCTCCCTGACGGCTGAGTGCGGGAACTGTACACGATGCTCGGGGCCGGGGGCTGCGGACCAGATTGCGCGGGGTGCTTCCGGAGGCCTGCGTACGGTCCGTACGTTCTGTACGAACCGTACGCATACCCTCGGAACACCATCGTCCCTCCGGACTTTGCAACTCCGGTCAATGCCCCGCCGACTTGCCCCGGTGCACGTTGTAGGATCCGCCCATGCCCGCGAACGAACACACCCTGCGCACCCACCTGGTCCTCCACCAGCCCCGCGAGGAGATCTTCGCGTTCTTCGCCGATGCGGCGAACCTCGAGGCGATCACGCCGCCCGAGCTGCGCTTCCGGATCGAGACGCCGCTGCCCGTCGCCATGCACGAAGGTGCACTGCTCGAGTACCGACTCCGGTTGTGGGGGATACCGATCCGGTGGCGCACGCGGATCGCGGTGTGGGAGCCCCCGCACCGCTTCGTCGACGAGCAGATCGCCGGGCCGTACGCCCGGTGGATCCACACGCACACGCTGACCGACGCGCCGGGCGGCGGCACCGCGGTCGACGACGAAGTGCGCTATCGGCTGCCCTACGGCGTACTCGGCGAGCTCGCGCACCCGCTCGTGAGGGTGCAGCTCGGCCGGATCTTCGGCTATCGGCAGGAGCGGGTGCGGCGGCGGTTCGCCGGTGTGTCTGCCCGCTAGAAGCCCAGCGACACCTGCCCGGCGACCAGTTCCGACGAGCGAAACTCTCCGGCCGGGCGCGGATCGAGCGTCGTCTTCTGGTAGACGACCTTGGCGATCACGTGGCGATCGAAGCGGTAGCCGAGGCCGCCTTCGAAACGGTACACGTCGTCGTCCCACGGGCGGGCGGGGCCTGTCGTGCCCTGCACCTCGTCGAAGAGGAGTGCATCGTAGCGCGCAGCGACGAACGCGCCGTTGGCGAACGCGTACTTGCCCTCGATGTAGTAGCCGTGCAGCGTCAGGTTGCCGACGGTCGGCGTCTCCCACGTGTTGATGGCACCCTCGGCGTGCAGCTCGAAGCGCGAGAACGCGTACTCGACGTCGGCCATCAGCAGGTTCTGGTCGTAGCGCTCGGCGCTGGTGCCCGGCGGCAGCGACGGCTCGATGTCGTCGGGCATGTAGGCGCCGGTCGAGCCCGACACGCCGACCCGCAGCCCCGGCAACGGCAGCAGGCCGACGCGGCCCATGATCGACTTGTCGCCGTTGGCATCGCGGCCCGCGTTGGCCGACGACGGCGTGCCGTTGGTGACCGCGAGCGAGAACTCGAACGGCCGGGCGCTGCCGATCAGGGCGGCGCCGAAGTCCCAGCAGAAGTCGTAGACGATCGGCATGCCGCGCCAGCCGCCGGGGCCGGGCGCGTAGTTGACGCCGTACTGGCCCTGGCCCGCCTCGGAGAGCAGCGCGTCGACATCGGCGGGCATGACGTCGCCACGCAGCGACGTGTGGTACTGGTACAGCAGCGGCGTGCCGACGAGCGGATTCTTGTTCGAGTAGGTGCGCGGCCCGAACGTGCCGATGGGCCACGGGATCTTCCCCGCCTGGAGCGAGAGGTCGCGATCGGCGATCGGCGTCCACCCGGCGTACGCGCCGTAGACGAACACGCCCGACTCGTCGCTCAGGTGAAGCTGCGTGAAGACGTTGATCTCGTCGTTGGCGCTGCCCTCGACGAACAGTCGGCCACGCCACGGATCGAACGCGGTTCCGCCGGCGTTCAGGCGATTGAGCGTGACCGCATCGTTGTTGGGACCGGCGACGATGTCGAGGAGTCCGCGGATGTGAACGTCAAAATCGCTCTCGTCATCGGCGGCAAAGGAGATCGAAGGCTGGGAGAGAGGGAAGGCGAGAGAGAGGGCGAAGAAGGTCTGCACGAAGAAAGCCGAGCCACCACGACGCATCATGCTGCCTCCATCAGCGCCTCCACGGTTTCGGGGCGCAAGCGCAGGACGAATCGACTGCCGCGACCCGGAGTGCTGTCCACCGCGAGCGTACCCCCGTGCGCCTCGACGATTCCGCGCGCGATGGCCAGCCCCAGCCCGAGTCCCGCCGAATTGAACTCCAATGTAGTCGACGAGTGGTGGTTCCTGGAATCCCGAACCACGAAGCCGGGGGCGAAGATCTGCTCCTGCCGCTCGGACGGGATGCCGACACCATCGTCCTCGACCTCGATCACGAGCTCCGGATCCGACCAGCGGGCGCGCACGTCGACGCGGCCGCCGTCGGGCGTGAAGCGCAGCCCATTGCGCACGAGGTTCGCCACGGCCTCGGTCAGCCGCGGACCATCGACGTGCACGCGCGGGATGCCCGCGTCCAGCTCGACGGTCACCCGCACCTGGCGACCGCGTGCTTCCTCGGTCGCGGTTCGCACCGCCGCCCTCACCAGGCCGCCGACCTCGTGGACCTCGCGGTTCAGGGTCAGGCGCTCGCCCTCGATCTGGGCCATGCGCGTGGCATTGTCGGCGATCTTCTCGAGCGACACCGTGCCCTCGCCGATCGCCTTCACGGCCATGACCTGCTTCTCGGTGAGCGGGCCCAGCACCAGGTCCCCGAGCATCTCCTGGAACCCGCGGATGACACTGATCGGTGTGCGCAGCTCGTGCGAGGCCACCGCGATGAACTCGCTCTTCACGCGCGCCACCTCCTTGAGGCTGTTCACGTAGGCGCGCTCGTGCTGACGCATGGCATCGAAGCGCCGCGCCAGGTAGCCGATCTCGTCGGCCCCGCCGACGGCGATCGGCGAGTCGTAATTGCCTCGCTCGATCTCCTCGGCGGCGCGGACGATGCGCTGCAGCGGCTGGGTGATCCGCTCCGAGACGAGCAGCCCGGCGATCACCGCGAGCAACACCGCGAGCAGTCCCAACTGCGCCAGGGCAACCTGCACCTCGCGCAGGAACGCGGTTTCGGCTCTGAGCGAGCGCTGGATCGCGTACGCCTGGGCGTCGCCGGCGCGCGAACCGGGCAGCGGGCGCAACAGAGTGAGGTAGGTGTCGCCGCTGCCGGCCAGCTCGATGATCGCATCCGACGGAGCGGCTCCGCGGCGCGTAGCGACGGCCTCGAGCAGCGCGCTGCGGTCGGTCTCGCGCGTCAGCGTGGTGCCCGACAGTGTGCCGCCGGCGACGAAGCTCACGTCGCTGCGCGTCTGTTCGCGCAGCTTCGCGGCCAGTGGCGCGCCGATGCCCGCGCCGACGACGAGCACGCCGGCGACCTGGCCCGCGGTCACGACGGGCGTGGCGATGACCTGGAAGTGCCGGTCTCCGGCGGCCACGACCGCGTAGCTCATCGTGCCCTCGCGTGCCGCCGCAATCAGTTCTTTCGCGGCCCCGGCGCGCAGGTGTTCGCGCCCGACCGAGGCGATGGACACGCCGTGCGCGTCGTGGACCTCGAGCACGTCGGCGTCGGTGATCGCGTTGAAGTCCTTGGCCACGCCCACGACGGTGTTGCGATACACGGGATCGCGATGCGAGCCCGGCAGCGTGAGTACGGCGAAGAACCGGGGGTCACGGGCCACGACGGCGCTGGCGATGCGCAGCTGCTCGGCGCGCTGGCCGAGCATGTCCTCGAACACGAGCGAGGCGCGGCGCAAGTCCTGCTCGACCGCCTGGTGCACGCGCTCGGACACGGTCCGGTGCACGACCCACAGCGCGCCCAGCGTGAGGACGACCATGGGCACTGCGGTGAACAGCAGGATCCGGCGCCGTAGCGGGCTCTTCATGTCAGATCCGCACCGTGACGTCGGCATCGCCCCGGTCCGGGACGTGCACGGACAGGTCACTCTCGCCGCGGCTGGGATGCCACACCTTGAGCGTGTACTCGCCGCCGGGCACGGCAGGCAGCGTGAACCGCCCCGCCGCGTCGGCGCGCGCGTACAACTGATGTCCGATCACGACGATGAACGCGGCCATGTCCGAGTGGATGTCGCAGAACACGCGGACGACGCCCGGCTTGTCGAAGCGCACGCTGCGCGACTGTCCCTCGCGGTACTTGCCCAGGTCGAAGCGCCGGGCGGGGGAGACACTGAACACGTTGTGGTAGACCGGATCGCGATTCGGGAAGTCGACCGTCATGCCCGCCTGCAGCACGATCACGCGCGGCACGAACTGCTGGCGCTTCTGCTCGAGCGTAGGATGAGTGCCGACCGGCGGCGGCACTGCCATGCCCGCGGGCGGGCAGGCGCTCGAACCACACGACAACCTCGTCGACGCCACCCACCTCGGCATTCGTGGCGCCGGGCGGCAGCGAGTTCGCGTGCCCGGGGTAGGTGTTGCCGGACCTGACGCGGCTCGCCTTCGGGGCGACCATCTCCACCGTGCCGCGGATCACGCCGGCGTCGGCGGCGATCGCGGGAGCGAGGCCGGCCGCGGCGAAGGCGGCGGCAAGGAGCATCGCAGGGCGAAGGGGACGGATCATTGGAGAGATATCGGCAGGTCCGGCAACGACTTGAGGGTCAGCTGCGAGGGAGCAGATTCCGCGCCGCGGCCGCAATCCGCGTGTAGGCGGCCTCGTCGAAGGGACCGTCATGCCGGTCGACCACGCGCCCGCCCGCATCCAGCAGGATCACGTGCGCCACGCTTTCCCCCCGATCACCCAGGCGCTTCTTCCACGCGCTGATGTCGTCGTACACCGTGACCACGTTGCCGTGCAGCTCCTTCGCCGTGCCCTTGCGCATGCCGCCGTCGATGAACCCGCGCGCGACCTTGCCGAGGCCGCCGATCATCGGCACCTCGTAGAAGTTCGCGCCGGTCTCGCCGCCGAAGTCGGCGCGGAAGCGACTCGTCCATGCCTCGACCGGAAATCTCGAGTCGTAGGTGAAGCCCAGGGCGAGGAGCGTGACTCTTCCCCGCGTCGCATCGGGCAGCCGGACGCCGTGGCCGGTGAGGTCGCGGCCACGCAGGGTCGGCAACGTGTCGCCGACGACGAGCACGGCGAGCAGGGCGGTGATTGCACGGGCGTGCCTCAACCCTGCAATCCCCTGGCCGGGGGCGCCAGCGACAGGGCACCCGAGGGGCACTTGTCATAGCGCCTGATGATCGTTCTCAATTGAGACCCTCCCTCCGGACGACCTTACCACGGCTCGAGGCGTTCGCCTTGCGTCCAGCCGTGGCACGGTCTAGGGTCGCATCTGCGCACACCCCCGTTCCTCCGTGCGCAGTTCGATCCCGCCCTGACCTTCCACGGAGACGCCCCACATGTCCTTCCGCACGCCTTCCGCCCGCCTCGGTCTCGGCATTCTCATCGGCTCGCTGGCCATCACCGGCTGTTCGTCGTCGCCGCAACCGAAGGCCGCGGACTCGACGGCCGCAGCGCAGGCGAGCCTTACCGCGGGTCCCTGGAAATGGGTCGCCACGCAGACGCCGGTCGAGCTGATCGCCCCGGCCGATCCGGCGCGGTACACGATCCAGTTCAACGCCGACGGCTCGACCGCGCTGCTGGCCGACTGCAATCGCGGTCGCGGCACCTACGTCACGACCGCCGAAGGCGGCATCACGATCGGACCGGCGGCGGTGACGCGCATGATGTGCCCACCAGGATCTCTCGACTCCAAGTACCTCCAACAACTCGACAACGCCGCACACACGTTCTTCCGCGGCGACACGCTGTACATCGACCTCAAGGTGGACAGCGGCACGATGCGCTTCGCCCGCGGTCCGGCCGCAACCGAGTAGCGCCCCACACCACGGCATCCAAGGAGGATCCAGCCATGTCCGACAAGACAACCTTCACACCCGAGGAATGGACCACGCTCTGCGAGGCGCCCGCGCTGACCGCGATGGCGGTGACGATCGCCGGCTCGAGCGGATTGTTCGGCACGGTGGCCGAGGCCTTCGGCACCACGTCCGCGCTGGTCGAGGGAATGAAGAGCGAGAACGCGCTGGTGCGCGCGATCTGCACGCGCGAGGAGCTGATGGGCGCGCAGACGGGGCTCAAGGAGAAGCTGAAGGACCTGAAGACCGGCGACCTGGCGGCCGCGCAGAACCGCGTGCGGATGATGGCCCTCGACTCCCTGCGTCAGGCGGTCGCGATCCTCGCCGCCAAAGCGACGCTGCTCGACGGGGCAGCCTATGCGGCGCTCATCCACGAGATCGGCACCAGGGTCGCGAACGCCGCCAAGGAGGGAAGCTTTCTCGGCTTCGGTGGCGAGCGCGTGAGCGAGGGCGAGAAGACGATGCTGATGGCGATCGAGCAGGTGATCGGGGGCGTGCGCGCCCAGTCCGCATAGGCGGCCTGGAAGGCTAGCGCAGCACCGTCACGCGCGCGTCGACACGGCGTCCCTCGAGCGTCCCCGCGACGAAGTACAACCCGGCCGCGACCGGCGACCCCGCCGCGTCGCGGCCGTCCCATTGCGCCCGATGCAGGCCCGCGCCACGCACCTCCCGCTCCAGTTCCGCCACCCGGCGACCGCGCAGGTCGTAGACCGCGAGCGCCACCGCGCCCTCGCGCTTGAGCCGGTAGGTGAACGAGGTCCCGCCCGCTCCCGCATCCCCCGCGCGCAGCGGGTTCGGCGTGGCACGCCCCAGCCAGACGCCGGGCGCGAGCGACGCGTCGTCCGCCACGTCGACGTAGGTGTTGAGCGCGTTGTACACGTTGAGCCGCCCGCCGATGTCGTTGTCGTAGGTCGGCACGACGTCGGCCGTCTCGATCATGTGCTTGATGACGAACGGCGCCGTCACCGTCGGAAAGCGCCCGCGCACCAGCGCGACCGCGCCCACGACCACCGGGCAGGCATACGAGGTCCCGCTGCCGGACATGTACGGATCGACCCCGTTCCACGCGTAGAGCAGGTTGAACAGGATGTCGTTGGACGCGTCGCGCGTGTAGTTGCGCGCCAGCGTCGACCACATGTTGTCGCCGGGCGCGGCGATGTCGACGTAGTAGCCCCAGTTCGAGTAGCTGGCGCGCTGATTCGCCACCGTCGTCGCAGCCACCGCGAGCACGCTGTCGCAGGAAGCGGGATAGGTCGTGATGTCGGTGCCCGCATTGCCGGCGGCCGCGACGCACACGATATCAGCCGTGACCGCGTCGTTGATCAGCGGCTGGAAGAAGGCCTGGAGAATCGGGTTGGTGCCGGCGAAGCTCATGTTGAGCACGGACGCGCCGTTGTCGATCGCGTACTCGAATGCGCCCGTGACGGCGGCGAGCGTGATCTCGGTGTTCACGTCCGACACCTTGAGCGGCATGATGCGGCAGCCCCAGGCGATGCCGGCCGTGCCGATGAGGTTGTTGCCCTCGCCCGCGGCGATGCCGGCGGCGAACGTCCCGTGGAAACCAGTGTCGAGCCCCAGCAGCGAGTCGACTGCGAAGACCGGGTTGGGATCCGCGTCGTTGGTCGAGAAGTCCCAGCCGTTGAAGTCGTCAATGAAGCCGTTGCCGTCGTCGTCGATCCCGTTGCCGGGCATCTCGTCGACGTTCTCCCAGATGTTGTTCATCAGGTCCGGGTGCCCCAGGTCGATGCCGGTGTCGATGATGCCGATCACCACGTCCGCGCTGCCGGTCTCGAGGTCCCACGCATTGCGCGCCCGCACGCCCGCCGACGTCGTCCCCAGGTACCACTGCGTGGCGAGCATCGGATCGTTCGGCGTAAGCGCGAGGTCGAGCACCAGATTCGGGGCCGCGGCACGCGCGATGCCCGCGATGACCAGCGCCCGCGCAGCGGCCTCGAGCTGCGCGTCCGACGCGCCGGGAGCGGCGCGCAACACGCGCGTGCGACCGTGTGCGGCGAAGCGACGTGTCTCGACGAGACCCTGCGCGGCGAGGGCACGACGGGCCGGCTCGGGGGTGAGTTCGTGACCGGGGGCGAGCAGCACGACCATTTCGCCGGGCACGCGATCGCGGGCGGGCGCTGGGGTGGCGGATACCGTGGCGGATGAGGCGGGCGTGGCGAAGGGCAGGGCGAGCAACGCCAAGCCCAGACCCACGCCGGCGAAGACGCGCAGCATGACGACCTCCTGTGGACCCGACCCCCCGCAACCCCGTCGAAACAGGGCCCGACAATGATGAGCCGGATCGGGGTGGGGCGTCAAGGAGGGCTCCCGGCCACAGCCGGGGCGTGCGGCGGAAACAACGCGCGGCCAGCCACTTGCGAGGCCGGCCGCGCGGGATTCGGTACTGGAATTCGGGCAGCCCAATTGACTCCCACCAGTGCGAGTCGATTGGGCTGTTTGGGCGCGTGCCGCGCCTAGACCAGCGCGGCGTCCAGCTCCATCGGCACGGCGGACAGCGCCCGCGAGACGATGCAGCCGGCCTTCGTTTCCTCGGCGAGCTTCGCGAAGTCGGCCGCCGAAACGCCGGGCGCCTTCACGCGCGTCTTGAGCTCGATCTTCGTGATCGCGAAGCCGGCGTCGCCCTTCTCCAGGTGGACGCTCGACGTCGTCTCCACCGACTCCGCCACGTGGCCGGCCTTCTGCAGCGCGAAGCCGAGTGCCATCGAGAAACAGGCCGCGTGCGCCGCGCCCAGGAGCTCTTCGGGGTTCGTGCCCTGCGTGCCCTCGAATCGCGTGCCGAACGAGTACGATCCTTCGTAGGCGCCGCTGCCGAGCTTCACGTTGCCCTTGCCGGTCTGCAGTTCTCCCGACCAGCGTGCCTGTGCGGTGCGGATCATCGTGATTCCTCCGTGTGGGGTCGTCCCGAGACGCCGGCGCCGATCGCACGGTCTTCCATGCGGATCGCGTGGCGGATGGCGCCCAGGTGATAGGCGGTGTGCACGACGATCGCCATGGCGTCGCCGATGGTGTCATCGTTCCAGGCTTCCTGCGCTTCGATGGTCGCGAGCAGCGTGTCGTACGCCGTGCGGATGTCGCTCTTGAGCATGACCCACTCGTCGGCGTCGACGAGCTGCCCGCCCCAGCTTCCCGGCCAGTCGAGCGCGCCGGGCTCGCGCCCGACCAGGAACGCGTGCGCGATGCGAATGTAATAGAGGAGGTGTCCCGTGTGCGCGGCGATCGTCGGCCCGCCCACGACGGGCACCCGCGAGGCGCGCACGGCGGTGATCCCGTCGAGCGTCTTGAACAGGCCCGTCCCCTGATCGAGGTAGGCGCCGCCGGTCGTCCGCGGGCTCTCGAACGTCTCGCGCAGCAGCAGGGACAGGTTGCCGGTGAAGTGGTCCGTCGCGATGGCTGTCATGCTTCCTACGATGCGGCGAGGGGCCGCGGTCGTCCATAGATTTTGCTCGGGGCGGCGCTCGGCCATCCCCGGCGCGAGGTTCCTGCCGCTGCCCACGGGCACGCACTACTTTCCCGTGGACGACGACGTGACGCATCGCATCGTCGAGGCGATCGACCAGCTGACGGCGTAGACGAAACGGCCCGGGAGACCTGCCCCCGAGCCGTCGCGGAACACCCTGTCGCGGCTGCGCCGCGACGACATTACTTCGCCTTGAAGTTCGGCTTCCGCTTCTCGACGTAGGCGGTGAGTCCTTCCTTCGCATCTTCGCTCTGGAACAGGAGCTGCTGCAGCTCTCGCTCGATCGCCAGCGCCTCGCTGAAGGGGACCTCGGCGCCCGACTGCACGGCGCGCTTGATGTTGCCCACGGCCTTGGCGGCCTTGTTCGGCGGGCAGTAGGTCCGCGCGTACTCCATGATCTTGGTCATGAACTGCGTGGCGTCGCCGTCGAAGATCGACGTGATGATGCCCAGCTCGGCGCCCTTGTCGAAGCCGAACGTCTCGCCGGTGATCATCAACTCCATCGCCTTCGCCTTGCCGACGAGCCGCAACAGGCGCTGCGTGCCACCCGTCCCCGGCAGGACGCCGAGCGACACTTCGGGCAGGCCCACCTTGCCTGCGTCGCGACGCGCGATGCGGATGTCGGCCGCCATGGCGATCTCGAGGCCGCCGCCGACGCAGTGCCCGTTGAGCGCGGCGATGACCAGCTTGGGCGTCTGCTCGAGGCGAGTCAGCGTCTCGTTGGCGTGCAGGCAGAAGAAGTACTTGAAGTAGGGATCCACCGTCTGGAGCATGTTGATGTTCGCGCCGGCGCAGAAGAACTTCTCGCCCGCGCCCGTGATCACGATCACGTGCACTTCGGAATCGAAGCGGGCCTTGACGATGCACTCGTCGAGGTCCCGCATCATCTCGTGCGTGTACGTGTTGGCCGGCGGATCGTTCAAGGTCAGGATCGCGACCCCTCCGTCCTTCTTGTAGTCCACCAGCGTCTTGCGCGTCTCGCTCGTCGTCGAAGACATCGTTCTCGACCCCTTTCGTTATAGCCGTGCGAACAGCACGGCCATGCCCTGTCCGCCGCTCACGCAGAGCGTGGCCAGACCGTAGCGACCCTTCCGCCGCTCGAGCTCGTGGAGCAGCGTCACCACGATGCGGGTGCCGCTGCATCCGGTCGGATGCCCGAGCGCGATCGCGCCGCCGTTCACGTTGAGGCGTGCCGGGTCGAGCCCGAGTTCGCGGTCGCAGGCGATCACCTGCGAGGCGAACGCCTCGTTGAGTTCCACCAGGTCCATGTCCTTCATCGTCAGGCCGGTGCGCTCGAACAGCGTGCGCACCGCCGGGACCGGACCGAGCCCCATTTCCGCCGCATCCACCCCGGCCGAGACCGCCGCGACGAGCCGCGCCATTGGTTTGACGCCCAGCGCCTTCGCCTTCTCCTCGGCCAGCACGATCAGCGCAGCCGCGCCATCCGTGATCGCCGACGCGTTGCCCGCCCCGACCGAGCCGTCCTTCCTGAACACCGGCGGCAGCTTCGCCAGCGCCTCGAGCGTCGTGTCGGCCCGCGGCGCCTCGTCGCGCTCGAGCAGCGCCGCGTTGCGCTTCGCGTCGCGGTAGGGCATCGCCACGATCTCGCCGGCGAATCGACCCTCGGCCCACGCCGCCGATGCGCGGCGGTGCGACTCGAGCGCCAGCGCGTCCTGCGCCTCGCGGGTGATGCCGTAGCGTTCGACCAGCATCTCGGCCGTCTCGCCCATCACCTGGTTGCACAGCCGGCACAGGTAACCGTCGCGGTACATCGCGTCGACCACCGGCATGTCTCCCAGCCTGCGACCCCAGCGCTCGTCGGGAAGCAGAAACGGGATCGCCGACATGTTCTCCACACCCGCCGCGAGCACGACGTCCGAGTCGCCCAGCGCCACGGCCTGCGCACCGCTGACGATCGCCTGCAGCCCCGACGCGCACGCCTTGTTGATCGTGTACGCCGGCTTCGCATCGGGCACGCCCGCGGAGTGCGCGACCTGCCGCGCCACGTTCGGCCCGTTGCCCGCCTGGCGTGCGTGGCCGACGATCGTCTCGTCGACCTGCGCGGCCGTCAGCCCCGCGCGAAGAATCGCCTCGCGCGCGACGTGCGCTCCGAGGTCCGCGACGTGCACACCCGCCAGCGCGCCGCCGAACTTGCCGATCGGCGTGCGGACGGCTCCGGCGACGACGACCCCGCGGCCGTGCCCGTTCAAGCCTTGTCCTCGCTCAGGTCCACCCACACCGACTTCGTCTGCAGGTACCCGTCGAGCGCCTCGGGACCCATGTCGCGCCCGAAGCCGCTCTGCTTGTAGCCGCCGAACGGCGTCGCCGTGTCGTAGCGGTTGTAGGCGTTGATCCACACGGTGCCCGCCTCGAGGCGGTGCGCCGTGCGGTGCCCGCGTTTGATGTCGCGCGTCCACACGCCGGCGGCGAGGCCGTACGGCGAGTCGTTGGCGATCGCGATCGCCTCGTCCTCGCCGTCGAACGGGATCACGGCGAGCACCGGCCCGAAGATCTCCTCGCGCGCGATGGTCATCGTGTTCGTGACGTCGGCGAACACCGTCGCCTGCATGAACGCTCCCTTGCCGTCGATCGCCGCACGCGAGCCGCCGGCGACCAGCGTGGCGCCCTCGGCCTTGCCCTTCTCGACGTAGCCCAGGATGCTCTGCAGGTGCGACTCGCGCACCTGCGCGCCCAGCCGCGTCTTCGGGTTCATGGGATCGCCCGGGGGCGTCTTCTCGGCGCGCTCCTTGAGCTTCGCAACGACCGTGTCGTAGACCGAGCGCTCGACCAGCAGGCGCGAGCCGGCGGCGCACACCTCGCCCTTTCCGTAGAAGATACCGCCCGCGGCGCCGCGCACGGCGGCGTCGATGTCGGCATCGGCGAAGATGACGTTGGCGCTCTTGCCGCCCAGCTCCATCTGCACCTTCTTCACCGTGTCGACGCTGGCGCGGACGATGCCCTGGCCCACCTCGGTCGAGCCCGTGAACGCGATCTTCGCCACGTCCTTGTGCGTCACCAGCGCCTGGCCCGCGATCGAGCCCTTGCCCGGGATGACGTTGAGCACGCCGTCGGGCAGGCCGGCTTCCTTCGCGCACTCGGCGAGCAGCAGCGCGGTCAGCGGCGTGAACTCGGCCGGCTTCAAGACGACCGTGTTGCCCGCGGCCAGGGCGGGTGCGACCTTCCACGCCGCGAGCAGGATCGGGAAGTTCCACGCCACGATCGCGCCGACGACGCCCAGCGGCTCGCGGCGGGTGTAGTTGAGGAACGGCCCGGTCGACAGTGGCAGCGTCTGGCCGGCGATCTTCGTCACCCATCCCGCGTAGTACTGGAAGCACTTGGCGGCGTCGGGCACGTCGATGTACTTCGACTCGAAGATCGGCTTGCCGTTGCACAGCGTCTCGGCGACGGCGAACTCGTCGAGGCGCGCCAGCATGCGCTCGCCGATGTTCCAGATGATGCGCTGGCGATCGAGCGCGCTCATCTGCGCCCATGCCCTCGAGCGGAATGCCGCGGCGGCCGCGGCGACGGCGCGGTCCACGTCGGCGGCGCCGGCCTGCGCACACGTGGTGAGCGCCTCGCCGGTGGCGGGGTTCGTGATGGTGAACGTCGCGCCGTCGAGCGCATCGACGTACTCGCCGCCGATCCACAGGCGGCCGGGCTTCACGGTTGGTGCGGCGGTCGCGGTCGGGGTCGCTTCGCTGGCCATGCTCTAGGCTCCTTCGCCGTATTCGTAGACGCCCTTGCCGGTCTTGCGCCCCAGGCGCCCGGCCTTGACGTACTGCACCATGAGGTTGTTCGGACGGTAGCGCTCGCCCAGCGTCTCGTGCAGGAACGTGAGGATCGACAGCCGCGTGTCGAGCCCGACCAGGTCGACCAGCTCGAACGGCCCCATCGGATGGTTGAGTCCCAGCTTCAGCGCCCTGTCGATGTCGGGCGCGGTCGCCACCCCCTCCTCGAGCATGCGAAACGCCTCGTTGCCGATCAGCGCGTTGATGCGCGTGGTCACGAACCCGGGCGCCTCGCGGACGACGACGCACTCCTTGCCCATGCGCATGCCGACGACGCTGGCGGCCTCGATCGTGGCCTCGGACGTCTCGAGGCCGCGCACGACCTCGAGCAGCCGCATGCGATGCACCGGATTGAAGAAGTGCATGCCGACGACGCGATCCGGCCGCTTCGTCGCGCCGGCCATCTCGGTGATCGACAGCGACGACGTGTTGGTGGCGAGGATCGTCGTGGGCTTCACGCGATTGTCGAGCTCGGTGAACATGTCGCACTTGAGCTTCATGTTCTCGGGGATCGCCTCGATCACCAGGTCGGCGCCGTCGGCCGCGGCGGCCAGCTCGGCGTGCGTTGTGAGCCTGGAGCGGTCGCGCACGTCGGCGGCCAGCTTGCCCGCGGCGACGCCCTTGTCCATCAGCGCCTTGATCTCGGCCGCACCCTTGTCGAGGGCGGCGGGGGACGCGTCGTAGAGCGTGGTGTCGTAGCCGGCGACGGCGGCGGCATAGGCGATGCCGCGGCCCATGATGCCGGCCCCGAGGACGGAGATCCGTTCGAGGGACAAGCTTCCTCCGTGAGGGCGGACGCGAAAACAGGCGTACGGGGCAGGATTCGAGGGGGCGAGCCTGGGCCCGCCGGACACCCGCAGTCTAGCCTGCGCCGCGCCTACGGGCAAGGCGGGCGGCGGCCTCCGGAGTCTGTCCCACGACGCATCGTTGACGCCCGGCCCCCGCAGGGCGATGCTGAGCACATGACACCGGCCGCGCCCCACACGCCGACGGCCCCCCACGAGATCCGGCGTTCCGCCTACGAATCCGCCCGTCTCCGCCTGGCGCGCCTGCGCGTCCATGGCGGCGCGTCGCTCCGTGCTGCGTTTCGCGAGTCCACCCGCCTGACCGCGAAGACGCTCGACGTCGACCGCGTCAGCATCTGGCTGTTCGTCGACGAGCGCCGCGCCATCCGCTGTTTCGAGCTGTACGAGCGTGCGAGCGACGAGCACTCCGAGGGCGCCTCGATCCGGCGCGAGGACTTCCCGCGCTACTTCGCTGCGCTCGAGGAGCGGCGGATCATCGCCGCCGCCGACGCGCGCGCGGATGACGCCACGTCCGAGCTGACCGAGCTCTACCTGATTCCCCTCGATATCGCCTCGATGCTCGACGCGCCGATCTATCGCGGCGGCGAGGTCATCGGTGTCGTCTGCCACGAGAAGATCGCCACGCAGCGCGCGTGGACGCAGGAGGATGCCGATTTCGCCAGCTCCGTGGCCGACGCGATTGCGTTGCAGTTCGAGGGGGCCGCGCGCAAGGATGCCGAGGACGCGCTGCACGCCCACGAGGTCTACGTCACCGAACTGCAGAAGATGGAGGCCCTCGGCCGGGTCTGCGCGGGAGTGGCCCACGATTTCCGCAACTTGCTCACCGTCGTGCTGGGCCACGCCGGCCTGATCGAGAACGACTCCGCGACGTCGCCAGCCGTGCGCGCCGAGGTCGAGCGCATCCGCCTCGCGGCAGAGCGCGGTGTGGCGCTCACGCGCGAGCTTTCGTCATTCGGCCGCGACGAGGACCGGACCGGCCGTCCCGCGATCGTGCACCTGCGCGACGTGGTCGAGAACTTCGCCGAGATCCTGCGCGGCGCCGTGGGCCGCATGCACCCGATCGTGATCGCGCACGCCGGCGGCGACGGCCGCGTCCTGGTCAGCCCGGCCCAAGTCGAGCGCGTCCTGCTCAACCTGGCGCTCAACGCCCGCGACGCGATGCCCGCGGGTGGCACCATCACGATCCGCACGTACGAGAAGAAGGTGGCCGACGGCGGCGAGCATCCCGGACCCTACGTCGTGCTCGACGTCGTCGACACGGGGGCCGGGATGGACGAGACCACGCGGGCGCGTGTGTTCGAGCCGTTCTTCACCACCAAGCCCGAGGGCCGGGGCACCGGCCTGGGCCTGTCGATCGTCTACCGGATCGTCGACCATACCGGAGGGTTCATGCACGTCGAGAGTGCTCCCGGCCAGGGCACGACGATGAGCATGTACCTGCCACGGGTGGCCGGTTGATGCGGAAGGCGCGCATCGTGTTCTGGCTCGTCGCGATTCCCATCCTGGTGACCACCATCGTCTCCGCAATCTCGGACACGACCCGCCGGCGCAACGAGCGCGAGCTCGCGCTTCGCAACCGGGAGGACACGCGGGCCCTCGCCTCGAGGCTGGCCGCCGTGCCGTGGGCGGCGCGTGCCGACTCGATCGACGGCCGGATCGCCGGCCGCGCGGCCCAGTGGACCGTGCACGGCGCGCACGGCGACGCCGTCACCTCGGCCCGCATCTACGAACTGGGGCGCGGCCGACTCGCTTTCGGCGACTCGCTCGTGCGGCCCCTGAGGATCAACGAGTTGCTCGACCAGGGCGACTACGGCCGCGCCGAGCGCGTCTACTACCTCGACCACACTCGTCCGCGCAATCACGACCTGGCGCTGGTGCGCGAGAAGTCCGTCCGCACTCGCACCGATGCATCGGCCAGCGGGAACGACACGCTCGCGGTCGAAGTACAGTTCGACGGGACCGGCGACGTCGTCGCGGCCCGCAAGAGCGTGAACGGCGCGTTCGTCGCCGTGACGCCGGCGGACGTCACGGCCCTGCGCGCCAACCACGACCGGGTGAGGGGGATGTTCCACTGATGCCGTACACGATCGACATCCAGCCCGGGCGCCGTCGCGTCGTCGTGACCGGGACCGGCACGTCCGACATCGGCGAGACGATGGACACGATGCGCCGCCTCGCGGCCGATCCGGTCCACGAACCGAACTTCGGCATCTTCTGTGACGTGCGCGAGCTCGCGTACGTCGCCAGCTTCGAGGACCTGATCGTGATGCGCGATGGATTCGGGGCGCTCAAGGTGTCGTACACTGGGCCGATCGCCATCCTCGTGCCCGACCTGCTGCGCTACGGGATCGCGCGCACGATCTCCGGCCTCACGGGGCTGATCGGCATTCGCATCGAGGCGTTCCGCGAGCTTGCCGAGGCGGAGGCCTGGCTGGCGAGCGCAACGGGCGGACCACACCCCACGACCTGATGGCGCGCGCTCTCGACCTGGTCCGCGACAGCGAGGGCGACGAATCGTTCGAGCTCCTGCTCTTCTTCGCCGTCGCCACGGTGCTGGGCATCCGCGCCTTCCTTCATCTCACCGGCTACCCGCAGATCGGCACCGGCATCCTGCACATCGCCCACATGCTGTGGGGTGGCCTGTTCATGCTCGCCGCGATCGCCCTGCTGCTCCTGTTCTGGAACCCGGCGATGCGTCGTCTCGCCGCGGTCATCGCGGGGATCGGCTTCGGGTTCTTCATCGACGAGCTGGGCAAGTTCATCACCAACGACAACGACTACTTCTTCAAGCCGACCGCGGCGATCCTCTACGTGCTGTTCCTGGGGCTCTGGGGGTTCGCGCGCTGGCTGCGCACGAGCCTGCCGATCGACACCCGCGAACAGGGCGTCAACGCGGCGCTCCGCGCGCTGCTCGTCCCGCCCGCCGCGGGCGGAGGCACGATCACGCGCGCGTATCTCTCCGCCCGCGCCGCGATCGCGCAGGGATACCGGCGGCTCGTGCGCCGGCGCGGGTTCGCGCGCGCGCTCTCCGGCTGGTTCCTGCTGCTCGCGGTGGCCAACCTCGTCTCCGTCGCTGCGGTCGTGTCCGGCGTGCGCTCGCGCGACCTGGGCGTCTCGTGGGTGCAGGCGGTCGCGACGGTCGTCGAGGCGGGGATGGTGTGGCTTGGCTGGATCCGCTTCCGTCGCTCGCGCATCGACGCCTACCGCTGGTTCCAGCGCTCGCTCGCGGTCTCGCTGCTGGTCGTGCAGGTGGGGTACTTCTACACCGCACAGTTCTGGGCGATCAACGGCGTGATCCTCATCGTCCTGCTCTACCTCGCCCTCACCGGAATGATCGAGGAGGAGCATCGGCGCGCGGCGGAGGCCGCGGCGAGGGCCGCGCGGGCTGCGGATCCCGCGACGCCCACGGCTGCCGCGACAGTCTAACCCGCGTGGGTCGTCGCCCCGCCGCAGCTCGATCCGGCGCCCGCCGTGCACCCGAAGCAGTGCGGACCCGTGACGATCGTGCGGGACTCGAGCGCACCGCGCGCGAAGTCGCGGACGTGCCGGGGTGCGCCGGAGGCCGCGTCGACGCCCAGTTCGAGCATCTGGTTGAAGTCGCAGTCGAACAGGCGGCCATCCCAGCCCACCGAGATCGTGTTCCGGCACATCACCCCTGCTGCCGCCGCCGGGTTGTACGCCGCGACCAGTTGCGCCATGTAGCCGGCCAGGTTGCCGCTGTCGACGAGCCACTCGAGGAAGCGCGAGATCGGCAGGTTCGCCAGCGTGTGCAGCGCATCGAAGCGCACGTCGTGCATGCGCTCGAGCTCGCGCTTCCACTCCACCTCGAGCGCCGCCTGCGCGCCGGGCAGGAACGCGCCCACCGGATTGGTCACCAGTACCAGCCGTCGCTTCGGGTCCCCTGCACCGTAGCCCGCCGCGTTGAGGCGCCGGAGCGCCGCGATCGACTTCTCGTACACGCCGGCGCCGCGCTGGCGGTCGGTCCCGAGTGCCCGGTAGTGCGGCAGCGAGCACACGACCTCGATCTCGTGCCGGGCGAAGAACGCGGGCAGGTCGTGGTGCGCGGAGGTCTCGAGGATGGTCAGGTTGCAGCGGTCGATGACGTGCCGGCCGAGCGCGCGGCAACGCTCGACGAACGGGCGGAAGTGCGGCCACAGCTCGGGCGCGCCGCCGGTGATGTCGACCGTGGGGATGTCCGTGGCCGCGAGCGCGGTGAGACACTCCTCCATCGTCGTCGCGCTCATCGACTCGCGGCGATCGGGCCCCGCGTCGACGTGACAATGGCGGCAGGCCTGGTTGCACACCCTGCCGACGTTGACCTGGAAGATCTCGATGCGGGTGGGCGTGAGCGGCGCAAGCCCGCTCGCGGCCAGCGCCTGCGCGAACGTGCGCGCCAGCGGCAGGGCCGTGAGCGTGGCGCGCTGCGCCGTGGCTGCGGCCAGGGGAGCGTGCCGCGCCTGCATTGAGCGCACCGACGGTGCCGTGATCGCGGTCACGGTCAGAGCGCGAGCTTTTCGGCGTGGCGGCGCATCTGGACCCCGTGGACCAGCGAGGCGCCCCCACGGATCGCCGCCGAGACGTGCACCGCCTCGGTCATCTGCTCGAGGTCGGCGCCCTTCGCCAGCGCGTCCTTGCTGTAGGCCTCGATGCAGTAGGGGCACTGCACCGCGTGCGCCACGGCCAGCGCGATGACGGATTTCTCGCGCGCCGACAGCGCGCCCTCGGCGAACACCGCGTCGTACCAGGCGAAGAACTTCTGTGCCAGCGCTGGGGCGTGATCGCCGATGGTGCCGAACCGGGACAGGTCGTTCGCGCAGTAGTGGACGTCGCTCATGGGGTGGCCTCCGTGGGCAAGTTACGCGCCCAGCCGTGTGCCGTGACCAGCGCAGCAACGCGGTCGCGGATCGTGTCGCGGATCGCGCGGACTTCGGGGAGGGGGCGATCCTTCGGGTCGGGTAGCGCCCAGTCTTCGATTTCCAGACCAGGAATGAACGGACACGTCTCGCCGCAGCCCATGGTGATCAAGCGCGAGGCGGTCGCGGCCAGATCGGGCGTGAGCAGGCGCGGCTCGGCCGCGCGCAGGTCGATCTCCACTTCGAGCATCGCCTCGGCGACGACCGGATGCACGCGCGGGCCGGGCCCGGTGCCGGCGGAGATGCCCCGGGCGAGCACCGGATCGGCGAGCTGATTGAAGAACGCCGCCGCCATCTGCGAGCGCCCGGCGTTGTGCGTGCAGGCGAAGAGGACGATGTTCAACGGAACCACCTCCGGGCGAGCGGGATCGCCAGTGCAGCGCCGAAGACCTGGGCGAGGAGAAACCCGGGCACGTCGTGCGGGCAAATGCCGGTGAAGGTGTCGGTCGCCGAGCGCGCGATGGTGACTGCTGGATTGGCGAACGACGTCGAGGACGTGAACCAGTACGCCCCCGTGATCCATGCGCCGATGACCGCGCCCGTGACGTGCGCCGGGCGCCCCGCCATGCCAGCCACGATCGTCACCAGGGCAAATGTTGCGACCGTCTCGCTCGCGAAGAGGAGAGCCCCGGCTCGCGCGGTCGTCGCCGCCATGATCGGCGGCAACCCGAAGAGGACATTGGCGAGAACACAGCCGGCCAACCCGCCGAGGACCTGGACGGCGATGCGAAGTGCCGCCTGGGCAAACCCGAGCCGCCGCTCCAGCGCCTCGCGCAAGGTGACGAGCGGATTCATGTGTGCGCCGGACACCGGGCCGAAGACCGTGATGAGCGCGAACAGCGCACCGCCCGTCGCGATCGCGTTGGCGAGCAAGGTGATCGCGGCGCTTCCGCCGGCCAATCGCTCGCCCATGATCCCGGATCCGACGACGGCAAGGACGAGGAGCGCGGTGCTCGCAGCCTCAGCGGCGACGGCGGCCCAACCGCTGCGCGCGCTCACGCCGTGGGCAGGTTCGGCGAGCGTGGCGTGTTCGGCGGCCCCGCGATGTAGCGCTTGTGCAGCCGATCGAAGGCGTAGCCGAAGATCGCCGCGATGAAGAGCAACGCGAGGACCGGCGCCAGCACGGCGACGACCGCGATCACGGTCGAGACCACGTCCTCGATGAACGACAGGATCGGGTTGAGCACCGTGCCCGTGGTCAGCGTCGACAGCGCGCGCACCTTGGCCTTGGCCAGGTGCACTCCGGTCGCCACCGTCCCGCCGACCGCGAGGCCCAGCAGCGTGGCGTGGAAGGGCGAGAGCTGCACGAACATGGCCGCGGCGACGATGGTGCCCACCGCGGGCTTGACGACGGTCTGCACGGTGTCGAGCGCGTGGTCGACCAGCGGGATCTTGTCGGCGGCCAGCTCAATGGCCAGCATGACGCCGGCCACGATCAGGAACCAGTCGCTGGCCAGGAAGGCGAATTGGGGCGACAGCTCGATCCAGCCGCCCGGGAGCCAGCGGGCCGCCGCGCCAACCAGGACCACCGGTTCACCTTCACTTTTGCCTGCCTGCTTTTTTTTGCCAACGCGCAAGTTCAACGCTGCCACACCGATGAATATCTTGAACAATTAAAAAAAGAGGATGCAGGATTGGAAGCGAGTATTGAACAAACGCGATTACAATCCGCTGCATTTCGTAACACACAATCCGTG
>JANOEH010000100.1:0-5590 GCA_031413115.1 Candidatus Eiseniibacteriota bacterium | reverse complement strand
CGATGAGCCCGAAGGCGACGAGCACCCGGGACTTCCTTCCCGTCCTCCAGCAGATGGTTTCGGCCGGCGCCTCGGACCTGCATCTCAAGGTCGGTGTCCCGCCCACGATGCGCATCGATGGCGTGCTCTATTCCATCGAGGAGGAGAACGTCGCCCCCGCGGACATGGAGCGGCTTGTCGAGCAGTTCCTCTCCCCCGAGCGCCGGGCAAGCTTCGAGCAGGAGCACGAGTACGACGTCGCGATCAGCATTCCGGGCCTGGCGCGCTTCCGCGTGAACCTCTGTCGCCAGCGCGGCACCGTGGGCGCGTCGTGGCGCCTCGTGCCCACGTCGATCCCGAGCCTCGACGAACTCCACCTGCCGCCGCTGCTCGGTGAACTCATCTTCGAGCCGCGCGGCCTCGTCCTGGTGACCGGGGCTACGGGCGCCGGCAAGTCGACCACCCTCGCGGCAATGATCGATCACGTGAACCATCGCGAGACGCGAAAGATCGTGTCGATCGAGGATCCCGTCGAGTACCTGCACCGCGACGATCGCTGTCTCATCTACCAGCGCGAGGTCGGCGAGGACACGCACTCGTTCCACCACGGCCTGCGCCACGTGCTGCGCCAGGACCCGGACATCATCATGATCGGCGAGATTCGCGACGTCGAGACGCTGACGATCGCGCTGACGGCGGCGAACACGGGGCATCTCGTGCTCTCGACGCTCCACACGATGGACGCCGTGCAGTCGATCCAGCGCATCCTGTCGTACTACGCGCCGCACGAGCAGGACGAGATCCGGCGCGTGCTGTCGGGCAACCTGCGGGCGGTCGTCTCGCAGCGGCTCATCCCCCGGATCGGTGGGCAGGGCCGCGTCGCCGCGGTCGAGATCATGGTCAACACGCCGACCATCAAGGACTACATCCTGGACGTGCAGAAGACCGGTCAGATCCGCCAGGCGATCCAGGAAGGCGTGACGCAGTACGGGATGCAGAGCTTCGACCAGGCACTGCTCAACCTGGCGAAGAACAAGGTGATCGCGTCCGAGGATGCGGTGCGCTATGCGACCCACCCGAACGAGCTGGCGCTGCACATGCAGGGAATCAACGACGCGTCGAATCGGGCGTGGGCGTCGGTCGAGATGGGCGCGCTCGATCGGCCGCTGCAGAAGAATCAGGAGTGGATGGAGAAGTAGGACCCGGGCTACGCCGCCGCCCCCGGGTCGCGCGGATCTTGCAGGGCGCGGCGGGTCGTGCGGGTCGTGCGGGTGCCGCGGGTGGTGCCGGTTGCGCGGGTGCCGCGGGTCGTGCGGATGCCGCGGCGGAACTGTTCGCTCGAGTTCCACTTTCTGGTTGACGGGTTTCCTGGCGCACGAAGTGCTTGTGCACAGGCTGCCCGCCGCCTGCCCAATCAGGGTGCCGAGGATCACGCAGGAGCGCGCGGCATCCTGCGGTTGTGCGCGCGTGCCTCGATCTGCAGTCCGCGAGCCCCCGCCGCGTCTCCCGGCGGCGTCCCTCGACCATGCTAAGCTGAGCCTGTCGCCCCCGACTCCGGACCCTCGCCCCCGAAGCGAGCCCGACCATGTCCGCGTACCGACTCACGCACCTCGACGACACGACTCTCCTGCACGATCTCTCCGCCCTCGTCTCGCGTGACCGAGCCACGACGGCCCAGCTGCTTGCGCACATCGCCGAAGTCGACGACCGCCGGCTCTATTTCGCGGCGGCCGGTTCGTCCATGTTCGCCTACTGCGTGCGCAAGCTTGGGCTCTCCGAGGACGCCACGTACAAGCGCATCCAGGCCGCCCGTGCGGCGCGTCGCTTTCCGCGGCTGTTCGCGGACGTGGCAGCCGGTCGGCTCCACCTGGCGGCGATCGTGCTGTTGGCGCCGCACCTGACGACCGCAAACGAGGCGGAGCTGGTGGCCGCCGCCGGCGGCCGTCCGAAGGCGGAGATCGAGGCATGGCTCGCGGCGCGATTCGCGCCGGCGGACGGGGCGGCCCCGCTCCCGCGGGAGCGGCTGGTTCCGATCCGGGTGAAGGCGGCTGGCGCGGCTGGCGCGGCGATTTCGGCGGGCGAACTTCCGTTGGCGCGGGTCGGCGAGGGTCCGGGTGGCGAGCCCGCCTGCGGGCCGATCGTGCCAGTCGGGCAGAGCGAACCGAATGGGCCGATCGCGGCGAGCCAACCTGCCCCGGGGCAGGTTGCGGCCGCACCGCCGACTCACGTCCTGATGCAGGTGGCGATCACGCGTGCGACCGAGGCCAAGCTGCATCGGGCGCAGGCGCTGCTCGTCCACGCCGTGCCGTCGGGCCAGATTTCCGAGGTCCTGGATCGCGCCCTCGACGCGCTGCTCGAGCGGCTCGAGAAGCGCAGGGGTGCGGCGCCGGCACCGACCAAGCCGACCAAGCCGCGCCGAGCGGTCGAGGCGACCGCGCCCATCGCGGGCACCGCCCGCAAGCGCACCATTCCCGCCGCCGTCCGGCGCGCGGTGTGGGCGCGCGACGGCGGTCGCTGCACGATTGCCAGCGCCGACGGGCTTCGCTGCCACAGCGTCCGCGGCCTCGAGTTCGATCACGTCGTGCCGTTCGCGTGCGGTGGAGAGTCGACGGCGGAGAACCTTCGCCTGCGCTGTCGGCCGCACAATCAATTCGAGGCCGAGCGGGCGTTTGGGAAGGAATTCGTGAACCGGAAGCGCGCGGCGAGGCAGTTCGCGGAACGGAGCGAGGAGCGGGTGGAGGATCCGTGATCGTGGATCGCCCGCCGATCAGCGGTAGAGAACCCGGAGCGCTTCCCATGACGCATTCGTCGCGGCGGTCGGCGGCTCGCCGAAGACCTCGATGCGCGAGCCGAGGTTGCTGGCCACGAACATCTCCACGTCGAGGACCGCGATGCCGGAACACCAGCGCTGCCTCACGCTCAGCTTGCCCAGGCCTGCGCCTTCTTGCCGATCTGCATGCGTTCCTCGGACATCGCGATCCACTGGGTGAGCAGCATCGCGCGGTCGAGGTCGGCGGGGCCGAACAGCGAGCCGTCCTTCTTGTTCGACAGGTTCAACACGCCGTACATCACGTCGTTGTGGACCACCGGCACGGCCAGGAACGAGTCCGAGTTGTAGTTGTCCTGGTGCGTGTGCGGCACGCCCGACTCGCCGGCCGAGCGCACGAGCAGCGGCTTCCGGTTGTGCGCCACCCAGCCCGCGATGCCCTGGCCGATGCGCACCCGCACCTTCTCGGCGATGTTGTTGGCGATGCCGCGCGACATGCAGATGGCGAGCGTCTCGCCACGCTGGTCCGGCACCATGTACGAGTAGCGTTCGATGCCGAAGTAGTCCGCGTACCACGAGATCAGGAGCGCGGGCAGCTCGGCTTCGTTATGCTCCTGCGCCATGACTTCGCAGACGCCGCGCACGAACGACATCGTGTTCTGGACCTCGCCCAGCTGCGACGTGGTCTGCGCCAGCTCGGCGTAGGCGTCGGACAGGTACTCGGTCGCGACCGAGGACTGCTCCTCGAGGGCGAACAGGGCGTTCTTCACCCGGTCGAGCTCGCTTCGGTACTGGTCGCCGCCCTGGTCCATGGTGCCGAGGTTCTCGACCAGCTCGGCGATCATGCGGGCCTGCTCCTCGTTGGCGCTCTGCAGGGCCACGCGTTCGTCGGAGAGCTTGGAGACCTTCTCCTGGAACTGGTTGGCCATCTTCGACTCGACGGTCTTGACCTGCTCCTCGAGCCGGCCCTTTTCGGACCGGTACAGGTGCTGGGCCAGGGCGAGGGCGGCGACCGACTTGACCGGCAGAAGTTCACCCACCGTCTTGGACGGGAAGGCATTTTTCTTGGCGGAGCAGATGGTCAGCAGGGCGATGATGTCCTCGGAGTCCGCCAGGGGCATGCAAAGGCAGGATTCCCAGGAATTGAGCGCCGTGATGGGGGCCAGGGCCCCGCTCTCGCTGCGGTCCGCGCGGTAGAATGGCGAGTTCTGGAAGATCAGGGAAAGCACCGTCCGCTTGTTGAAATCCGCGAAGTAGGCGCTGTGGTGAAAGAACTTACGGACCAGCTTGGGGGGCAGGCTCTCGATCGCCAGGTCGAGTTCGGCCGATTCCAGCTTCGATCCCTCCACGGAGTAGATCGAAACCAGGCGGTCGGTACTGCACTCATAGAAGGCGATCGACGCCTTCCAGTCGCGGCGGATCGACTGCAAGTAGCTGATAAACGACGTAATTACCGCCGTCGAGTCCTTCGAGCCGGACAGCTTCTCCGAGATGTCCCGGAGGTCATAGCGCGACATAGGATCCCTCCTCAGGTCGTCCATGACCGGTGCAGGTTGCAAGACCCGTGCCCGGGGGTGGACGCACCGGGCCGCCCCCCCTAGACTCCGGTCATGCGCCTTTGCCCCGAGTGCCGGACCGCCTACGAGCCCGCCGTCGTCCTCTGCCGTTTCTGCCGGGTCCCCCTGGTCGACCCGGCCGACATCCCACCCGCCGAGGGACAGCGCGAGTGGGTCGAGCTGGTCCCCATCCGCCCGGTGCCCAACAGCACCGCCGCCGCCCTGTGGAAGGGCGCGCTCGAGAGCCAGGGTCTGCACCCGTTCATCCGCTCGCATTCGATCCCGGCCTACGGCGAGGTCCTGCGCGACTGGACGACGCGCGACTGGGGGATGCTGCTCGCGCCCGCCGAGGAGGCGGTGGAGGCCGCGCTCGTGCTCGACGACTTCCTCGCCACCGCCGCGTCGAGCGCACCGGGTGAGGATGAGGCCGAGGACGGGGCCGACGGCGAGGCCGGCGCCCAGCCCGGCCTTGATGATCCCGCGATCGACCCGTAGTCTCGGCGCATGCATCCTCACAAGCCTTCGGGCATCCAGGGCGGACAGCAGAACCACGCGTACCTGCGGGGCGATCGCATCGATCCGACGCCGATCACCGGCGCGATGACGGTCAAGGCGCTGGTCGACGGCACGTTCCAGGCCTATAACGCGGCGCGCCTGCGCGAGGCGTGTCACCTGTTCACGAAGAAGATGCTCGAGCCCGACGTCACCGTCGGCCTGACCATCACCGGGGCGCTCACGCCCGCGGGCCTCGGCATGAGCGCGCTCATCCCGCTGGTGCAGGCCGGCTTCGTCGACTGGATCATCTCGACGGGTGCGAACCTGTACCACGACACGCACTTCGGCATCGGGCTGTCGATGCACCGCGGCAACCCGCAGACTTCGGACGTGGTCCTCAGGGATCACGGCGTGGTGCGCATCTACGACATCTTCTTCGACTACGACGTGCTGCTCTCCACCGACGCGTTCTTCCGCGAGGTCATCGTCGCCCCCGAGTTCCAGTCGACCATGTCGACCGCCGAGTTCCACTTCCGCGTCGGGCGCTATGTCGCCAAGCGAGAGGAAGTCCTGGGTCAGGGTCGCAAGTCGCTGCTCGCCGCGGCGTGGGAGTGCGGTGTGCCGATCTACACCTCGTCGCCTGGGGACAGCTCGATCGGCATGAACGTGGCGGCCAAGGCGCTCGAGGGGAACCGGCTCGCGTTCGACGTGTCGCGTGACGTGAACGAGACCGCGGCCCTGGTGCTCGACGCCAAGCGCACGGGCGGCAAGAGCGCGATCTTCATCCTGGGCG
>JANOEH010000099.1:0-6202 GCA_031413115.1 Candidatus Eiseniibacteriota bacterium | reverse complement strand
CGAACGCGCCGCGCTGGGACGGCCGCGATGACGCGGGCCGGCGCGCGGCCGCGGGAGTCTACTGGGCGCGCCTGTGGGTCGACGAGCGGGTCATCGGCGAGGGGCGGCGGGTGGTGTTCGCGCCGTAGGGTCGTCGACTAGGGCGTCGACGCCCCCGGTAGACCGTCGAGCACGATCGTGATCGATCGCGGCGGATCGTTTCCCGCCGGGAGCAGGGCGAGAATCCGCCGGCTGGTGCGGGCGCGCGTGACTCCCCGATTGTCCTTCGGCCACGTGATGGCGACACGGGGCGGGCCGAGCCGAAACTCGCCGTCGGCTTGCACGTCTGCCTCGAAGCCGTGCAGCGGATCGGAACTCAGCCTGTAGATGAGCTGCTTGCCATCCGGGCTCCAGCCGGCATTCGACCCGCCGCCGGTCGTGACCTGGTACTTGCCCCCGGGTACGGGAAACGACTGCACGTAGCCCTCGGTCTGGCCGGACTCGTCCGAGTTGTAGGCGATCCACCGGCCGTCGGGTGAGACCTGGCCGCCGAGTTCGACGAAGCGAGTCTGCAGATAGGGACGGGGTTTGCGATCGCCATCCAGCGGCAGCACCCAGAGGTCCCACTGGGACACCGGATCCAGTCGCGAGTAGAGGATGCTGCGCCCGTCGGGCGTCCAGCCATGCAGCTGCTTGAAGAGCGGGTCGGTTTCCAGAAACGTCGACACGGAATCCCCAACGAGCGACTTGATCTTCAAGATCGGCGGCGATTGATTGCTCCACAGGTAGGCGATGCGTGTTCCGTCCGGGGACCAGTATGCTCTTTCACTGATTCCTTGATCGTCGGTGAGCCGAGTGGCCACGCCTCGCTCGAGGTCGGCGATCCAGAGATCCTGCGCGTCCACCGACTCGAATCGCCTGAGCGCGGCGCGCCGGTCGTCCGGCGAGAGCGAAACGCCGGAGTAGGGCCCTGGCGCGAGCGGGATGGAGGCAGTCTCCTGACCGGCGAAGTCGAACCAGGCCAGCCGCTGATTCGTCACGCGCAACGTGCCGAAGGCGATCGAGCCCGTCTGCGAAGCCGAGACGATCGGGCCGCCCGAAAATTCCGTCTGAGAGACGGCATCGCCCAGGGACGTGGGCTCACCGCGCAACTTGAGTGCCCGGGCGTCGAAGCCCTGGGCCATGAGCTTGCCGTCGCGCGCGAACAGAAGGTGGCCGGGTGGCGCCCAGGTCACACCTGTGTCGGCGGACAGCAACAGCCGGCGCTCGGGCGAATCGAGCGAGCCGACATAGGTGTCGAATTTTCCCGCGCGCGCAGGAAGCGCAGTGAACAGGAAGTGCCGCCCATCGGGCAGGAATTGCGGGAAACGATGCGCCGTCTCGCCGAGCGTCGAGTCGAGGGTGGTCACCGGCTGCGGCTCGCCACCGCCGGCCGGAACGCGGTAGATCCGGTCATTCGAGTTGGGCGCGATGAGGATCACGCCATCCGCGCTCCAGCTGCCGCCGCGGATCGTCTTGATCGGACACACGACCTCGGCGTCCCCGCCCGCCGCGGCGATCCTCTTGAGCTTCTCATCGGTGGTGAACGCGATCTGGCGGCTGTCCGGGGACCAGAAGATCAGGGAGCTCGTCCCGTTCGTGCCGGGGATCGGCCGGGCCACCGTGGATTCGAGATGCCTCAGCCAGATGCGTCCTTCGCCGGTGGAGTCGATTGCCACGAAGGCCAACGAGCGGCCGTCGGGAGAGAGCGCGGGGGAAGCCCCGTCGACGGACATGAACACGTCTTCGGGCTGGATGATCTCGAAGCGCGAAGGCAGTGCCTTCTCGGGCCGGTTGAATGCGCGCGGCGCGAACCAGGCCACCGCGGCCGCGAGCAGCGCGACGCCGACCAGACGCGACCACTCGAACCATCGGTGGGAGCCCGTGGCCACCGCGGCGGCCGTGCCGATCGACGAACTGGACGCCCGCACCGACTGCACGTCCTCGATCTCCATGCGGGCGTCACCGATGTCACGGAGCCGCCGTTTCGCATCCTTCTCGAGGCAGCGGCGCAACAACCCGCGCACCCGCTCGGGCGTTGCGGCCGGCAGCGCGTTCCAGTCCGGCTCGCCCTGGAGGATGCGCGCGATCATGTCCGAAACGGTCTCGCCGGCGAATGCCTGGCGGCCGGTCAGGCACTCGTAGAGCAGGCAGCCGAACGACCAGATGTCGGCACGCTTGTCGACGGTCTTGCCGCGGGCCTGCTCCGGGCTCATGTAGGCCGCGGTCCCGAGGATCACGCCGACGCCGGTCGCGCTGAGGGCCATCGTGGGAGAGTGGGAAAGATCGGACGCCGGCTCCGAGCCGCCGCCGCCGGCGCCCTTGGCGAGCCCGAAGTCCAGGACCTTGACCTCGCCCGCCGGCGTGACCTTGATGTTTGCGGGCTTCAGGTCGCGGTGCACGACACCGCCTTCGTGCGCGGCTTCGAGCGCCGCGGCCACCTGGCGGCAGACATCGAGCGTCTCGTCGAGCGACAGCGGCCCCCCCGCGACCCGCTCCGCCAGCGTGTTGCCCTCGACGTACTCGAGGGCGAGGAAACGATGGCCGGCCTGGTCCTCTTCGATCCCGTAGATGCCGGCGATGTTGGGGTGGTTGAGCGACGCCACCAGGCGCGCCTCCCGTTCGAAACGGGCGAGCCGCTCGGGATCGCGGGCGAACGCCTCGGGAAGCACCTTGATGGCGACCCGGCGGTCGAGTCGCGTATCGCGCCCCAGATACACCACGCCCATGCCGCCGCGGCCGATCTCGCGCTCGATCGGGTAGGGGCCGATCCGTTCCGGCGTCACGCGAGATCCTTGACGGAGCCTGTGGCCGGTGTCGGCATGCGATCTCCCTGGTGTGGATGTGTGGATGTGTGGATGTGTGGCGCCCCGGGCGCGACAGACGTGATGCCGCTCGACTCACGCGGCCGAGCCGCGGCGGCGTTCAGCCGGTGGCAGGATACACGAAGCCATGGCTGCCCGCGCAGCCCGCACGGCCCGCACCGCACGACGCGAAGACAGTCATCCGCAGTCTCCTGCTTGCGCGTTGCCGCATCAGGATGTCTGAGGCACCGGCGGAGAGGTGCGAGAGGGGTTGAATCGAACGGTTGCGAAGACCGAATGCGGGGCGGGGCGATCGAAGTCGGCGACGCAAGAAGGTGGTGGGGGTGAGCGTCCTATGGCCGCACCGGCCCCCGATAGCGGTCAGCCCCGGGGCACCCTCCCCACACCACCTGTCTGTCGACGATGCGGGCCGAAGCTCGTGCCGCCGACATCCCGATGCATTTGCAATCGATGTGCCAGCCTGATCGGTGCCGCCGCGGTTCTGCTCTCGAGCGCGGGATGCGCTTGTCCTGCAGCGTGTTCGTCGCGCGTTTCTGTTTTGGTGCGCACCAGGAGTCGGTGGGATCGCGTACGGAACTCGTCGACCGGTCGACGGTGCGTGTCGGTGGAACGACGAGGGATCGCGGGATGGGCGATTCCACCTGCCCCAGGGTAGGTCATTCGGCCACTCCGCCCACGAGCGCGCAGATTGACTGGCCCGAGGGCCAGTCAATCGGACGATCTCGCTGCGCGGCGAGACGGCGGCGCCGGGTTCCGCGGATCGGCAAATCAACATGCGCCAGAGGAGGTGAATCGGGCGGTCCGGGCGCGGTACAGGTGCAAATTCACTGGCCCCGGGGCCAGTCGATTCACCTTCTATGTTCCATCTTGAACCAGCATCGTCGGATCGACCCCGCCAGCCGCGACAGCTCCCCGGCCCAAACGCTCCGTCGCCCGCCCTGCACAAAAATCCCTTGACCGCTGCACACCCGTGCACGTAGCGTTCTCCCCGTCTTCGCGGTCGAGACCGCGCGTCGCACGTTGCAGCCGTCGTCGAGGGGAGCCCGTCATGATCAACGACAAGACCCGCGCCATCCACAGCTTCATCTTCCGGCGCAGCCAGGAGCAGGGCTCGGCGCCGACCATGCGCGAGATCGGCGAGGAGTTCGGCATCAGCTCGACCAACGGCGTGCGTCACCACCTGCGCGTGCTCGAGGACGCGGGTTACATCCGCCGCACCGATCGCAAGTCGCGTGGCGTGCAGGTGCTGGTCGTGCCCAACGATGCGACCGGCGTCGAGCGCGCGACGTTCGTGCGGCCCTTCCCCGCTCGCGGCTCCGAGCGCGTCGAGCGCGGCGACCACGTCGCCGATCGCGCTTCCGGGGGCATCCGGATTCTCGGTCGCATCGCAGCCGGCGTGCCGATCGAGGCCCAGGAAGACCACGAGGGCGACCTCGCGATCGAGGACCTGTTCGGCAACGGTAGCGATCTCTTCGCCCTGCGCGTGCAGGGCCTGAGCATGCGCGATCGCGGGATCCTGCCCGGCGATCTCGTCGTCGTGCACCAGCAGGAGCATGCGCGCGACGGCGACGCCGTGGTCGCGCTGCTCGGCGAGGATGCCACCGTGAAGACGTTCCGGCGCACCGCGCGGGGCTTCGACCTGGTGCCCGAGAACCCCGATTTCGAAGTGCGCCACGTCGGCCCCGACGATGATTTCCGCGTGCTGGGCGTGGTCGTCGGGCTGGTCCGTCCGCCGGGAGGATCGCGCCGCTCGTAGCTGAAAACGATTCGGTCCCACCCCGCCCGTAAGGTTCGGGGTGTCGCGGGAGCGCTTGCGGGCGCTCCTTCAAAATGACCGGCGACTGCACAAATGATCACGCAGCAGCACAGTGGCCCCCGCGCCACCGAGAGGAGTCGATCATGTCCACGTTCGCGCTCAGCCTTCCGACCCCGTCGTTCCCGCTCGTGCGTTCGCTCGATCGCCGTCCCGCCGATGGGGCGTGGCAGCCGGTCTGCATCGCCCGCCTGCACTACCAGCTCACGTGGTCGACGCGCGGCAAGGCGCCGGTGCTCACGGGCAAGCGCGGCCAGGCGCTGCGCTCGATCCTCGAGGACCTGTGTCGCGAGCGCGGCCTCCAGCTCCAGGGGGTGGCGATCACGCCGACGCAGATTCGTCTCGTCGTCAGCCTTCGTCCGTCGCAGCTCGCCGCGTCGGTGGTGCGCGAACTGAAGGGCCGCAGTGCGCTGGCCCTGCTGCGCGCCTGCCCCGACCTGCGGGTCGCGCTGGGCGGTCACATGGCGTGGAACGATCGCTACGCGATGGCCACGGTCAGCCCGCGGCAGTTGCCGCGCCTGGTCGAGCGGCTCGAAGCCATCGACGTCACGCCGGCCTAGGGAGTTCCGCGACTTCGGGAGTCGGGCCGTCCTGTCGGACGGTACGAGGATGCTGTGCGATCCGGGTGGGGACCCGCCGCCGGCAGGCGCCCGCTCCCGAGGCGCGGAATCATCATGATCCTGCACATCGACATGGACGCGTTCTTCGCCGCGGTGGAACAGGCGGCGAACCCGCGCCTCAAGGGGCGTCCGGTCGTCATCTGCGGCGACCCCGATCGCCGCGGCACGGTCGCGACCGCGTCGTACGAGGCGCGCGCGTTCGGCGTGCACTCCGGGATGGCCACGGGCGAGGCACGCCGACTCTGCCCGGGCGGGGTGTTCGTCGAGGGCGATCCCGAGAAGTACCGCTCGATCTCGCTCTACCTGCTCGAGCTGTACAAGCGCATCACGCCGGCGGTCGAGCCGTTCAGCATCGACGAGGCGTTCCTCGACCTCTCGGGCACCGCGTACGGCGTCAGCCGCTCGGCGGCCGAGCAGGCGGGGCGTACCGTGCAGCGCTGGGTGGCCGAGCGCCTTGGGCTCTCGGCCTCGGTCGGGATCGGGCCGAACAAGCTGATCGCCAAGATGGCCGCGGGCGTGGTCAAGCCGCACGGCCTCACGTATCTCGACGAAGACGCGTTTCGCCGCCGCTGGTGGCCGCTGCCGGTGGGCGCGTTGTGGGGAATTGGTGAGCAGACCGCCGCCGCGCTCGGACGGCTGGGCCTGGTCCGCGTGGGCGATCTTGCACACGCCTCCGAGGCGCGGTTGGCGGCTGCATTCGGCGTCAATGGCCCGCGCATGAAGGTCGCGGCCTGGGGCGAGGACACCACCCCGGTCGTGCCCTACTACGAGGGCGTCGATGCCAAGTCGATGGGCCACGAGTTCACGCTGCTCACCGACGTGCGCGAGGCGAGCGTGCTCGAGGGCCTGGTGCTGCGGCTCGCCGACCAGGTGGCGCGGCGCATGCGGCGCGAGGATTACCGCGGGCGCATCGTCGTCCTGAAGAT
>JANOEH010000098.1:0-16411 GCA_031413115.1 Candidatus Eiseniibacteriota bacterium | reverse complement strand
AAGCCCATGGCCCGCCAACTCGTCCTGACCATGACCGTGCTGATCGGAGCCCTTGCGGCCTCAACCGCGATGGCCGCCGATCGCATCCCGTTCGACGGCGCCCGCGTGATCGATCTCACGTACGCGTTCGACGAGAATACGATCTACTGGCCGACGTCGCCGTCGGCTTTCCAGCTCGACACGCTGAGCTACGGGAACACGCCCGGAGGCTGGTTCTACGCGGCGAACCGGATCTGCACGCCCGAGCACGGCGGCACGCACCTCGACGCGCCGATCCACTTCGCCGCCGGAGCGTGGACGGTCGACGCCATTCCCATCGATCGTCTCGTGGGGCCGGCTGTCGTGCTCGATGTCGCGGCCCAGGCCGCCGAGAATGCCGACTACACGCTCACCCTCGGGGACCTGCAGCGCTGGGAGAAGGAGCACGGGCCCGTGCCCGCGGGCGCAATTGTGCTGCTGCGCACCGGCTGGGGTGCGCGCTGGCCGGACCGCAAACGCTATCTCGGCGACGACACGCCGGGCGACGCGAGCCACCTGCACTTCCCGTCGTTCGGCGCCGACGCCGCGCGCCACCTGGTCGAGACGCGGCAGATCCGCCTTCTGGGCGTGGACACCGCGAGCATCGATCCCGGCAATTCGCGCGACTTCCCGGTGCACCGGCTCGCCGGCGCGGCGAACGTTCCGGGCCTCGAGAACGTCGCGAACCTCGAGCAGGTGCCGGTCACGGGCGCGTGGATCGTCGCCCTGCCGATGAAGATCAAGGGCGGCTCGGGGGGACCGCTGCGGGTCGTGGCGTTGGTCCCGTAGGGCGGCACCGGCGTCGACACCGGCACCTACGCCGGCGAGAAGTTTCGAACGGTTCGTATATTTCTTGTTGACGAGTTTTTCGGAGCGCGAGAGTCGCCGACTGCTGCCGCGGTTCGGTCGGCCCACCAGTGCACCGAGGATCGCGCAGGAGCGCTCGAATCGCGCTCGCCGTTCCTGCGCTCGCGATCGCCTCGGTGATGAGCTTCCGGGCCACGCGCGAATGCTTTCTGATCGCGCGGTATCATCGGATCGTAGAATCGAGTGCCGCACGACTCCGGAACCTCGCCCCCGAAGCGAGACCGACCATGTCCACGTACCGACTCACGCACGTCGATGACGCGACCCTGTTGTCCGGACTCACGACCCTCGTCGCGCGCGATCGCGCCACCACCGCGGAGATGCTCGCGCACATCGCCGAGGTCGACCTTCGGCGGCTCTATGCACCGGCCGGTTACTCGTCCATGTTTGCCTACTGCCTCGGCGAGCTCCGGCTTTCCGAGGACGCCACGGCCAGGCGCATCCAGGCAGCGCGGGCCGCGCGTCGCTTCCCGCGGCTCCTCGACGACCTGGCCGCGGGCCGACTCCACCTGACAGCAGTCTGCGTGCTCGCACCGAGTCTCACCTCGGAGAACATCGACGAACTCGTTGCCGCCGCGGCCGGACGATCGAAGGACAAGCTCGAGGCCTGGCTGGCCGACCGTTTCGGGTCGGCGCCCGTGCCGTCGGCGCTCCGGGCTCGCGTGATCACGGTCCGTCCGGCGGTGCAGCCGGTCCCGCGCGGAACGGCCGGCGAACTCGAACTGACGCCGGCGGGCCCTGCGGCCGGGGAACATGCGCTAGCGCATGTCGACCCCCGGCCTGACGAACATGCGCTAGCGCATGTTCAGCCCGCGCCCCGCTACGTCGTCCAGGTGCCGATCGGTGAGGCGACGCACGCCAAGTTGCGCCGGGCGCAGGCGCTGCTCGCGCATACCGTGCCCGCGGGGGAGCTCGCCGACTTGCTGGATCGCGCGCTCGACGCGCTGCTCGAGCAGTTGGAGAAGCGCAGGGGCGCGGCGCCGGTGCGTCCGCGAAAGACGGTGGAACGCCCGGCTGCGCCCCGCGGCCGTTCGATCCCCGCGCGAGTCCGCCGGGCCGTGTGGCAGCGCGACGGCGGACAATGCACGTTCGAAGGCACCGGAGGCCGACGGTGCGATGCGCGTAGGCTTCTCGAGTTCGATCACGCGGTTCCGTTCGCCCGGGGCGGGAGCTCGACGATCGAGGGTCTGCGCCTGCGCTGCCGCGCACACAACCATCTCGAGGCCGAGCGGGCATTCGGGCACGAGTTCATGCAGAGGAAGCGCGCGGAGGCCGCACGTCATCGCGACCCCGAACTCGAATCGGCAATGCGCGGGCTCGGCTGTCATGGCGAGGAGGCACGCCGGGGGCCGCGCATGCGGCCACGCTCGGGGCTGTGACCATCGGGCCGAGGCTGCGCGGCGCGCCGCGGCATCTGGGTGCGGCGCGAAGCCTTCGACACCTGCGAGCGCACGGCGGGCGCGTTCCTGCTCACGCCCACCGTGCTCGAGGTCGTCGCCCGCAAGCGCGGGTGACCTCACCGGGGACTACCGCCGGCCCCCGCCTCCACCGCCGCGCGCAGCGCCGCCCGAGCGCCCCTGGTACTGCTGCGCCTGCGTGCTCCCGCGCTGGCGGTTCTGCGCCTCGCGGTTCATCGCCTGCGTGTCGGCCGACGGGGTGGTCGTCGGACGCGCGGTGGACGTCGTCGTGGGACGCGGCGCAGCCGTCCCGGCTCTCGTCGCGCCCGCACCCGCCGCCCCGGCCCCCGCCGCTCCGGCGGCAGCGCTGGTCTGCGCGCTCGTAGTCCCCGCCTTCGGCGTGCTGTTGTTCGTCTGCTCCCAACCGCTGCCGGTGTTCTTGTACACGTTGCCGTCCTTCGACGCGTACATGTCACCGCTGCTGGTCTGCATCGCCTTGGTCGTACCCTGGGCGGTGGTCACGTGCGCGGTCTGCACCGATTGTCCGCCCTTCGCAACGGTGGTCGTGCCCCACTGCGCGGTCGGGCTCGACCCCTGGCGCGTGCTTGCCGCGGTGCCGGTGTAAGGATTGTAGGCCTGGGCCGCGGAGCGCGAACCGTAGGGCGACGACACCGAGGCGCCACGGGCGTAAGTCCCCGTGCTCGGGTTGTAGCCCTGCGCGACCGTCGCGCTTCCGTAGGGGCCGTAGGCCGTTGCGCCGCGCGCGTACATGCCGGTGTTCGGGTTGTACGACGCGTGGTAGGCGACGCCACCATACGGGTACGGATGGTAGGCGTAGGGTCCGTACGTCACCGGATAGGGGTAGTACACCGGGTATCCGTACGGCGGGTGGTAGTAGTACGGGGGATGGTAGTAGCCGCTGCCTGACACGATGATGGCGCCCGCGACCATGCCGACGACGAACACGCCGGTGTATCCCGACGTGTACGTCGCCTGAACGGTGTTCGTCGGCGTGACGACCTGCGTCACGTAGGTCACGTTGTAGACCGGCGACGAGGCCGGGATCGTGTAGATCTCCGCGGGGATCGTCTTCGCCGCGGTCCACGGGCCGTTCGGCGTCGGTCCGACGAACCAGATCGCGCTGACGCAGGCGTAATACTCGCTGCCCGCCTTGATGACCTTGTCGGTCGTGTTCTCGGCGTACGACAGCGAGGTGCCGGTGATGGGCTTGAAGTGCGGGTCGCCGGAGTACGTGATCTTCACCTTCTTCGCAGCTTCGGCGGCGTCGACCTCGATGGTCGTGGGGATCTGCGCGATCATCACCGCGTCCTGCGCCTGGTCCGTCCCGGGAACAAACGCGAGGATCGACGACGCCGGGCTCGAGTCGGGGATCTTGCGGAAGTCACCAGGCAGGTCCGCGGTGGCGTAGGTCCACGGGCCGTTGAAGCCCGCGGATCGGAACCACCGGCCCGCGCTCAGGAAGTAGATCTGGCCGTCGGCCGTGTTGCGGAAGACGTCGCTGGTCGTGTTCGACCCGAACTCGAGCTTCGTGCCGGGAATCGCCTTCCACGCGGGCTCACCCTCGAAGGCGATGAGGTCCGCCAGCTTCTCCGAGTAGAAGACATCCGGCATCTGCGCATCGGGCTTGCCCGGCGGCGGGATTCCCGGCTTGAGCACCGCCCAACCCGCGCCCTTCGCCAGTTCTGCGACGGCCTTCGGCAGGGACTTCGTGAACGTCCACGGCCCTCCCAACGCTGTCGCCTGCTGCCAGCCCTTGCCGTCGAACAGGAGCCACAGCTTCGCCGGCTCGTCCCGAAACACGGAGCTGCCGGTGTTCACCACGTACATCAGCCCGTCCTGTCCCGTCGGCGCGGTGACCGGGGTTCCATCCATCTGGAGGAGGATCGTCGGCTTCCGGCTGACGAAGATCACCGGCGGGTCGTTGTTCACGGTCACCGACTTCGCGGGCGCCTGCTTCGGCGTGCTGGCCACGAGCTGCTCGAGCGTCATCGTCAGCGAGTGTCCCGGAGGCCAGAAGCTGCGTGTGAGCTTCGCCATCGCGGCCGCCTCGTCCGCGTCGAGCGACGGAAAGTGGACCTCGGGGATGGTGAAGTCGTGGATGAACACCGAGTGCGCGTCCATGTCCACGTCGGTGAGGGCCTTCATGTAGAGGACGCCGACGACCTCCTGCTTGCCCTTCGGCACGAGCGAGAACGCCGCGCGCGCGTCGAGCGCCTTCGAGTTCTCCCAGCTCTGCACCTGCGGCTGGTAGAGCGTGAGCGCGGAGCCCTCGCTGGTGAGCTCGCGGGGCCAGCGGATCTCCTGGGCGTGGGCCGGGGAGACCAGGAGGAGCAGGAGGAGCAGGAGCAGCGACGGGATCAGGGCGAATCGCATGGCGGGTCCACCTCCGGCAATCGGTGACTGGAACGGGCAGTTCGACGTCCCGCACCATAGCGCACCGGCGACCGCCCGTCGCGGCCCCCCGACCGTTCATCTGCCCGAATCGACCGCTCGTCCGGCCGGGCGTATGCTGCCGCGTCCTTATCCCCGATTCTCTTCCTGCAGCCCGATGTCCGAAGCCGTCCGTCGAAAGGAGCCGTCCGTGGCCCGCACCTCGAACCCGCCGTCCGCCCTGCGCGCGTTGTGGAACTTTGCGTGGCGCACGCCGATCCTGGCGCTGCCGTTCGCGGCGTTCTTCAACTTCATGCAGGGCGTGTCGTTCCGGCACTTCGGACAGTTCTACGCGATCGCGCTCGTGTTCTCGTTCACCATCGGGCTCGGCATCTGGCTCATCGGCGTCCTCGATAGGCGCGGCGGCGGCCACCTCGACACGAAAGCCGGCGGCCGCGGCGTGATTCTCGTCGTGATGCGCTACATGGGCGCCTCGCTGCTGAGCATGCTGGTCGCCTCGCTGGTCCTCAACTTCACGCTGCTGCCGGGTTTTCTCGGCTCGATTCGCTCGATCACGGCGTTGCTCATCTACGGGGTGCTCTTCTCGTCGCTGTTCATCGGGATCTCCTTCGCATTTCACTTCTACGAGCATGCGATCGCCCGCGTGCGTTCCGAAGAGGAGCTGAACCTGGCGCGGCGCATCCAGCGTCAGTTCCTGATGTCGAACTTTCCCCAGCGTCCGGGCCTCGAGATCCATGCGCTCAACGTGTCGTCGAAGGAGGTGAGCGGCGACTTCTACGACGTCGTCCCCGTGGGTGGACGCGGCTATCTCCTGTGCATCGCCGACGTATCCGGCAAGGGGGTGCCGGCGGCGCTGCTGGGCTCGATGCTGCAGGCGTCGCTGCGCACGCAGGCGCCGCTGGCGACCCACGTCACCGAGATCGTGACCAACATCAACCGACTGGTCTGCGACATCGCGCCGGCCGGCCAGTTCGCGACGCTGTTCCTGGGCCACGTCGACGAGACGACGATGCGCTTCTCGTACGTGAACGCGGGCCACAACCCGCCAGCCTTGCTGGCCGCCAACGGATCGCGCCGCCTGCTCGACGAGGGCGGGATGGTCGTCGGTGTCTCCGAGGCCATTCCCTATGCGAGCGGAAGCGTCGACCTGAAGCCCGGCGACCGGGTCCTCTTCTACACCGACGGTCTGAGCGAGGGCATGAACGCGAAGCAGGAGATGTACGGCGACGATCGCGCCATCGAGTTCGCGGCCGGCCTGCCGGTGCGGCAGAACCCGCGCGAGCAGATCGACGCGATCCTCGCCGACCTGGCGCGCCACCTCGGTGGCGTCGAGCCGCAGGACGACATCACGCTGATGGTGCTGCGCGTGCGCGAGGTGGTGGCGTGAGGCGCGCGGGCGCGGCGCCGACCCCGACGATCGAGTGCGAGGCGCGCCAGGTCTCCCTGCTGCAGCGCCTGGGCGCCACGCTATGGCAGCAACCGCTGTGGGCGATTCCGTTCGCCCTGTTCTTCGGGCTGCTCTACGGCGGACGCTGGGAGAACTTCGTCGTCGCCTACAAGTTCTCGCTCGTCTACGCGTTCTGCATCCGCCTGTCGCTCGAGCTGATGGAAGCGTTCTTCCTGCCGGCCGTGCGCCGCGCGCGCAGCGACCGGCGGGTGCCGCTGGTCGCCGGCATCGCCTCGTATACGCTGACCGCAATCCTGGGCTCGTATGCGGCCGCACTGCTCATCCACTTGTTCGTCATGCCGGGCATGCTGGGCAGCGCTCGCTCCGTGCTGATCAACGGCGCGTTCGCGCTGGTCTTCTCGCTCCTGTTCGGCGGGGTCGCCTACGCGATCCACTTCTACCGCGAGTCGAAGGAACGGGCGGCGGCGATCGAATCGATGCGTGTCGAGCTGGCGCAAGCCGAGCTGCGCGCGCTGCGGGCGCAGCTCCAGCCCCACTTCCTGTTCAACACGCTCAACGCCATCGCCTCGCTGATTCCCTCGAACCCGCGCGCCGCCGAGGAGATGACGACGCGCCTGGCCGAGGTCTTCCGCTACGCGCTGCGCGCCTCCGAACGGGAGACCGTGCCGCTCGCCGAGGAGCTCGACTTCCTGCGGGCCTACCTCGACATCGAGCGCGCCCGCTTCGGCGACCGGCTCACGGTCGTCGAGCACATCGAGCCCGGCCTCGACGGGCTGCACGTGCCCAGCCTGCTGCTCCAGCCCGTGATCGAGAACGCGGTGCGCCATGCGGTCGCGCCGCGCGCCGAGGGTGGGAGCATCGTGATCGAGGCGAGGCGCGGTGCGGACGGCCTCGTGCTCGCGATCGAGGACGACGGGCCCGGTCTTGATCCCGGGGCCATCGCCACGCATGGCGGGAACGGCTTCGGCCTGCACTCCGTGCGCGAGCGCCTGCGCGCGGCGGGCTTGCCCGATGGGCTGGTCCTCACCTCGTCCCCCGGTCGCGGACTGCGTGTCGCCGTGACCCTGCCCTACGACGGGATCGCCCCGTCGAGTTCCTGATTCACCTGCTCCACCCTGGAGGTGTCGCCATGTCTTCCCGCATCGCCCTGTCCGCCGCCCTGGTCGCCGCCGTTCTGATCGCCCCCGCCCCGCGCGCGGCGCACGCGGCCGAAGCCACCGCCGTTGCCGCCGCGAAGTCCGCGCTCACCGCCGCCGTCAACGGGGGCGACGCAAAAGCGATCGTCGCCGCGCGCGGCACGTTCGCCGGCATGGCAGCCGCCGAGCCGACCGTGACCGCCTTCGATTACTGGACCGCGCTGGCCGCGTGGCGCGCCGTCCCGATGCTGGACGACGACAAGGCCACGAAGGAGCAGGCGAAGAAGCTGTGCAAGGACGCCATCGACCGCTGCACGCGCGTACTCAAGGCCGAGCCGAAGCACGCCGATGCGCTGGCGCTCAAGGCCGGGCTGCAGGGCCTGTGGCTGTCGTTCGACCCGGGCTCGATGATGACCCTGGGAATGGAGATGGAGCAGGGCATGGCCAAGGCGCGCGATCTGGCGCCGGACAACGGCCGAGTCGCGTTCCTCGACGGGCTCAACACGCTGCACAAGCCGGCGTTCGTGGGCGGCGGGGCGGACAAGGCGCGCGTCAAGTTCGACGAGGCGATCACGATGTTCGAGAAGGCCGCGCCGGCCGTGACCGCCGCCGCCACGACGCGGGCGGGCGACCCGAACGCGTTCGACTGGGGTCGCGACGACGCGTACGTGTGGGCCGGCCGCTCCGCGATGAAGGAGAAGAAGTACGCCGAGGCGAAGGCCTACTACGAGCGCGCGCTGGCGACGAACCCGGCCAACGGCTGGGTCCGCACGCAGCTCCTCCCGCAGGCCGAGAAGCAGCTCGCGGAGAAGGCGAGCTCGTAGTGTTTCCCGCCCGGACCCTTCGCGTCGCGACGCTCGTCGCCGCACTGGCCCTGGCCGGCGGGGGGGCCGTGCACGCCCAGGCGACGATCCGCGTGGTCGGCATCGTCGTCGACGGCAAGGGACATCCGGTCGAGTTCGCCACCGTGAACGTCCCCGCGCTCAAGCGGGGCGCGTCCACCGCGGCCGACGGCACGTTTGCGTTCGACCTGCCGGCCGGCCCGTGCGTGCTCGAGGCGATGGGTATCGGCTATGCGAAGACACGCCTGTCGTTCGACGTGCTCCCCGACACGCCACCCCTGCGGCTGGTCCTGGGCGACGAGCCGGTGCCCATCTCCGAGGTGACGGTCGCCACCTCGACGTTCGGCAAGGCCGGGGGCAGCGAGGGCGCCGTGCTCAACCGCATGGACGTCTACATGACGCCCGGGGGCGCGGGCGACGTCTTCCAGTCGCTGCGCGCGCTGCCGGGCATCAACGCGCCGAACGAGGGCGCAGCACTCTACGTGCGCGGCGGCGATCCGTCCGAGACGCTGATCCGCCTCGACGGCGCGGAGCTGGGACACCCGTACCACTACGAGAACGCCTCGGGCGGCCTGTTCGCCGGCTTCGACACGTACCTGATGAAGAGTGCGTTCTTTTCCAGCGGCGGCTTCAGCGCCAAGTACGGCGGGGTGCTGTCGGGCGTACTCGACGTCGAGACGCAGGATCCGCTGACCGAGCGCTCGGTCTCGGTGGGCGCGAACCTGGCGGGCGTGAACGCCGCGACAAGCTGGGCGATCGTACCCGAGAAGTTCTCGCTGCTGGCGACCGGGAGCCTGGGCCGGCCGCAGCTGCTGTTCGACATCTACGGCTCGCCGAACGAGTTCGAGAAGATGCCCGCCAGCGAGCACGGCGCCGTGAAGGCGCTGTGGCGGCCCACGCCGATGAGCAAGGTCGCCGCGACGTACGTCGGCTCGGCCGATCGCACCGCGGTCGTGGCCGAGCGGCTCAACGTCACCGACACCTACGCGGCGAAGGCCGGCAACGACTTCGTCGGGCTCCGCGCGCAACAGCTGGTCGGCGACGCCCTGGCCGTGACCGCGATCGGATCGCTGCAGCGCTACCGCTCGGCGTGGGCGTTCTCGGAGTTCGGGGGCATCCGCGACGAGCACAACACGCTCGCGCAGGTCGACGCCCTGTGGTCCGCGTCGGACCGCCACGAGCTGTCATTCGGGCTGCAGTACCGCGGTCGCGCGACGGTGATCGCCGGCCCGGGCGCCGCCGACAGCACGGACCTGGGCACCGGCGCGCGCCGACGCGCACCTACACGACCGATGCGCGCGTCGACCTGCCGGGCGCTTACGTCGAGGACAAGTTTCGCGTCGCCGGGCCGGTGTACGCGACGCTCGGCGCGCGCGTCGATCGCGTCTCGACGAATGGCGAGTGGTCGCTCGATCCACGCGCCGCGGTGGCGTGGAGGATCCGCGACGGCCACACCGTGCGCGTTGCCGGCGGCCGTTACCACCAGCCACCCGACGCCGCGTACCTCGATCCCGCCTACGGCAACCCCTCACTCGCGGCGGCAGCCGCGACGCACTTGATTGCAGGTTATGAGTGGCTGGAGACGGACGTGAATCTTCGCGTCGAGATGTACCGGAAGGTCTACGAAGACTTGATCATCAACGACGCTGCGACGTTCTACGCCGCGTCGGGCACGGGCTACGCTCAGGGTGTCGACGTATTCCTGCGCGGCTCGCACCGTGCCCTGACTGGCTGGGTCTCGTACGGCTACCTGGACTCGCAGCGTCGCGAGTTCGACGACCCGCACGAGGTGCCCGCCGTCTACGGCGTGCGCCACTCGCTCACGCTCGTCGGGCAGTACCGCGTCACGCCGCAGTGGTCGCTGGGCGCGAAGTATGCCGCGGCTGCGGGCCGGCCGTACACACCGGTGGTGGACGCGACGTATGATCCGGACCGCGACCTGTGGCGGCCGACGTATGCCGAGAACAACTCGGGCCTGATGCCCGCGCAGCACCGGCTGGACCTGCGGATCACGCACCTCTTCTCGTTGCCGGCGTTCGCGGGGCTGCCGGGCAGCTCGGTGTGCGTCGCCTACATGGAGGGCCTGAACGTGCTCGGCATCCGCAACACGCTCGACTACCACTACAGCGCCGACTACTCCCGGCGCTACGTGGACGACTCGTACTTCAGCCGCCGCATGCTCGTCTTCGGGGCCGGGCTGTCGTGGTGAGATCCGGCCCACCGGGCCGACCGCATCAGGCCGCCGGCTTCCAGTTGAGCGTCAACTTCCGCTCCGTCGCCGCACAGTCCCGCAGGTAGAGGTTGATCAGCGTCTGGTAGGGCACGCCGACCTCTTCCGCCAACGCCTTGAAGTAACGGATCGTTCCCTCTTCGAGGCGGATCGTCACCTGACGCTTGAGGCGCTTCGCGTAGGGATTGCGCTTCGCCTTGCTGAAGTCATACTCGCGTTTCATCGGGGCCACCTTCGCGCATACTGGTCCCGCTCGGCGCGCGAGGCCTTGCGGGCGGAGAAGATCCGGATCACGTCGTCGCTTCTCCGGTATCAGTGAAAGACGAGCAGGACCCGAAGCGAACGGCCCAGGCCCATCAGGATGAACCGATCCTCCTCCTCGGAGTGCTCCGGGTCCGCCAGGAGGAGGGCGTTTTCATCTGCAAACACCGACTCCGCTTCGTCGAAGGAGATCCCATGCTTGCGCAGATTGAGGGTGTTCTTGCGCTCGTCCCATTCGATGCGGATCGCGGCCATGCCTACATTGTATTCACACTGTAGGCCACCCACAAGGGTCTCGATTGTCTCGACTTGCGGGCCGGAGTAGGATCGCCCCCATGACCACGCCCGCCCCGCCGCCCCTCCGCGTCCTGATCGTCGACGACGAGCCGCTGGCCCGCGCCCGCGCGCGTCGGCTGCTCGACGAGATCGGCGGGGCTGCGATCGTGGGCGAGGCGGGCTCCGTCGACGAGGCCGCGCGCGTGGCCGCCGCGACGTCGCCGGAGCTCGTCCTGCTCGACATCCAGATGCCGGGCGAGGACGGCTTCGCGCTCCTGCCCCGCCTCGCGCCGGGGACGGCCGTCGTGTTCGTCACCGCGTTCGACCACTACGCCGTGCGCGCGTTCGAGGCCGAGGCCGTCGACTACCTGCTCAAGCCGTTCCGCGTCGAGCGTCTCGCCGACGCGCTCGCCCGCGCGCGGCGCGACCTGGCGCGCCCCCAGGACCTGTCGCAGCGCCTGGCGCAACTGCTCGCTGCGGTCGCTGAGCGAGGTGGCGCGGCAGGTTGCGCAGCGCCAGGAGCCGAGCCCGCGCTCGATCGGCTGACGGTGCGCGTCGGCACGCGACAGCTCATCCTGCGCGCCGAGGAGATCCTGTGGTTCGGCGCCGAGGAGAAGCTCGTCTTCGCCGCCAGCGCAAAGGACCGCCACTACGTGAACTTCACGCTCGACCAGCTCGAACGGCGCCTCGACACGTCGCGTTTCGTGCGCGTGCACCGGAGTGCGATCGTCAACCTCGACTTCGCAGTGGCGCTGCGGCCCGGGTTCGCCGGCACGTACGCACTCACGCTGCGCGACGAGGCGCGCACTGAGGTGCCGGTGGCGCGCGCGCGCGCCCGTGCGCTGCGCGACCGGCTGGGCGCCTGATGCGCCACTCCGACGAGGAGCGCGCCGCCCGGCGCGCCCGCCCCCCGCTCGAGCTCGCCGACCTGGGTGTCGATCCGATCGCGGCGTTCCGCGCCTGGTACGCGACGGCGGCCGCGGCCGGCCTCGCGATGCCCGAGGCGGTGACGCTGGCGACGGCAACCCTCGCCGGAGCGCCGTCGCTGCGCTGGGTGCTGCTCAAGGACATCGATGACGACGGCGGGTTCTCGTTCTACACCAGCTACGAAGGTCGCAAGGGAGCGGAGCTTGCCGCCAATCCGCACGCGGCGCTCGCGTTCTTCTGGGAACCGCTCGAACGCCAGGTGCGCATCGAGGGCATGGTCGCCCGCGTGAGCGCTGCCGAGAGCGATGCGTACTGGGCGACGCGCCCGCGCGCCAGCCGGCTCGCCGCTGCGACATCGCAGCAGAGTCGCCCGGTCGCCGATCGCGCGGCGATGCAGGCCGCGTACGTCGCGAGCGACGTCCGCTGGCCCGGGGACACCGTCCCGCGCCCCGCGCACTGGGGCGGCTATCGCCTGCGCGCCACCGCGATCGAGTTCTGGCAGGGCCAGGCGAACCGCTTCCACGATCGATTCCGCTTCGAGCGCGCCGGCGCCGGCTGGTCCGTCGCCCGACTCTGGCCGTAACCGTCCCCCACGGAGATCCGTCCATGAAGCTGCTCGTCCTCGGCGGCACCAAGTTCCTGGGCCGCGCGGTCGTCGACGCGGCCCGCGCGTGCGGTCACGACCTCACCCTGTTCAACCGCGGGAAGCAGGACCCCGGCGCCTATCCCGACGTGGAACAGGTGCACGGCGACCGCACACGCGGTGACGGCCCTGACGGCTTCGGCGCCCTGCGCGGCCGGCGCTTCGACGCGGTCATCGACACGGCGGCGTACCTGCCACGTGACGTCGCGAGCGCGGCCGTCTTCTTCGCGCCGGCGACCGATGCGTACCTCGTCGTCTCGAGCATCTCGGCGCACGCCGATCACGCCACGCCGGCGGCGAACGAGTCCGCAACCGTCGGGCGCCTCACGCCCGAGCAGGAATCGGAAGTCGCCTCGCTGTCCGCCGACGGGCCCATCCCCGCGGCGAAGCTGGGCCCGTTCTATGGTCCCCTGAAGGCGTTGTGCGAGGAAGCCGCCGAAACCGCGATGCCAGGCCGGGCGCTGATCGTCCGCCCGGGGCTCGTCGTCGGCCCGTTCGACCACACGGACCGCTTCACCTACTGGCCGGCGCGCCTGATGAGGGGCGGCACGGTGCTGGCGCCCGGACGGCCGGAGCGCGGCACGCAGTTCATCGACGTGCGCGACCTCGGCGAGTGGATGGTCCGCGCGCTCGAGGACAAGCGCCGCGGCGTCTACCTGGCGACGGGTCCCGCGGCGCCGATCCCGTTCGGCGACGTGCTCGCCGCGTGCACGCACGTGGCGGCGCGACGCGGCGGCCCGCCGGCCATCCTGCGCTGGGTCGACGATGCGACGCTGCTGGCGCGAGAAGTCGGATCCTGGATGGAGATGCCGCTGTGGATTCCGGAGAGCGAGGCCGACATGGCCGGCTTCATGCGGAGCGACAACGCAAAAGCGCGCGGCGCCGGCCTCACCTTCCGCCCGCTCGAGGAGACGATCGAAGCGACGCTCGACTGGGACGCGACGCGGCCGGCGGATGCGCCGCGGGTGGCCGGATTGGCGGCGGCGAAGGAATCGGAAATCCTCGCCGCCCTCGGATAGGCGGTGCGGGAATCCGATCGCGAATTCGATCGGACCACTGGGACGGACTTCTTCGCTCGTGAAACACTCCCGTGACGATGATCCGATCAGCGATCGAGAAGTAGAGCACAACGTAGGGAAATCGCCGAACGATTGCGCGCCGCGTCATTCCCCGGACGATCTGATACGCGGAAGGATGGGCCCGAACCCCGTCCAGGGTTTGCTCCAGCGCGAGCAGGAACTGGATCCCCAATCCGGGTCCCTGTCCCCGATACCATGCGTAGGCAACTCGAATTTCCTCGTCTGCCTCACCCGTGAACTCGATCGTGGATCTCAAGTCCGGTGCTCCAGACGTCGCCGGACTTCGGCCCAGGAAGACAGCTTTCCGGTGAAGTTCCGAGCCGCGACCTCCCGTCTCTCGATCTCCGCAAGTTGTTCCGGCGTCAATTCCGACTCTTCTCCCGACGCCGCAAGGTCGTCCCACATCTCCTGCACGCGCTCGATCTTCTCTGAAACGCTCAGGTCGTCCCAGTTTCCCCAGTCACGCTTTCGTTCCATGCTCATCTCCTCCGGGGGCGAAGCTGGTCCTGACTATTTCACCTCGAGCATCCGCTCCAGGGCCAGGCGCGCCCAGCGGATCGTCTCGTCGCCGACCGTGATCTCGTTGACCACGTGCCCGGCGACCAGGTTCTCGAGCACCCAGCACAGGTGCACCGGGTCGATGCGGTACATGGTGGCGCAGGCGCACACGTTCTGCTGCATCGAGATGATCATCCGATCCGGGTGCTGTGCGGCGAGGCGGTTGACGAGGTGGATCTCGGTGCCCACCGCCCACTGCGAGCCCGCGGGCGAGGCTTCGATCGTGCGGATGATGAAGTCCGTCGAGCCGACCAGGTCGGCGGCCTGGCAGGTCTCGTACTTGCACTCCGGATGGCAGATGACGCGCAGGCCCGGAATCTCCCTGCGCAGGAAATGGGCCTGCTCGGGCGTGAAACGCTGGTGCACCGAGCAGTAGCCCCGCCACACGACCAGGCGGGTGTCGCGCGGGATCGCGGCCAGCGCGGCCCGCGGGTCGAGGCGCGGATCCCACAGTCCGATCGACTCGAGCGAGAGGCCGAGACCCGCGCCGGTGTTGCGGCCCAGGTGCTCGTCGGGCAGGAAGAAGATGCGCTCCCTGCGCGCCCACGCCCACTCGAACGCGCCGCGGGCGTTGGACGACGTGCAGACCAGCCCGCCGTGCTTCCCGACGAACGCCTTGATCGCCGCCGTCGAGTTCATGTACGTGATGGGCACGAACGTGTCACCGTGATCGCGGGTCAGCGCGTCCCACGCCTCCTCCACGTCGGCGATGTCGGCCATGTCGGCCATCGAGCAGCCGGCGCCCAGGTCGGGCAGGATCACGCGCTGGTGCGGCTTCGCCAGCACGTCGGCGCTCTCGGCCATGAAGTGCACACCGCAGAACACGATGTAATCGGCATCGGCGGCGGCGCCGCGCTGCGATAGCTTGTACGAGTCGCCCAGGAAGTCGGCGTACTGCACGACCTCGTCGCGCTGGTAGTGATGCCCGAGGATGATCAGGCGCCGGCCCAGCGCGGTCTTCGCGGCGCGGATTCGCGCGTCGAGCTCGGCGTCGGGCAGGCGTTCGTAGGTGGAGAGCGGCAGCGGCGCGTCGACGGTCGTGGGCGTGGGCGTGCTCATGCCCGGAGTCTACCTAACCCGTCCCGACCGCGCCATGCGCGACAGCGCCGCGCCAACGGCGATGCCGTTCACCAGGTCGACGGCGACGTGCAGCGCCTGCCCCGGCAGCAGGCTGCCGCTCCACGCCACGGCCGCGCCGAGCGCGAGGCCGAGCAACCCCGTGAGCACGACCCCGTTGCGCCCCTGATAGAGGTGGCCGAAGCCGAACACCGCGGCGGCAGCGATGAAGCCCACCAGCACTGAGCCCGCCCAGCCGGCGAGGGCCCACGGCAGCCACCCACGGTAGAGCACCTCTTCACAGACACCGGCCGTGATCGCGACCGGAACGAAGCCCGCGATCTCGACGGCGTCGCGCGGCAGAATCCGCCCCGCGCGCCGCACGTGCGGCGGCAGGTCCTCCGGTCCCGCCGCGGCGAGCGAGCGCGTGGTGACCCACGACAGGACGGCGAACCCGGCCAGCAATCCGCCGGCCAGAAACACCGTGCGCAGCGGCGCGAAGCCGGGCCCCTGACCGATGTCGACGAGGGAGCGACCGTGCGCCCCCAGCACGAGCGCGGTCGCGGCGACGAGCGACCATTGCGACACGACGATGCTGGCGTACAGCGCGAGCTTCTCGCGGCGCGGCAGCGGATCGGGGCGCCGCTCGAGACGGCGAAAGCGGAACCAGCCGACCAGGGGATAGACCAGTCCGATCGCGAGCGTGAGCGCGACGCCCGCGGGCGTGCGCGCGAGTCCGCTCCAGTCATCGAGCGTCAACACTCCACCCAGACGAGCGCGACCCCGTCGTGCACGGTCACGGTCGCCTCGTCGGCGGTGATCTCGTTGCTCACCCCGCGGCCGCCGAGCACGAGTCGGTCGTGATCGAGCGGATAGCGCACGCCGTGTTCGCTGACCGTGACGCCGTGCAGGGACCACGGCAGGATCGACAGGCGCCGGCCGGCCAGGCCGCGGGCCGTGAGCCGACCGTGGCGCAGCGCAAACAGGCGGCCCTCCCCGTCGAGCATGGAGATTCGGGCATGCGGCTCACGCAGGAGCGGGCCCAGGTTCGCCAGCGCGTGGTCGATCCGCCCGCCGTCGACGCCGCCCCCCGCGGCGAGCGTGACCTCCGCGGTGACGCCGAACCGGGCTGTCACCCAGGCGAGCGACTTCTCGAGGTCGTTCGACTCGGGATCGGTCGAGGGGTGGAGTCGGTCGGGGGGGAAGGCGGCCAGGGCCGCGCTGGGGATCGAGTCGAAGTCCCCAACGACCGCCGCAGGCTCGATGTTCGCGGCCCGGCACAGCAGCGCCCCGGCATCGGC
>JANOEH010000097.1:0-2964 GCA_031413115.1 Candidatus Eiseniibacteriota bacterium | reverse complement strand
GCCAGTTCACCACCACGACCATCGTCGGCGCCTGCTCGGTGCTCGTGTTCTTGATGATCAGGAACCGCTGGCCATCCGGGGAGACATCGTAGCTGCGACCGCTCGGTCCGGTGAAGTACCGTGCGTCGTAAAACAGCTTCGTCACGTTGCCGGCGCTGAAGGTCGGGGTGGTCTGAATCGGGACGCGCGTCATCGCCCCGGCGCCATCGAGATAGAACAGCTCGGTGCCGCTCCGCGCCCACACCGGGCGGGTGCCGCCGCTCGGCGAGATCGTCCAGCGCCCGGCGTCCACGTCCGGGAACGGCCGCACCAAGATCTCGTTGCGGCCGGACTCGTTCGACTGATACGCCAGCCAGTGCCCGTCGGGCGAGAGCTCGCCGTTCTCTTCAGAGAACGTCGTCGGCAGGAGCGGCTCGGTCTGGCGGGGGGATGCCCCGAGCGTAGCCGAGGGACTTGTCCTGAGCGCCGTCGAAGGACCTGCCCTGAGCGGAGTCGAAGGGCCTGTCCCGAGCGGAGTCGAGGGGTCCAGGCGCAGGACCCGCAAGTCAATGCCCGTGGTGGGCACGGCTTCCCGGACGATCAGCCGCGTGCCATCGGGCGAGATCGACATCGGCGCCTGGGCGTTGGGACTCGTGGTCAGGCGCGCGGCGGTCCCGGTGTTGTTCGCCGCTTGCCAGAACAGGTTCATGCCGCCCGCGCGCGCCGAGCCGAAGAGGACGCGCTTGTTGTCCGGCGTCCACACCGGAAACTGATCGAGGGCAGACGCATCGGTCAAGCGCGTCAGTGTCTGGCGCGCGAAGTCCCAGATCCAGATGTCGTTCTGCTGATCGCGAATGTCGAGCGCCACCCGCGTGCCGTCGGGCGAGAGGCGCGGATACAGGTAGGCGCGCAGCGGCGCGGCCGCCAGGGGCGCCTCCTGTCCTTGCCGCGTGACCCACACGAGCGACCGCGTGCCTGTCATCGCCCCGCCCGGGACATACACGAGCGCGCCCGTCCGCGAGACGCTGAACTCGGCGGCCCCAGACGCGAACGTTGTCACCGCCTCGACGACGGGCACTGGATCGCTCCCGACGGCGAGCGTGCCCGGATCGAAGCGCACCGCGCGCAGCGTGCCCGCGACCGCGTAGACCAGATAGCCGGCCTGCCCTGAGCGCAGTCGAAGGGGCGCGACATACTCGGCCTGGCTCCCCCCGCGCACCAGCGTCGTGGTCTGGCCGGTCGTGAGATCCCGCCCGGCGATCTGCGCGGTGTCGATCCCGCCGTTCGACGAGGTGACGGTGAACAGCACGGCCAGCCCGTTGGGCAGGACGGAAGGGAAGAGATGATCCGCCTCGCCCTGCGAGGCATCCGGCGTGGTCACGACGGTCGGCGTCCCGCCGGCGGCGGCAACGCGCAACAGCCCGGTGCTGGCATCGGCCGTCGCGAAGACGATCGTGTCGTCCGGCCCCCAACTCGCGCCGCGCGGCGCGCCCACAATTGGGCACAGCGTGAAGGGCGCCCCTCCCCCGAGCGCCACCTTCCGGAGCTCGCTGTTCGCAAAGAACCCGATCCAGCGGCCGTCGGGCGAGAGGAACGGACTGCGCACGCCAGTGACGCCGCGCACCGGCACCGCGTCGAGCGCATCGATCGCCCGGACCATCAACTGCCCCTCAGGGCCCGCCACATAGACGAGGTGCGTGCCATCGGCGGACAGGACGAGGTCGCGATCGTTGCCCTGGATAGCGAGCGCTTGCGCGGCCGTCGGGGCGTGGGCGAAGCGCACCGGCTGCAGCGTCACGGGGGTAGGACGCATCAGCGCCCAGGTGGCGAGCGCGGCGACGACGGCGCCGACGAGGAGCGTGGCGCTCGCGATAACGACGGTGCGTCGTCGCGACGCGGGCGTGGCTGATGCCACCATCTGCGGCGCGGCCGTCTCGAATGCGCCTTCCAGCGCCAGGCGCGCATCACCGATGTCGCGCAAGCGCTGCTTCGGCTCTTTCACCAGGCAGCGCGCGAGCAGCGTGCGGATGTGCCGAGGCGTGGTTGCCGGCAACGTGCCCAGATCGATCTCGCGCGTCAGCACGTGGGCGAGGGTCTCGGGAATGGTCTCGGCGCTGAACAGCCGCTGGCCGGTCAGCATCTCGTAGAGGACGACGCCAAACGCCCAGATGTCGGCGCGCTTGTCGCAGCTCTTCCCCTTCGCCTGCTCGGGCGCCATGTAGGCGGCGGTGCCGAGAATCATCCCGGCCTGCGTCATGGCGGGTGTGGTGATCGTCGGCGACTGCGTCGCCTCCGGGGCTTGGGGCTTGGGGCTTGAGGCTTGGTCGATGGCCTTCGCGAGGCCGAAGTCGAGCACCTTCACGGTGCCGTCAGTCCGCACCTTGATGTTTGCGGGCTTGAGGTCGCGGTGGATGATGCCTTGCTCGTGCGCGGCTTCCAGCGCCTCGGCGATCTGCTTCGCGATCGGCAGCGCCTCGTCGAGAGGCATTCCGGCCTGCCCCGCCGAAGCGCCCGGGGCGCGGAGGCGGGCGATGCGCTGCGACAGATCCTCACCCTCGACGAGTTCCATGACGAGCGCGTGCATCCCCGCCTGCCCTGAGCCTGTCGAAGGGGACGATTTCTCAAAGCCGTAGATCGCGGCGATGTGAGGATGGTTGAGCGACGCCAGCGTCTTGGCCTCACGCTCGAACCGTGCGAGGCGTTCGGGATCAGCGGCGAACGCGTCCGGCAGGATCTTGATCGCGACCTGGCGGCCCAGCGTCGTGTCGGTAGCGCGCCAGACCTGGCCCATGCCCCCTTCGCCGATCTGGGTGGTGACTTCGTAAACGCCGAGACGGGTGCCGGGAACGAGGGCCAAAAGTAGCGTGATTATACGGCGCGGGACCGCTGGGCGGACGCGCCAAGGGTCAGCCTTGATGTGCCGCCTCTCAGGGCATACCACGCGAGGCACATTCCGGGCAAAGCGATGCCGTTCGGTCAGCACCG